>CAYGVJ010000018.1:0-48804 GCA_964353255.1 uncultured Solibacteraceae bacterium | reverse complement strand
CTATCCCACTTACGGCGGCAGCGGGATCGTGGCCACCGAGCTGGGCCTGGAGCTGGCCAACCGCGGCCACCAAGTGCACTTCATCTCCTACGCCAACCCGATCCGCCTGGATCCCGGAATCCCGCGCATCCACTATCACGAGGTCGAGGTCTCCAACTACCCGCTCTTCCAGTACCCGCCCTACTCGCTGGCCCTGGCCTCGCGCATGTCCGAGGTGGCCGAAGCCTACGACCTGGACCTGCTGCACGTTCACTACGCCATTCCTCACTCGATTTCCGCTTTGCTGGCGCGCCAGATGCTCGCCGGCCGCCGTCCGCTGCCCTTCATCACCACCCTGCACGGCACCGACATCACCCTGGTGGGCGCGGACCGCTCCTATCTGCCGATCACCAGGTTCTCCATCGAGCAATCCGACGGCGTCACCTCCATCAGCCAGTACCTCAAAGCTCGCACCCTGGAGGTTTTCAAGGTTCCCAACGACATCCGCGTCATCACCAACTTCGTCAACTGCGAGATATACCAGCCGGATCCGGCCGGGCGCAGCCAGGCGAAGCTGGCGCCCGCCGGCGAGAAGGTGCTCATGCACCTCTCCAATTTCCGGCCGGTCAAGCGCGTCTTCGACTGCCTGCGGATCCTCCAGGAAGTGCGCCGGGAGGTGCCCGCTCACCTGCTGATGGTGGGTGACGGCCCGGATTGCGCGCCCGCCCAGCGCTTGGCGCGGGAGCTGGAACTCGAGGAGCACGTGACCTTCATGGGCAAGCAGGGGCACGTCGAGAGGTTGCTGCCGCTGGCGCACGTTCTGCTGCTGCCCAGCGAGCTGGAGAGTTTCGGCTTGGCTGCGCTGGAAGCGATGGCCTGCGGCGTTCCCGCGGTCTCCACCAACGTGGGCGGCATCCCGGAGCTGATAACGGACGGTGTGGACGGGTACCTGGAACCGGTGGGCGACATTGCCGCGCAAGCCGCGCGCGTCCTCAGCCTCCTCACCGACGCGAGCCTCTACCAGCGCATGTCCGCCGCGGCCCGCCAGACCGCGCAGACGCGCTTTTGCAGTTCCCTGGTCATTCCCCGTTACGAGGCGTACTACCGGGAGATTCTGGCGCGCGCGGACATATGATCAAATAGCGGTGCAGGAGGGCTCATGGCCAAAGCAAGTGGCATCCAACGTCGCCAGTTTTTGAGAGGCGCGGCAGCGCTCGCCGGAGCGCCGGCCGTGCTGGCGCAGCGCGGTCCCAACGACAAGCTGGGAGTGGCTTCGATCGGCGTGGGCACGCGCGGCTTCTATCTGATGCGGCAGGCGCAGGCGATTCCCAACACGGAGATCCGCGTCATCTGCGATCTCTACGAAGGCAACCTCAAGCGGGCCAAGGAATTCTGCTCGAACACCAGCGCGCGTGTCGTGCGCGAGTGGGAGAAAGCGGTACAGGACCCGGAGGTGGACGCGGTCCTGATTGCCACGCCGGATTTCTGGCATGCGCCCATGGCCATTCGCGCGGCGCAGGCCGGCAAGCATGTCTACGTCGAGAAGGCGCTGTGCCGCACCCTGGAAGAGGCCAAGGGCATCCGGAAAGCGGTCAAGGAGAACGGCGTGGTGCTGCAACTGGGGCACGACTACAACAGCCTGCCGACTTTCCACCGCGCCCGCGAGATATTCCGCTCCGGCGAGCTAGGCAAAGTGCCGCTGGTGCGCACCTATATCGACCGGACCAGCCCGTACCCCGAGTGGCAGTTCTTCACTGCCTACGACATCCAGGAGATGCCCAAGGAGGCCGGCCCGGACACCATCGACTGGGAGCGCTTCATCGCCAACGCGCCCAAGCAGCCCTTTGACGCCAAGCGCTTCTTCATGTGGCGCTGCTGGTGGGAGTACAGCACGGGCATCGCCGGCGACCTGATGAGCCACGTCTGGGACGGGGTCAACATGGTCATGGGGATGGGCATTCCGGAGACGGCCGTCACCCAGGGCGATCTGTATTCTTGGAAGGACGGCCGGGACGTGCCCGACATGTGGCACGTGCTGTTCGATTACCCGAGTAAGGAACTGGCCGTCACTTTCGGGTGCACCTTCCACAGCCGGCACGTGGGGGAGTTAACGCAGATGCTGGGCCGCGAGAAGACCCTGGAGGTCTCGCCCGCTTTCTGCCGCACTTACGGGGCCGAGTGGAAGCCGGAGTTCAAGGAGAAGCTGGCCCAGGCGCGCAAGAGAGCCGAGCAGTTGGGTCTACAGCCGCAGGAAGCGGTGATCCCGCCCGACTACTCCTTCAAGAAGGGCGAGCTGGAGGTCACCAGCCACTGGCAGGACTTTTTCGACTGCATCCGCACCGGCCAGCGCCCGCGCTGCGACATGGACCGCGCCTTCGAGGAGGCCGCAGCCGTGGTCATGTCGGTCGAAGCCTACCGCCGCGAACGCAAAGTGCGCTGGGACGCGGTGAAGGAAGAGGTGGTCTGAGGGGCAGTTACGTGAAGATGATACTGCGGTCGATCTTCGACACAGTAGGAACGCCCGTCAGAACCATGGCGCTTTGGAACTCGGCCCGCATCCTGTTCAGAAAGAGCGCGACTCCGTCGGGGCCGCCGCCATACGCGGCGCGAAGGAGATGGCGCCCGACCATGACGACGTCCGCACCCAGGGCCAAGTACTTCAGCACGTCAACGCCGGACTGGACGCAGCCGTCGGCCAGAATCGCGACCCTGCCTTTCAGTCTTGAGGCAATGGCCGGCAGCACGTCCGCGGTGCCCGGAGTGTGGTCCAGCCTACGGCCGCCATGATTCGAGACGGCGATTCCCGCGACACCGGCATCGACACACTTCAGGGCGTCGTCGAGGGTCATGATACCCTTTGCCACGACCGGGATCTTGAAGGCTTGAACCAGCTCGCGCAGTTGGGCCGGGCCCTTGGGTCCGGAATCCACGTCGATGGAAAGCCATGCGGTCCCGGTGGCCTCGATCTGGGGTAGCCACTGGAGGATGGTTGAGTTGGGAATCGGCTTGCTGTTGTAAAGAGCCTTCCCCTTGTAGCGCTCAATGACCGCCAGATTCCGCTTCACGTCCTCAATGGGGTAAGTCAGATTGTCGCCAACGGCGCCCAGAGTGCCGGCGACAACGCATCCTCCGACGAGGGCGTCGAACCACTCCGCCTGTGGGATCCCTTTGCCGAAACGAGTGCCCGCAGGCCCCATGGGCGCGCACACCGCCGGGACAGAGATCTTATGACCAAAAATCGTAGTGGATGGATCGGCTCTTGCGACATCGTGCACGGTTCGCATGAGGAGCCTCACGCGCTGTAGCGCAGTGAAGTTGTTCTGAAACGACATGCCCGAGCCGGCGCCGGCGATCCCCCCGGAATCCCCGGCGCAGGCCACCCCGTCACATTGCGGGCATACCCGACAAGCGGGGTACAGGCGTTCGCGAGCCTTTGCCAAGACGTCCCTCACTGTGAGTTGGGACGTGCCCGCGCCGGGCGCGCCGGATTGCGTGGGCTGTTGCGTCGGGGTGCTCGCGGGCAGCGCTACCTGGTGGGCCAGGCTGCCACCGCCGAGGAGCGTAGAAACCTTCAACAGACTCCGCCGCTTGAGGCCACGGCCCTCGTCCGCGGTACGCCGCTGTGAGGAATCCAGGTGCGACACGGCGCTGTTGCGTGGTTGTCGCGACGGTTCTTCCAGATTGTCTGCCTCAAGAAGAGCACGATGCGATGGGTATTTCATAGAGCCTGCCTTTTGTCGATTCGAGCTGGAAAATGCTGTTCCCAACGCCCAATGGTATGGTCCGAAGACCAACCTGTCAACTCCTGCCGCCGGGAGCGCAAGGTGCGCCGAGATGCCGTGAACGAAGAGGCGGTTTGAGGCGCGGCCTCGAAGCGACGGCGATCCTCCGCAGCGAGGTCAGCGCGGCCGCGACGTTCCAGCACGTGACGGACGACGAGCTTGTATGCTGCCTCAGGGCGTAGGAACTCTTCCAGTTCGGCCTGGAGTTCCGCGGTGGGATCGTGGTCACATTGCAGCACTCTGTTCAGCCATCGCCCAACCCGCGTGTACAACTCCGCGCGCTGGCTCGTGAGCCCCCGCCGGTTTAGATCGCAAAGATCTCTGGTAAGCACTGCACGACCCCGCTTGGCCTCGTCGAGCGCCGGATGCGGTTGTAACTCGCCCGTGTCTGCGTGAACCCAGAAATACGGCTCTGGATCCTCGGCGTCCGGCTTCAGGAGAACGTCGTTGTGGTCCGTGCTTCCCTTGGCACCGTTGCACTTGGGGCACGCAGGAAATAGATTGCCCCACTCAAAAGCCAGTCCAACAGCAATTGTCTTCGCCACGTAGTGCTCGATGCCTGGGTCTGCCGTCACGCCGAGGGGGCTTTCGCAGAAAGCGCACTTTCCGTGCGCCAGGCGTTCGAGGCCTGGCCGGAGGGCCTTCTTTGCGGCCTTGGTGGCCCACTCGCCCCTCCTGCGACCGGCCTGAATCTCCTCCCAGCGCCGGGTCCAGCGGGCTTGGTTCCTGACGAGACGCGGCGGAGGCGCCTCTTGGCGGGGCGTGCGCACCATGATGGTCTCAGCCGGCCAGCCGCTGGCGCCGCTTGGATGGCTTGGCTTTCGAGTTACGCCCCGGCGGCTGTCGGACTCCGACGATGGAGCGAAGCTCTTCGCTGCGCGCGGCCAGCTTCGTGGTCAGCTTTTCCAGCCGCTGTTTGTCGCCCCGGGACAGCCGACCGGCGGCCGCCTGCCTGCTGAGCTCGTTCCATTCCTCGAGCTTCTTCTCCGTGTCAACGTCAAACCGGCTGCTGATGCCGAAGATCTCCCTGAGCGTGGCGGTGACGCTTTCCCCAAAGGGCACGTCCTCGGAACGCACCAGGGAGGCCCGGCCATCCTTCAGGTCGAGGACGTGCACCCGTGCGCCCCTACACGACGAAATCACGAACGGAGAATGCGACGTCACGATGATCTGCACATCCGGTAACGCTTGGCGCATGGCCGGCAGCAGTGTGCGCTGCCAGCGGGGATGCAGGTGGGCGTCCACCTCGTCCAGCAGCAAGATCCCGGGGCGCTTGCCCCCCAGCGCCGGGTCCCACTCCATCAGGTCCTGGCGCATTATGAAGTCGGCCAGCCAGCCGACGGTGTTTCGGACTCCATCCGGGAGCTGCGAGAAATTCAGGCTCTGCCCAAAAGCACGGAGACGCAGTTGTAGCGTGGGCTCAATCTCGACTTCGTAGTGGACACCTTGGCCGCACACCAACCCGAGCGCCGTCTGAAAGCGCTCCAGCGACCGCTCGTAACGCTGGCTTGGTTTCCCAGTCTCCTTGGCTATCGCGCTCCTGCTACGCAGGTCCCGCAACCAAGCTTGGATGCCTTGATTATCCACCGTAGACTCGAAGGCTAGGCAGTTCCCATAAGGGTCGTTCGGCATCTCCGCCCGCTCCAGCCGCTCAAGATGCCTCAGTGCCCGAGACGGCGCGTACGCAGCGAAGAAAACAGTGATTTCCCGAACCGACTGTGTCTGAAACCAGGCCGCGTGGCTGCCGTGTTCTGGAGGCAGAGGCATTCCAAGCAGGCGTCCAATGCCGCTCTCGCTGCCGGGATACAGGGATCGCTTGATCCACGTTTGCACGTTGTCCGTAGCGCACGCCCGTGTGAACCGTGAGCCGCTGGGGTTTTGCACTTCCGCCAAGGCGCCGGAGAAGGCGTGACCGGCCAGGAAGTGGTCCCACTCAGTGTGGTTGAAACCACAGTTAGGCCGGTTCATCACCCACGCGATAGCCCTTAGCGCCGTGGACTTCCCGGAGCCGTTGACGCCGGCCAGGATGTGGGGGCCGAGGTGGGGGTTGCCGTGGCCGTCGGAGAAGTCGAGGTCAAGCCTCTCAAAGGGGCCTACACCTTCGGCGATGAGTCGGAGTAGCGGCATGGCGTCCTCCTCGCGTTGTCACTCAGTGTAGCGCGTCCGCGCCTCTCCAGTCCGCGTCGCGCGCCGTAATCCGAGGTGGCGCGGGATTGCCCCCGTGAGACGCCCAGTGGCGTGGCGTGCCAACTCCTGGGGTGGTCACCGATTGGGTGAGCCAGCCGGGGGGCTGGCTCGCGGTCCAGGGGGACCGCCCTACTGGGGGCCGTCGTAGGGCGGACGCCCCCGTCCGCGTCCGGCCCCCTGGCCGGACAGATTGCTGCTTACGGATCGCGCTGCGCCTCGCGGCCCAGGCACGCCCAGGGCGTTGGTGAAAAGGCCCTGCACAGACTGAAGTCCGTGCCACAAAAGGCAGCAAGGCCTCGATTTGAACTTTTTCACCAACCTCCTACCGATGCCGCTCGAACCACTCGAGGATGTGCAGGATCTTCGAGATGTGGTGGCTGGGCCGAACGGAGATTCCGTGCGGCTCGTCCGGGACGCGCACCAGCACCGTCTCCACTCCCAGCAGCTTCAACGCCTGGTAGTACTGCTCGGAATCCGACATGGGGGTGCGGTAGTCCGCCTCGCCGGTCATGATCATGGTGGGCGTCTTGACGTTTTTCACCACCGAGAGCAGCGAGCGTTTCTCGTAATGCTCGGCGTAGTCCCAGGGGAAGCCCGGGAACCAGCGCTTCACCGTCCAGTTGCCGATGTCCGAAGTCAGCACGAAGCTGTACCAGTTGATGACGGGGTAAACCGTCGCGGCGGCCCGAAAACGGGTGGTCCGGCCGATCATCCAGCAGGTGAGCACCCCGCCGCCGCTGCCCCCGGTGACGTACAACCGTTGCGGATCGATGTACCCTTTGGCCAGGGCGGCGTCCACGCCCGAGTTCAGGTCGTAGAAATCGTCGCCGGGGTAGGCGTGATGGATGAGGTTGCCGAACTCCTCCCCGTAGCTGGTACTGCCCCGCGGGTTGGTGTAGAGCACCACGTAGCCGCGCGCCGCCATGAGCTGCTTCTCGAGGTCGAACCGGTCGCCGTAGTCGGCGAACGGCCCGCCGTGAATCTCCAGGATGAGCGGGTACTTCTTCTTTGGATCGAAGTCCGGCGGCTTCAGCAGCCAGCCCTGGATCTTGCGCCGGTCCTTGGACGACTGATACCAGATCTCCTCGAGCTGGGCCAGCTTCTTTCCGGCGAACAGGTCGTCGTTGACCGCCGTGATTCTACGCAAGGCGGGGTTGGCCGCGGCACCGACTGCGAGGTCTCCCGGCACCTCGGGGCGCGTGTAGGTGACGGCGAAGTTGCCGTTGCGGGCCAGGGTGAAGTCGCCGCGGCCGCCGTACGCGCTGGTGGTGCTGCCGATATTGCCGGCCAGTTTCCGGATTGCGCCACCGAGGGCGGCGATGTACAGACCGGTGTTGCCCTGGTCGCTCGAGAGGAAGTAGAGGCCGCTGGAGTCGGGGGACCAGTGCGGGCTGAAGACGTCCCGATCGAACGAGGCGGTGACAGTGCGCGCTCCGGTGCCGTCCCGGTTCATGACCGCCAGCCGGGTCACTTGGTAACCCTGGTAGCGCTCGTCGAAGCCCACGTAGGCGATCAGCTTTCCGTCCGGAGAGACCGCCGGGGAGCCGTCGGGCCCCTTGCGCGAAGTGAGCGCGCGCACTGCGCCATCGGCCACCTGGAACTCGTAGACCTCCGTGTCGTTGGGCTCCAGCTCCCAGTTCTCGTGCCGGTTCGCCGACATGAGGAGGTACTTGCCATCGGGCGTCCACACGGCCTCGCTGGCGCGGGTGGCCGCGCCGCCGTGCTGGAACTTGCCCGTGGAGACCTGTCTCGGAGTGCCGCCCTCGGCGGGCAGGACAAACAGATGGGTGTATCCGGGCTTGAGGTACCCGGCGGCGTTGAAGCGGTAGACCAACATGTCGATGATGCGAGCGGGCTCCGCCCACTTGGCGCCCTCGGGAGCTTTCGGCATGGTAACGATTCGCGGCCCCTCGTCCGGCACGTGCGCGGTGAACGAGATCCACTGGCCGTCCGGCGACCAGGCAATGCCCGCCGGCGCCGAGGTGATGTTGGTCAGCTTGGCCGACTGTCCTGTGTCCATCCAGCGCCGGTAGATCTGCGGCGCGCCGTCGCGGTCGGAAAGGTACAGGAACTGGCTGCCGTCGGGCGACCAGCGCGGCGAAGTGTCGCGATAGTTGCCGGTGGTGAGCGGGCGATGGTCGCTGCCGTCGAAGTTGATGATCCACAGGTTGGAGCAGCGGCGGTCGCTCATAACGTCGGCGAACTGGCGGACGTAGACGATCCGCTTGCCGTCTGGGGAGATTTGCGGATCCGAGGCCAGCTCGAACTGGAAGATGTCCATGGGTGCGAGCCGGTCGGCAGCGGCGGCGAGTGCGGCCGGCGCCAGAAACAGGACGACGCGCAGAAAAAGTCGATGCATGGGACTAGATCATAGCACTTGCCTGTGTGGCAGGGGGGCGGATTTCCGGTAATCTGGTGTTTCATGCCCCTGGACTGGTTCCCGCTGTGGCTGAGCCTGAAGGTGGCCGTTGCGGCCACTGTGCTCTCGCTGCCGCCGGGCCTATGGCTGGGCTGGCGGCTGCAAAACCGGCAATCTCCGGGCCACGGGATGCTGTGGCCGCTGGCGTTGCCGCCCACGGTGCTGCTCTACTACCTCCTGGCGCTGCTGGGCACGGAGCGTGGACTGGGCTTCACCTGGCCGGGGGCGGTGGTGGCCGCGATGGTGCAGGCCGTTCCGCTGCTGGCGATCTCCGCGCAGGCGGCCTTCGAGAGAGTGGACCGCGCCTGCTTGCGCGCGGCGCGCAGCCTGGGGGCTTCCGAGTGGCGGGTCCTCCGGCGCGTGGGCCTGCCGCTGGCTCGCGGCCACCTGCTGGCTGCCACTGTACTGTGTTTCGCCCGCGCGCTCGGTGACTGCGGCCTGACCCTCATCGTGGCAGGTCTCATACCAGGCCGCGTAAGCATGCTGGATGCCGCGGTCCGCGGCGCGGTCGAGAGCCCCGGCGGCGCGCTGGCTCGTGGGCTCGCGCTACTGGTTTCCGTGGCCGCGATCGCCGTTCTGGCGCTTGCGGGCCGACTCCTCTCCAGGCGGGTGGCAGGATGATTCACGCGCGCTTCCGCAAGAATCTTCCGCCCGGACCGGCGTCGCCAGGCTTTACCCTGGACGTCGAAGTCCAGGCCCCGGCCGGCATCAGCGTGCTGTTCGGCCCCGGCTGCTCGGGCAAGACGCTGATCCTGGACGTGATCGCCGGCTTCATCGCCCCAGACGAGGGCCGCATCCTGCTGGACAACGAGATCCTGTTCGATGCCCCGGCGCGGGTCAACTTGCCGCCCCGCGCACGCCGCTGTGGGTATGTCTTCCCGGCTGGCGCTCTGTTCCCCCACATGACCCTGCGGCGCAACCTGGCTTTCGCCGTCGAGCACCGGCCCCGTTTGGAGCGCCACCGCAAGGTGAATGAAATGCTGGAGCGCTTCCGGTTAGTGGACTGCGCGGGGTGCCGCCCGCGCGAAGTCTCCGCCAGTGAGCGCCAGCGCGCGGCCATCGCCCGGGCCTTGATCGGCTCGCCCCGCCTGCTGTTGCTCGATGAGCCGGGCCGCGGGCTGGAGACGCCGCTCCGCGCCGAGCTGCACGCCATCCTCAGGCAGGTGCGGGCCGACTTCCGCATCCCGATCCTGCTGGCGACCTGCGATCTTAAGGAGTGTTTCGAGCTCGCGGACTCGATGCTGGTCCTGAGCGGCGGGCGCATCCTCCAGAGCGGCCCTCCGCGCGCCATCGCCGAGCGGCCTGCCAGCGTCGAGGTCGCGCGCCTGCTGGGCATCTTCAACTTGTTCCAAGTGGAAATCGCGGAACTCGACCCGCAGCGCAATCTGAGCCGCCTGCGGCTCGGGGAGCACCTCCTCAGCGGCCCCTATTTCCCCGGCAAATTGCGCGGCGACCGCGTATGGCTGTGTGTCCGGCCGGAGGAGCTCAGCGTGGCCGGACGGGACGCGCGGCCCGGTCCCAACCAGATTCCGGCCCAGCTCGAGCGCGCTGTCGAGCTGCCGCAAAGCGTGCGCCTGGAGTTCGCGGGCGGGCTGGCAGTCGAGATCTCCCGCGCCGAGTTCGAGCAGCAGAAACACAACAAAGAGTGGCTGGTGGAGTTCCCGACGCAGGCATTGCGAGTGCTGTGAAAACTCTGGAAGAGTACCTGGTTTTGGCCGAGCAGGCGCACGGTCACATGTGCGCCGGGCAGGTGCTGGGCGTGCGCCTGGCCCTGTACGGCCTCAAGCTGCTGGGGCTGGCAGACCCGGAGGGGAAAGACCGCCAGCGCCTGATCACTTTCATCGAGATCGACCGTTGCGCCACGGACGCCGTCGGAGTGGTCACGGGCTGCCGCCTGGGGCGTCGCAGCCTTAAGTTCCGCGACTTCGGCAAGGTTGCGGCCACCTTCTGCGATCTCGAGACCGGCCGCGCGGTGCGCGTGGTGGCCACGGAAACCTCCCGCGAGCGGGCGCGCGCGATCCACCCCGAGTTCGCGGACCCCAAGCAGCAGCAGATGCTGGCCTACCGGGAATTGCCTGACGAGGAGCTCTTCACGACCCAGTGGGTGCGCGTTCGTCTGAGCCCGGAAGACTTGCCCGGCTACAAGGCGCGCCCCTCCTTCTGCGCGCAATGCGGCGAGGCGGTGAAGTTCCGGCGGGAGGTGGTGCGCGGCGGCAGCGTCCTGTGCCGCGCCTGCGCCGGGGAAAGCTACTACGAGCCGCTGTGATCCGCTACTACATCACCGACCGCCAGCCGCTGGGCGGTATCGACCCGCTGCTGGAGACCATCGCAAGGAAGCTCGCCGCCGGTGTGGAGCTGATCCAGATTCGCGAGAAAGATCTGCTGGCGCGCGGACTCGCCCAGTTGGTGCGGCGGGCCCTGGCGCTTCCCAATCCGCGCGCCGCGAGGATTCTCGTCAACGACCGCGCCGACGTGGCCCTGGCCTGCGGCGCCCACGGCGTTCACCTACCGGCCGATTCGATCTCCCCGCTGAAACTGCGCCGCATCACGCCCGCCGACTTCCTGATCGGCGTCTCCTGCCACAGCGTGGAGGAAGTGCGCGCCGCCCAGCGCGAGGGCGCCGACTTCGCCGTTTTCGGCCCCGTCTTTCTCACCGCCTCGAAAGCGGCCTACGGCGAGCCGCTGGGGCTGGAGCGCCTGGCAGAAGCCTGCCGGGCCGTACGCCTGCCGGTTTACGCGCTGGGCGGCGTCACCTGGGAGAATGCCCCGCAGTGCCTGGAGGCCAGGGCGGCTGGCGTCGCGGGCATCTCGATGTTCCAGCAAGCCTAGTTTCCCCTGGATACCAGGTTTGGTAGAATTAGGGAGAATGGATCGAGCTACCTGTAAGGTTGACGAAGTGGGAAGAGTGCTGATTCCTGCCAAGTGGCGGAAACGGTACGGGATCGGGGTCAACTCCGAGGTGACTCTCAGCGACGAGGGCGGAAGGCTCATGCTGGAAACCAGGCAGCAGGCGCTCAAGAGGGTGCAAGAGTGGGCCCGGCGGCTGGCCGGCCCGGACCGGTCGATCGTCGAGGAGTTCTTGGCCGAGCGCAGGGAGGAAGCCAAACGGGAGGCCCGTGAAGATTGATTGCGTGCTGGATTCATCCGCGGTGTTGGCGGTGATTTTCGCCGAGCCGGGACACGAGGCGGTCGAGCCGATGCTGCCCTCGGCCGCGATCAGCACCGTGAACGCCAGCGAGGCGATAACGAAACTCATCCGCCTGCGGGCCCCCGCGGCCGAGGCAGTAAAGGCGGTCGATGACCTTCAGCTCGTTGTCCTCCCCTTTACTTTGGAGGACGCGCACCTGGCGGCCCGCCTGGAGCCCTCGACCCGAAGGCGCGGCCTCTCGCTGGGCGATCGTGCCTGCCTGGCTCTGGCCCACCGCTGCGGGGTGCCCGCGGTCACCGCGGATCGCAACTGGCGCATTCCCAAGCTGCCTGTGCGCGTGCGCTTGATCCGGTAAGCCGGCGCCGCTTCCTTGGCGAAGCTATCATGGACCGAGCGTCCTATGAGAGTGTGCCGTGTCCTCATCCCATTGCTGTTGGGCGTGACGTGCTCGGGCCTGTTCGGCGGGCAGCCGAAGCCCGTCAAGCGGACCGAGATCGTGCTGCTGGGAACCGGAACGCCCAACGCCGACCCCGATCGTTCGGGCCCGGCAGTGGCCATCGTGGTCAATGACGTCCCCTATCTGGTCGATTTTGGGCCCGGCGTGGTGCGGCGCGCCGAGGCGGCCCATCGCAAGGGCGTCTCCGGGCTGGCGGTCGCCAACCTGCGGCGCGCCTTCGTCACCCATCTGCACTCGGACCATACGGCGGGCTACGCCGATCTGATCCTGACGCCCTGGGTGCTGGGACGCAAAGAGCCGCTCGAAGTCTGGGGCCCGCCCGGGCTCAAGGAGATGACCGACCACATCGTCATGGCCTACAAGGAGGACATCATGGTCCGGCTGGAGGGCTCCGAGCCCGCCAACCAGACCGGCTTCCAGGTCAACACGCACGAGATCGAGCCGGGCGAGGTGTACAAGGATGAGAACGTCGTCGTGACCGCCTTCCCGGTCCGCCATGGCGCGTGGCGCTACGCCTTCGGCTACCGGTTCAAGACGCCGGACCGCAGCATTGTCGTCTCCGGCGACACCACGGCGAGCTCGACCGTGGTTGAGGCCTGCAACGGGTGCGATGTGCTGATTCACGAAGTGTACTCGCAGGCCGGTTTCGCCGCCCGCGAGCCGGCCTGGCAGAAGTATCACTCCGAGTACCACACCTCCTCGCGGGCTCTGGCCGAGCTGGCCGCCAAGGCCCGCCCGGGGCTGCTGATTCTCTACCACCAACTGATCTGGAGTTCGACCGAAGAGGAGCTGCTGGCGGAGCTCCGGCGGGGCTACAAGGGGAAGGTGGTCTCGGGGCGGGATTTGGACGTCTACTGAAGCAGGGAGGAGATGAGGATTCGCCTACGGGGCATCGGTGACCACAGCCAGCCCCCGACCGAGCCGCACCTGCACCTCGCGCCAGTCACGCGGTGATAGGCGCCCGATCACCGCGACCTCGGTTCTCGGCACCGTGATCAAGTAGAGACGGAAGCACGAACTGGCGCGCAGCCCAGCTTCACGCCAATCCTGCAAGACGTAGTCCGTCAGGCCGACAGATTCCGGGAGCTGCGTTGTGAGAATGCCTACGATCAGATCGGGGCGTTCACGGTGGTAGCGCTCGGTGGAAACCACAACCGCAGGACGTGCTTTGGTGACCCGCGGGTACTGTCCTAAAGGTGCGTTGTTGAATTCGGGTTGCCATAGCTGGTTGCGAATCCGTGTTAGACTCGGAACCATGAAGAAACTGGCCGTGGCTCTGATCCTGATCGGTCTCGGTCTCTTTGTTTACGGGGTTCTGGAATCAGCGGGAGTACAATGGAAATGGAACTCGGACAACAGAGCGCGCTTGGCGGTCGCTCTCGGCGCGATAGTAGTCATTGGTGAAATCGGGGCTATCATTGTTGGTCAGATCCGCGTTACGAAACTCAACGCTGCTCTGATCCTGACCGGTGTCGGTCTCTTGTTTTACGGGGTTCTGGAGTTTGGGTTGACTGCCACCGTCGGTGCGGTTCTTGCAGTTGGTGGTTGGCTACTTTACAGAATCATGGCGGGCGAGGGTTCCCACAATCCTACGTAGCCTACCACTAAAATTCCGCCTTCAAAGCACCTTTAGGACACTACCGACCCGCGCGCCCGGCAGCAGGGCAACCACAACGTCGCCCGGCCTCAAGGCGCCTCATCTCCAGCAGCTTCCTCTACCCTCAATGCCGAGGCGGCGCCGTAGTCGCGGAGGTCCTCCTCCGACCAGGCGTCTGCCCGGTCGATGCCACCACCTTCGGCCAGACGCTCCACCAGCGCCACCAGTTCTCCCGCGACCGCAGGGGGCAATCGGCGGACGGCTCCGACCAGAGCCTCCTCCTGTTGGGTCAATTGCATCCTGCAAGGTATTATACCCAAGGCTCGCTGTCACGACTGACCAGGGATCCAACCCACCGGACCTTAGCCGCCCGAGCGTGTCCAGGGGCGGTGTCTGCCGTGGGAATAACGGCATGTCCATCCGTCGTTCCCGGCCCGCACTCACTGGGGCGACACCGGCCCGCACCAAGTCGTGTCGTGCTGGGAGCTGAGGCTATGCTGACAGGCGGGTAGCACTGGGAGGAAGCCAGCAGCCCGGCCGGAGCAGCTCACTTCTCAAGCGAGTCGTATGGTACTCTCTTTCCAAGGGACTCGCCCTTCCGGCGACTCACCAGGTCAGAGTTGACCCTGGACGGCGATCGACCTGGCAGACCGAATAAGGAGCATATGCATGTATCCTCTTCACTTCTTCTCGTTGTTCCCACCGTTTCCGCGAACCAACAAGATCTTCATCGCCATGAGCTTCCAGGCCGGTTTTGAAGGCCGATGGCAGAACGTCATCGCCCCCGCCATTAGGAGGATTGGCATTGACGGCCGCAGACTGGAACCCTCCCGCGTGGATGTCCGGCAAGTCAGTGATTCGATCCTGACCGATATTCTCACCGGCCTCAGCGAGTCCCTTCTGGTGTTTGCGGACGTTTCGGCGCTGAACGACGACGTCGGCAATCCCATCAGGAACGCCAACGTCATGTATGAAGTCGGATTAGCGCATGCGATTCGCTTACCCGAGGAGGTGTTGCTCTTCCGATCGGACGCGAGCCCCTTGCTGTTCGATGTTGCCGCCATCAGAGTTAACCGCTACGATCCAGAGGGATCGCCGGACGAGGCTATCCGTCGAATTCAGCAAGCAGTCATAGGGGCCCTGAAGGAGGTTCAGCTTCAACGCAGCCTGGCCGTCCGACGTGCCGCCGAGGCGCTTGACCTCCCCGGCTACTGGGTCCTCCTCGAAGCGGCGCACGCCCATGTCAAGCACCCCACAATGCGAACCGTTGGTGAAACACTGGCGGGCACGGCGAGGATCGGCGCGATCCCGAGACTACTTGAGTCGGGAATGCTGATGGCCGAGCTCAGCAAGGTTACGCCTGAGATGGTCGCGCACATGGATGGGTTCCCGGGCGAAGAAGTCCTCCACTACCGGATCACACCGTTTGGCCAAGCCGTCCTTTCCTTCTGCGCCTCGCAGGCGGGAATCCTGGAACCCGACGTGTGGCGGTTGCTTGAGGAGAAGTTCGGAACCGAGAACGCCGATGCCAAGATGGGCGAAGCTGCCCAGTAGGACGAGACTCCCGTCTTGTCCGGTCCGCTGCGAAGCCTCAGTAGCCACACCCAGCCCCCAGCCGAGCCGGAACTGCACCTGACTCCAGTCCTTACTCTCGGGGTTTTCCTCCCACAAGGCGTCGCCCCAGTCGATGTCGCCACGTTCGGTCAGACGCTCCTCCAGCGCCGCCCGCGAGCCGGCCTGGCAGAAGTATCACTCCGAGTACCACACCTCCTCGCGGGCTCTGGCCGAGCTGGCCGCCAAGGCCCGCCCGGGGCTGCTGATTCTCTACCACCAACTGATCTGGAGTTCGACCGAAGAGGAGCTGCTGGCGGAGCTCCGGCGGGGCTACAAGGGGAAGGTGGTCTCGGGGCGGGATTTGGATGTGTTCTGAACCGGGAGTCTCTTCTGACCAGTTGACCAATCCGCATGGTCAACGGTAACATGGGGATATGAAGGAAGCCGTCGTGGGAGTCAGCCGGTTCAAAGCCCACTGCCTGCGCTTGCTAGAGGACGTCCACAAGCATGGCGATCGGCTGGTCATCACCAAGCGCGGCCGGCCCGTGGCCCGAGTCCTGCCGGTGCCGGAGGAGACGAAGTCGCTCCGGGGCACCTGGGAGGGCATCGTGACCGGCGATCAGGACATCGTCTACTTGGACTGGTCCTCGGATTGGGAGGCCAACCGCTAGTGCCCTGCTTCGCAAGTTCGCTGACGGCAGCGGCCGGTGCGGCTGACAGGCTGAAGGCCTGTCCCACGAGGCAGCAAAGTCCAGGTGTTTGCGAAGCAGGACGCTAGTGCCTTCGCTGTTGCTGGACACTCACATTCTGGTGTGGTGGAGGGCGGAGCCGGCTCGGCTGAGCCGGCGGCAGAAACAGGTCCTGCTGGAATGTGAGCGGCGCCGCGAGCCCGTGGCGCTCAGCGTGATCACCCTTTGGGAACTCGCCAAGATGGTGGAGCTGGGGCGCCGTCATATCCGAATGCCGTTGCACGAATGGCTGGAGGAAATCGAGGCTCACCCCTTGCTGGCAGTCCTGCCTCTGACCGCCAGGATCATTGCCGAGAGTGCCCAACTCGGTGAGGGTTTCCACAAGGACCCGGCCGACCAGCTCATCGTGGCTACCGCCCGTTGCCACGGTCTGCGGCTGGTGACCGCCGATGAGCGCATCCGCCGATGGGGTAAAGTAGCGGTGTTGTAAGAGAGATAATGAGGCTGCTATGCCGACTGCAACTTGCCTGTGGACCCGCCGCCGTTTTGTGGTGACCTCGGCGGCCGGGTTGGGACTGCCCTGGCTGCCGGCTTCCGGGGAAAGTCTCGAGAACCTGCCGTGGGCCGGTCCGGCTGTGGTGCGCCGGGTGTACCTGGCGGCGCGCCGCCCGAGTTGGCCGCGTCCCGACCTGGATGTGAAACAGGATGTCGCCCAGATCGAGGCCGAGCTTGCGGAACTGGAGCGCCGCTATCCGGGCGAGATCCGCCTTGCCGGCGGGGAATTGCTTCAGGAGAGCACGGACCTCTCTGCCTGGCTCGCGGATCCGGAGGGCGCGGACGTGGTGCTGGCCTTCAACCTCACCCACGGCGTTTCCGGCATGCTCCGCAAGCTCGCCGGCGCCGGCCGGCCCGTCCTGCTCTTCTCTCGCCTCTACGCCGGGCACGACTGGACGCACCAGACCGTGCTGGCGCAGAAAGGCATGAAGGCCGAGGTCATTGCCAGCAACGACTTCGCCGAGCTGGACGGCTACGTGAGGCTGTTCCGCGCCCTTCATCACCTGCGCCACAGCAAGGTGTTGCTGGTTTCCCCTCCCGCCGCCCGCCCTTCCGGCGAGGGCTTCCAGAAGCAGTTCGGCACCGCCTTCGCCTACCCGACCTATCTCGACCTGAAGGCGGCCTACGACGCTGTGGATCCGGAGCGGGCGCGCCGGGCGGCGGAGGAGTTTGTCCGGGCGGCGGTGCGGGTGGTGGAGCCCTCGCGCGAGGAGATCGTCAACTCGCTGCGCCTGCACTTGGCCATCCAGGAATTCCTGCGCAGTCAGAAAGCCAACGCCATCGCCATCGACTGCCTGGGCGGGTTCGGTCGCGGTGAGCTTCCCGCCTACCCGTGCGTGGCTTTCTCCAAGCTGAATGATTTGGGCATGTATGGGGTCTGCGAGTGCGACCTGGATTCCACCATGACGCAGCTCCTGGTGACCTCGCTTTCGGGCAAGCCGGGTTTCGTCTCCGACCCGGTTTTCGACACCGCCCGCAACGAAGTCATCCACGCGCACTGCGTCTCGGCTACCGCCATGCAGGGGGTCGGCGGGCCAACCTCGCCCTTCATCATCCGTTCGCACCTGGAGGACCACAAGGGCGTCTCCATGCAGGTGCTTCTGCCGGCGGCAGGCCCGGTCACCGTGGCCAAGTTTTCGGGCCCGACCAAGTTCCTGGTCTCGACCGGCGAAGCCCTGGGCAACGTTGACGACCCGCGGGGCTGCCGCACCAAGATTCGCACCCGCGTGAGCAACGCGCGCAAGTTCCTGGACGGCTACTCGGCGGCAATGAGCGCCGCCGAGGCGAACACCAATACGCGCGACCTGCTGCATCGCGTGGTCTTCTACGGTGATCACCTCGAGCCCATCGAGCGCCTCAGCCGCCTGGCCGGCTTCCAGGTGATCCGGGAGGCGTGAGCGCGAACACAGGCCAGAATGCCGGTGCTACCGGCCGCCGTAAAGACGGCGGTAGAAGCGCGTGTTGCGCAGCACGGCCAGCACGTAGTTACGGGTCTCGGTGAACGGGATGGTCTCGATGAATTCGGCCGGCTCGCGGTAGTCTGCCCAGGTCACCCAGCTTTGCGCGCGCGAGTTGCCGGCGTTGTAGGCGGCCAGGGTGGGTTCCCACTGTGAGCCGTACTGCTCGAAGAGCGCTTGCAGGTGGTAAGTGCCCAGGCGGAGGTTGAAGTCGGGACTGAACAGCATGCTGGTGCGGAAGCGCCGCTGCCCCAGCTTGCGGGCCAGCAGCCGGCCGGTGGCGGGCAGAATCTGGGTGAGGCCGTAGGCGCGAGCGGCAGAGACGGCGCGCGGGTCGAACTCCGACTCCTGCCGGATCAGCCCGGCCAGCAGGAACGGATCCAGCCCCCGCCACTTGCCGTAGCGCTCCAGCTCGACGCGGTAGGGCAGCGGAAAAAGCAGGCGCCAGAACGCCGGCGGCGCGCTCTCCAGCGGATAGTTCAGGTAGGCGGGAACCAGGCTCTTCATGATGCGCATGCCTTGCGCGTAAGAGCCGCGACGCCCCATCGCCTGCGCCAGCTCGATGGCCAGCAGGTGCGCCTGGGCATCCGTCTTCGCGCCGAAACGCAGCTCCTTGTCCCCCAGCTCCTCCAGCCCCGCCGAGTAGAGCAGCCGCGCCCGGTCCAGGCGCAGGCGCGTGACCGGGGTGGACTCGAAGTTCTCCGGATACCGCCGCACCGGCCAGACCACGGTGTTCAGGAACTCCGTGGTTTGGCGGGACGCCACGACCGGAAAAAACTCCGGCGCGTTCAGCCGCTCCTCGGCCCGCTGGGCGTAGTAGTGGTTGGTGAAGCGCTGCGACGCTTCCAGGTAGCAGGCTTTGGCCGTCTCCAAATCGCGGGCGCTCTCCGCCAGACGGCCCAGGAAGTACAGCGCCGCGTCGGCCTTCTCGGAGCCCGGATAGCGGACCAGGTGCGCGCGTAGCGCTTCGCCGGCCTCCCCGCGCCGGCGCAGCCAGGCGCTCCAGGCCACCTTCCAATGGCAGTTCGCCGCCTGCGGATCCGAAGGGAACCCCTCATAGCAGGCCCGGTAGAGGGGCTCGTACACTTCCGGCCGGTTCTGGATGAGGAACCGGTTGGCCGCCGAGACCAGCGCCTTCAGGCGCCACGGCGACTCGGGGTAGCGCTCCCGGAAGCGATCGACGGTGGTCAGCAGGTCCGCGTCCTTCTCCAAACGGCGCTCACACTCCGCCACATAGTAGAGCCGTTCGGCGTCGGCCTCCGGCGAGGTAAGCTCGAGCGACTTCAAGCGCGCATAGGCCACGGCGGTACGCTGGGCGAAGTACTCGGCGGCCTGGACTCGCACCCGTGCCAGCTCGCCGTCCGCTTCGGCCAGTCGCAGCGCCATCGCCTCATATTCGCTGCGCGCGCGGCGCGTTTCCCCGGCGCGCAGCCAGCGTTCCGCCCGTTGGAACATGGCCTGGGGCGACGGGGGCGGGTAGGCGCTGCCCAGCGCGCTTCTCAAGCGCGCCAGCGCCGCCTCGGCCGCCGCGGCCTCGGCGCTGGCCGGGTACTGATAGTAAACCTGCTGGTAGTAGAGCGCCGCCAGCGTCCGGCTGCCGCCGCTCTCGTAGCAGGCGCCCAGGAGTGCATCGCCGGCGGGCTGTGGCAGGCGGGCTTGATGCAGCCGCAGGATGCGCACCGCCTCTTGAGCCGCGCCGCCCGCGAGCTGCGCTCGGCCCGCCAGGACCGCCGCATCCCCCAGGTGCGGAGAAGCGGGTGAGGCTTTCCAGACCGCCTCCAGGTCCCGCAGGACAGCCCCGTAGTCCTTCAACTGGAAGTGCGTCGAGGCCAGCAGCCAGGCCGTGTGGTCGGCGATCTCAGGCAGCGCGGGCTGCGCCTGGCGCAGCCCCTTCAGCGCCTCGGCGTAGCGTTTCTGACCCAGGTCCTTGCCCGCGGCCCGCAGCAGGCTGACGGCGCTTTGCCGCTCGGGCTGCGGCGCCAGGCCCGCCGTCGGCTCCGCCACAAGCAGCGCGAGAAGACCTCCCGCGGCCGGCCTAAACCAACGGCCCCGGGTAGTCTTCGCCCAACAGCGCCTCGTCATCATTCGCCAGCGTGCGCACCAGCTCCTGGTGAAGGTAGTCCACCATGGAAGGGCCGGCCGAGAGGAACTCGCGCTGAAACTGCTGGCGCGCGGCGTCGATCTCGTTGCGCAGTTCCGCGTAGAGGTTCCGCCCGGCGCGGCCGCGGGCCACCGCGCGGGCCTGGTACAGCCGCATCTCAGCCACCTTGACCCGGGCCAAGCGGCGCGCCCGCATGTGCAGCGCCGCATCGCCGCCGGGCGGCGCAACCGTCTTCTCCGTCGGCCGGGATGCAGCCTGCCCCTGTGCGCTCTGCCTGCCCGGGCCAGCCGGGCCGCCTCGCGCGGCATCCAGGACCGCTTCCAGCTCAGCGCCTACCTGCCGGGCAACCTCGATGAAGCGCTCCTCCAGGATCCGCTCGACCTGCTCGAGCGCAGCGGCTTGCTGCTCTGACAAGATCTGGCTGAGGCGGGAAGCGCTTTGAGGCTGGGAGAACGGCTGCATCAGGCGGCGCTGCTGACAAGCCTATTGTAACAGAGGGCCCGCGCGCTCCCAGACGAGCTGGAATGGCGCAAGCGTGCCTAAGGCGCGCAGGCGCTTGCGGCCGGCGGTGAGGTCCAGGCGCAGGCGCCCGTCCTCCTGCGTCGAGCCTTGGCCCTGGTAGAGGTCTTCGCCGGCAGCAGCCTCCAGTTTCGTCAATTGCAGGCGTGGCATTCCCCGCGCCACCGTCAACTGGAACACCCCCGAGACGCTGTCGAACTCCGCCTCCGCGCCCAGCGAAACCGAACGGCCGTTGAACGCGCCCTCCCCGCGCAGATTCCGCCAGAGTTCCGCTCCGTCGCCGCGGGTTTCGATCGATCCCTCGATATCCCACCTGCCGCCGCTCCAGGCGGCTGAGCGCAGCCGGGCAGCCAGCCGGTAGGCCGGCGAGGCGCGACTCAAGTCCACGCTCAGCCGTCCGGTGAGCAGGCCGTCCGCCAGGCGGCCCTCGATGTCCGATATCTCCACTTCGGCGGCATCCCAGCGCAGCCGCGCCCGGACCTTGCGGAGGTCCAGGTCGCCAAGAGTGAGCGAGCCGATTTCCAGGGCGCCCTCCGCGCGACGCTCGGCCAGCCAGACGGGAACTCTGGCGCGGCCCAGACGCAGCGTGCGCGCCAGCAAACCCTCGCGCCGCAGCAGCGCCGGCTGGAATATGCGCTCCAGCTCCGCCGCCGCCAGCTTCGGGATCCACAGTTGAACCTGGTGCGGCCGGGCGGCCTTCTCCAGGTAGCGGTACTGGCCCTGGAACTCGAGCGGGCCGGCGTGACCCAGGATGTGATCGACGGTGGCGCTGCCCTCACGCAGCGAGGCTCGGGCATACTTCACCTGGAGCGGCACGGCGATGCCCGGCGCCTCGAACCGCGCATCCTGGATCTCGAAGGCGCCGCTCCACTGGGCGTTTTGCGCGGGCCCGGCTTGGTAGCTCAGCCGCCCCTTCCAGGTGCCCTCCTGGCAGTGTTCCAGCACCGGCACTGGCCCGAGCAGCCTCCCCACGCCGGCCTGCAACTCCCGGATGGGCATAGAGTCGGCCTGCACACTGGCCCGGAGGGCCTGCTTGAGGCGGGAATACTGCACCTCTATAAGCGCTTGCTGGCGGCCGGCAGTGCGCAGGGCCGCGGGCAGCAGCCGGATCTCGCCGCGGTCAATCAGCGCCTCCGCGCTCGCCAGCCTTAGTCCGGCAAAGTCCGGCATCGTGAGAGCAACTCCCTGGCAGGAGAACCGGCCCTGGAGTCCCGCTCCGGGCGAGTAGCCGATCACTCCAGTGATTTCGCCCTCCGCGCTCAGACCTTGCGGGAGGGCCACGCCCATATGTCGCGCAACCTCCACCAGCGGGCCCAGCGAGAGCCGGTTGAGGGTGGCCAGCAGGCCCCAGCGCGGGCGCGACAGGTAGTCGTGGGCGCGGAAACGCAAAGTCAGCGGAGCGGCAGCCTCGCGGGGCGGGACGGTGTCCAGTTCCAGCCGCTGCGACATCAGGTCCAGGCGCCCGCGATAGTTCAGCGGCCAGCCTTCTCCATACGGCGGCATCAGGTCCCAGCGGTGTATGTCGCGGATCTCGCTGCGCCCGGTGATCTCGATGGCGGAGGCCGGCCCGGCCAGTCGGGCGCGGGAGCTGATTCGCCCGTGCACTCCCACGTCGTGCCCGTGCAACAGCGTAACCAGTTCGGCCACGGGGCTGTCCTCCAGTTCCAGCGCCAGTTCCAGCTCCCCTCCCGTGCGCGGGTCGGGCCGCCAACGGCCGCGTCCGGTGACGCGGGCGAAGCCGCGTCCGGGCCGGTCCGTGCGGGCGGGTTCACCGGAGAAGCGCACCTGCCAGTAGCCGTCCGCCGAAGACGGCGGCGTGATGTCCACTTCCGGGTTGATGACGTAGTAGAACGACTTGACGTCGCCGGTCTTGAAGTTGAGCCGCCCCCCGCGCACCTGAATGCTGGGGAAGCGCAGCGCGCGCGGAACTGCGGCGCCCACCGCCCGGCCCAGGAGCGGCGCGAAGTTCCAGGGACCTTCCGGCATCTTCGCCAGGTTGATGCTGGGTTCGTTCAGGCGCAGGTTCGAAAACGCCAGGCGCCCGGTCCACAGGCTCCTGAAGCTCACCCGCGCTTCCAGAGAGTCGATGTAGGCCAGAGGTTCGAGGCTGATGCGCGGGTCTTCGTGGATGACCACCCTGCTGACGGAAAAGCCGGGGCCCTGGAAGAGATTCAGGTGGACTTCGCCCAGCTCCACTTGCCGCCCCAGCGCCTCCTCCAGGCTCTGCCGGATCCGCTGGGCAAAGCGGTTCATGCTCAGGTAGGGCGCCACCAAGCCGGCGACTGGCACCGCCAGCGCCAGCAGCGCCAACCAGCGCCAGATCCTCTTTGCGCGGAGCCTCATGGTGATGGCGGCGACCCGAGAAGCGTGCGATAGGCCTCCGGATCATCCACGTCGCGCAGGATGCCCGGGTCGTTTACGTCTACGTAGCAGGCCCGAGCCAGGTGGCGGTGGATCACCACCCGCGCCTGCGAGTCCGCCGGCAGCGCCAGCAGCTCCTCGATCAGCTCGCGCGAGCAGCCCACCGGGTGACCGCGCTGCCCGTTGCACCGCGGGATCACCAGCCACGGCGGCTCCAGCTCCGCCGCCTGCCGCGCCAGGCGCTGGATGGTCGCCGGACGCACGCCCGGCAGATCCACCAGCGTGAACAGGACCCCCCGTGCGCGGGGCGGAAGCGCCTGCAAACCGCACTGGAGGGAACTGAGCTGCCCGCGCAGATAATCGGCGTTGATGACGAAGCTGGCTTCCGCCGCTCGCCGGAGCCTCGCCTGGATCGAGACGGCCTCGTGCCCCAGCACGACTGTCACCGGCCAGCAGTGCGGCGCGAGCAGGCCGATCAGCCGGTCCAGAAACGTCTCTCCCTCCAAATCCAGCAGCGGCTTGGGCGCTCCCATGCGGGTG
Source organism: uncultured Solibacteraceae bacterium (assembly GCA_964353255.1). GTDB lineage: Bacteria > Acidobacteriota > Terriglobia > Bryobacterales > Bryobacteraceae > VFZS01. Next base: position 25,459 of record CAYGVJ010000018.1, on the reverse strand, counting down.
GAAGTTCCGGCGGCCAAGATCAGTCCAGCGAGTCTCACTTCTCAGGCGCCTTTGCGGGCGGGCCGGCGAACAGGGATTTCGAAATGCTGCGCCAGCCGGAGGCGGCGTTGCGGCGCACGGCGATCATCTCCGCCACCACCGAGACCGCGATTTCCTCCGGAGTCACTGCGCCGATGTCCAGGCCCATCGGGGCGTGAATCCGCTCCAGCGTCGGGCGCGGCACGCCTTCCTCTTCGAGCTGCCGCAGCAGGGAGAGGACCTTGCGCTTGCTCCCGATCATGGCCACGTACCGCGCCGGCGTGGTGATGGCCCAGCGCAGCACGCGCAGATCGTCGCGATGCCCGCGCGTGACGATGATCAGGAAACTCGCGTCCGTTATCGCCAGCTTGGGGAACACTTCCTCGTACTCGCCGGCGAAAATCTCTTCCGCTTCCGGGAATCGCTCGCGGCTGGCAAAAGCCGCGCGGTCGTCTACGATGACCGCGGCGAAGCCGGCCAGGGCGGCGATCTTGGAGAGGCTCTTCGAAATGTGACCGGCGCCGAAGATGACGGCGCGCGGAGGAGGAGTGATGGGTTCCACGTAAATCTCGAGTTGGCCGCCGCAGATCAGGCCGTTTTCGTACGCCGCGTCCTGGCTCAGGTCGAAGGAGAGGCGTCGCGGCTGGCCCGTGTGCAGCACTTCGCGCGCCGTATTGAACACCTCGGCTTCAATGCAGCCGCCGCCCACGGTGCCCACCATCGAGCCGTCCTCGCGGACCAGGAGCTTGGCGCTGGGGTGAGAGGGTATGGAGCCGCGCGCGTCGATGATGGTGGCCAGGGCGCAACTCTGTCCCAGCCGCCGCAGCCGCACCAACTCCTCAAAAACGTCCATGCGAAGACGAATTATAGCACCGGCCATGCTTGCCCTCCCCCAATTTGGACGGGGCGCCGTGGAATAGGCCTCCAGGCCTGTCAGGGGCACGCACGACACAGGCAGGAATGCCTATTCCACCTTGGTTCCACGCGAAACTGGGGGAGGGCAAGCCGGCTACTACCTTCCAGCCGCGATGTCACAATGGGTAGATGGCCCCGGGGCCCCGCCAGTTGGCTTTGATCTTCGATCTGGACGGCGTGATTGTGGACTCCCGCGCTGTGCACACCGAGACGTGGCGGGAGTATCTCCGGCAGTTCGGCCGCGAGCTTCCCGACACTTTCGCGCGGGAGATCTTCGGGCGGCACAACGATGACATCGTGCGCCGCATGTTTGGCGGCACTTTGAGCCACGCCGAGATCATCGCGCATGGGGCCGCCAAGGAGGCGCTGTACCGCGTCCGGGTGAAACCCCTGCTCAAGGAGCGGCTGGTGGCGGGCGTGGCCGCCTTTATCGCGCAGCACGCCGGCTGGCCCATGGCTGTGGCCAGCAACGCGGAGCGCGCCAACGTCGAGTTCGTTCTCCAGACCGCCGATCTGCGCCGCTTCTTCCGCGTGGTGGTGGATGGGCAGCAGGTCGAGCGCCCCAAGCCGGGGCCGGATATTTACCTGTTGGCCGCAGAGCGGCTGGGAGCGAGGCCCGCGGACTGCGTTGTCTTCGAAGATTCTTACGCCGGCGTTGAGGCGGCGCGCTCGGCTGGGACCCGCGTCGTGGGTGTCCAGACGACGCACACTGAGCTGCCGGGCGCGGAGCTGTTGATTCGCAACTTCCTGGCCCCGGAGTTGGAGCCGTGGCTCGGGGCCCGGTACACTGTTAACAGGAGCACATGAGACGTCTCGGCTTGTGGCTCGCACTGCTGACCCTGGGCGCCGCGGGCGCGGAAAAATACTCGGGGCCCGTTCCGCCCAAGCCGGACCTGCCCTACCTGCTGCACGCCGACAATCTGATCGAGACCGAGAGCGCTGAGGCCCGCCAGCAGAAGCGCAAGAACGATGACGTCTACATCGTGACGGGGGCCACCTCGCCGGCGCGCACGCCTCTGGCGGAGCCGATCCTCCTGATGCGCTCGGAGAAGATCATGCCGCAGGACCTGGAACTGTACCGTCTGGAAGTGCGCGGTGGCAACCGCGAGTCGGTCTTCCCGCAGAACAAGAGGAACTGGCCGCGCTCGTTCCGCCTGGTGGTGACGCGCCTGGACGAGAGGCTCTTCCGCATCGAGGTGAGTGAGAACCTGGGGCTGGAAAGCGGCGAGTACCTGCTCACGCCCCGCGGCTCCAATCAGGCGTTCTGCTTCACGGTGTACTGAGGCTCACACCAGCCCGGGGAATGGGCCAGCCCTGCTGATCACAGCGTAAGAGGGAACTCGCAGAATCTCATCAAGTCTCTCGAACAACCTGCGAGTGTACTCCGACCTCACCCGAGCTGGTGCGTTCGGATCGTCTGTCGGCAGCGCTTTCAACCGTTCCTTCAAAGGCGCCGCCTTTTTCCCGAGTGCCTCGATGGCGTTCAACGCCTGAATGGCAACGTAGCTGCCGTTCTCGACGGGGTGCGCAAGCTTGATCAGCAGGGCCAGGGCCCTCTTCAGGTCTTGGTCCGTGCCGTATTTCCCAAGAGCCTCGGCGGCGGCGATGCGGACGCTCGGTGAGGCGTCTTCAAGAGCCCTGTTGAGCGTGGCGTGGGCTGTCTTCACCTCCTCCGCGCCGCGCATGAGGACACCCATCACGCCCCAGTAGCGCACGCCGCTGTCGGGGTCTTGCATCGCTTTCGCCAGTTGCCCAGTAACCCCAGGCCGCAGGGAGCTTGCCAGCTCCGCTGCCGCCAGAATCCGCTCCATGGGGTAACGCTTCGGGTCGTGGCCCACTTCGTAGGGCGAGGTGTCTTTTGCCCGCGAGTGGATCTCAGCCTCCGGCAGCAGACCGATGTCGCGTATCTTGAGCTCGTGCCCCCGGTGCGCCTTGCGGAACCGCTCCAGCGTCGCCTTGTGCCGGGTCGAAGAGGCGAGATTCTTCACCTCATCGCGGTCGTCGCGGAGATCGTACAGTTCTTCAGGCGGCTTGGCCTCCCAGAAGTAGGTCTGTGGCGGCTTCAGCTTGCCTTCCCTGTAGAGCCGCTCCCACACCGCGGTCGTCGGTGTCCCCCACATATAGGCAACGTGCTGGCCGTAAATCTTGTGCGGATTGTAGTTGCGCACGTAGACATAGCGCTCGTCCCGCACCGTGCGCATAAGGTCGTATCGCTCGTCCATGCGGCCGCGAAAGCCGAAGCAATAGCTGCGGGGCCGCGCCTCGTGCTGGCCCATGAACGCCTGGCCCTGGTAAAAGTCGGGCGGCTTCACACCCGCGAGACTGAGCATGGTGGGCGCAAGATCCACGAAGCTCACCAAGCGGTTGCTGATGGCTCCCACGACGTAGTCCTTCGGCGCCAGATGGCGGAACTTCTCAGGCAAGAGAGCGAGGATGCAGACGTGCAGGCCGGAGTCGTACGGGAAGCGTTTACTGCGCGGCATGCCCGGACCATGGTCGCCGAAGAAGAACACGACCGTGTCTTGCCCGAGCCCGTCTTCTTCGAGTTCTGCCCAGCGGGCCGCGACCTGCCGGTCCATGGTGGTGATGTTTTCGTAGTATTGCGCCCAGTCGCGGCGCACTTCAGGCGTATCCGGGTGGTAAGCCGGGACGCGAACCTTGGCCGGATCGTGCTCCAGCTTGTCGGATCTCCGGCGGATCTGGCCTTCGTGGGTGCTCTCGTAGTTGAATACGGAAAAGAATGGCTGACCCGGCGCCCGGCTGCGCCAGTGCGCCTTGCGGCTGGACTCGTCCCACGTCCCCTCGGGCTTCTCCAGGTTGTAGTCTTCTTTGACATTGTTGGAGCAGTAGTAGCCCGCCGCGCGCAGGTAGCCGGGGAACATCTTCCATCCAGGGGGCATGCGCGTCATGGAGCGCATGTGCTCCGAGCCGGTGGAGGTGGGATAAACCCCGGTGATGATGGTGGTGCGCGCCGGGGCGCAGACCGGCGCGTTTGACCACGCGTTATTGTAGACGCAACCACGCGCCGCGAGCCGGTCGAGATTGGGCGTGATGGAATACTCGTCGCCGCAGGCATGCAGGTGCGGTCCCGTGTCCTCACAGGTCAGCCAGAGGATGTTCGGGCGAGGCGGCTCGGCGCCCCGAACGAAACGCGCCGCGACGATCGGCGCGCCTCCCTCCAGAAAGGCGCGGCGGCTCAGGCGACTACTTGCATTCGTTTTCACGACCACCTCCCGTCGAGAGCTCGTCTTCAAACGATTGTACGTCCATGCCGCTGTCCCCAGTCACGCTAGTGTCCTGTCCCCGCAAATAGCTTTGCAGTGGGGAATCGTGGGACAGGCGCCCCGGGGGCACCCGGCCTGTCGGCCACACAAGCTGCGGCTCATACCAGCCCCGCGCGCTCCAGCAGGGCCGCGTCGCTCAGGATCTCGGCTGTCGCGCCCTCGGCAGTGACGCGCGCTTCACACAGCACCAGGATCCGCGTGCACACGCTCCCGAGGAACTCCAGGTGGTGGCTCGCTATGAGGCGGGCGGCGGGCAGCCTTCGCAGAACTCCGGTCAGTTCCCGCACCGAGCGCCCATCCAGCTCGGCCGTCGGTTCATCCAGCAGCAGCAAGTCGGGAGAGCCAACCAAGGCCGCGGCGATCGCGGCGCGCTTTCTCTCCCCCAGGCTCAGTTGAGAGGCCGGGCGCTCCGCCGCCGCGGCCAGCCCCACTCGCTCCAGTGCGGCGGCTGCTTGCTGGCGCGCCGAAGCCCCGGGTACGCCACGATTGATGAGCGCCAGCGCCACGTCTTCGAGCACTGCCGGCATGAACAGTTGATCCTCCGGGCTCTGGAACACCACCCCTACGCGGCGCCGGGCGGCCGCGGTGGCCGGCGCTCCGAACAGGCGAATCACTCCGCTGGCGCGATAGAGTCCCAGCAGGCACCACAGCAGCGTGCTCTTGCCCGCGCCGTTGGCGCCCAGAATGCCCACGCATTCGCCTTCCTCCACCCAGAAGCTGATGTCGCTGAGGACCGGTCGTTTCGAGTGAAATCCGAAAGTGAGCTGCTCGACCTCCAGCACGGGCGTCATTCCCCGAGACCTCGCAACGACTGGGCGGCATAGAAGCGCTCGGCCCTCGCGGCCGAGCGGACCAACAGGGCAACCACAGCGAAGACCAACGAACGAACCGCGCCGCGTCCCCACGTTCGCGGGACGCTCAACCGGCGGGCGATGAGCACCCGGCGGGCCTCCGCGCCGAGCGCGAGCACGAAGTGCCGGACAAACAGGGCGAACAGCAGCGCCGTGTAGGGCGACGAACCGGGCCGCACGCGGAAGATCAGCCCGCTCCAGCGCAGCGAGCTGGCGAGGGCAACGCACAGCAGGGATACCCCAATGGTCAGCAGCGGCAGCGTAGTAAGCCGCCCCGCTCCCAGCCACTGCATCAGGGCCAGCAGCCCGGCGAAGATCAGTATCGGCGCCGCGAATCGAACCCGCGCGCTCATAGCGGTCTCTTCCCTTGCACGAAATACCAGGCCGGGCTCTCCTCGGCCTCGACAACCGCCAGGCCTCCCGCGGAGAGCATCTCCGCCAGCTCGGAGGAAGGCGGTAGAACGTCTCCGGCCACCGGTTCGCCCAGTGACTGGTGGAACGCGTTCAACTCGCGGCTGCCCATCGGGTGACCGATGGCCAGCGCGCCGCCCGGCCGCAGCACTCTGCGCATCTCCGCCAGCGCGCTGGTCAGGTGCTCCAGGTGCGGCAGGACGCCGAAACACAGCACCAGGTCGAAGCACGCCTCCGGGAACGGCAACCGTGCGCCGTCCGCGCACACCCGGTGTATGCGGCCCTGAGGGAAGTTCGCGGCGTTGACCTTCAGCATGTTCTGCGCGAGGTCCAACTCCAGGAAAACCTCCGCCGCCGAGTATCGCTGAAGCAGCCAGGGCAACAAAATGCCCGTGCCGCAGCCGCAGTCCAGTATTCGGCGGGCGTGTGGAACCGCAGACCTCTCGATGAACGCCCGCACCTTCGCCTCCGCGTCTTCCATCGCCGGCAAGGAATCCCAGCGCGGCGCCAGCTCGTTGAAGTAGTTTTGCTTCTCCTTAGTCGCCATCGCCGAACAGTATACTTTTTCGCGCCGCCAGCGCCCGAAGCGCCAGCGGCACCACCGCAAGCTGTAGGCCCACGCCCGGCAGGCCTTGGAGGATCACAGCGGCTCCCGTCAGCGCCGGCGGCAGGGCGAACTGCTGCGCCAGGACCCAAGAGAGCACCAAGGCCGCGCCGCGCCCACACACAATCGCCGGGACCAGCGCCAGCCAGACGCGGCGCCTCCCCACACGGTACAGCACCGCGGCTACCCCGCCAAGCAACATGCCCTCCACCGACATCACCAACGCCACCGGCGGATACAGCGGCGGCATGCCGGTCGCTATCGAGGAGACCAGCGGCGCCAGCGCCCCCGTCGCCGCCGCCCACCCCGCAGGCGAGAGAAAACCGTTGAGCAGCAGCGGAAGCAGCAGAGGCAGGAACTTGCTGCCCAGACCGACGGCGTGAAACGCCATAGGCAGCGCCAGAGCCAGGGCGGTCACCAGCGCGTTGATCACTAACAGGCGAAGTCGCTGGTTGCTTGCCGTCGGCATCAGAATTGAACACTCATGCCGCCGGTGGCGTTGATGCCCGGCATCGGATAGCCCGACAGAACCTCGTAGCGGCGGTTCAGCAGGTTGTCGAGCATCAGTGAAACGCTCCAGCGCCGCCGGACGGGAACGCTGCACTTGAGCGTCGCCAGCGTGTAGCCGCCCAGTTGCCGGCTCCGGGCCAGATCCGTCCAGCGCCGTCCCACCGTGATGCCCCCGAGGTGGATGAAGGCGCCGGCGGCGTCCACGTCCACCGAGTAGTTCCACTTGTGCTCGGGCACCAGCGGCGACAGGTTCGTCGAGTGCAACCAAGCGTAGCCTGCGTTGAGCCGTATGCGCGCCCGCGGGCTCCAACGCGCGTTGCCCTCCCAGCCGCGATTCAACGCGCGGCTGGCGTTCTCCAGTTTCAGGTTGGGGAACCGGCCCAGCGTCACAATCATGTTGCTCAGATCGGAGTAGTACAGCGTGCCCCAGGCCGCCAGGTTGCTATGCGGGCGGATGTGAAGAGTCGCCTGGTAGCTCCAGAGGCGCTCGGGCTTCAAGCGGGGATTGGGCGCCGGGAAAAGGTACAGCTCGCGGATGGTGGGGTTGCGGAACCCACGACCCACTGCCACCGAGACCGCGTAGTTCTCCGAGAGATTGCGCATGGCTCCGAACTCGGGGACCACCAAAGCGCCCGAGAGCGAATGGTGGTCGTACCGCAGGCCGGCGTTGAGTCGCGTCTGCGCATTGGCCGCCCACTGGAGCCGCGTGAACCCTGCTGCCGAGTTCAGGCGGTGCGAGCCGTAGTCGGCGCGGGAGAGAACATTGCGCGCCCCGCCGCCGTAAGTGGCGAGATCGGCCCCGGCCTCCGCAACCAGTTGCCGCGTGAGCGCAAAGGACTGGTGCAGCCGCGCTCCGGTGGTGCGGTCGGTGGAGCGGAATCCGTCGCTGATAATGTGACGGCCGTGTGCCGAGTACAAGCTCGCCTGGCCCCAACTGGAAGCCCGGGCATTGTCCAGATGCAGGCTGAAGCCGCCGCGGCCCACCCGGGCGTAGCTGCCGGCCAGGGGCGCCTGCTCCGAGCCGGGGTCTTCCACGTGAAAGTGCCCGTAACGGCCTTCAAGCGAAGCCTTCCAGCCCGGCGAGAGGTCGTAGCCGAATGCGGCCGCCGCATCCTGGCTGCGGAAGGCAGCCGAGGGCCGCTCGCCGCGGGTGTGCGCCACGCCGCCGGCCAACGAATAGAAGCTCCTGCCGAGCCGCGCACCGTAAGCGAAGCGGTGGAGCCCGGTCAGGTAGGAGCCCAGGCTGGTGGAAAGCCTCCCCTGGCTCCGCTCGCTGGGCAGCGCCGGCTTGATCTCGATCACGCCGCCCATGGCGTTGCTGCCGTATAGAACCGAAGCCGGACCTTCGGTCACGCTGACGCTGTCGGCGTCCGAAAGGCTGTAGAAATCCGGGACGGGGTGCCCCATCAGTCCCTGGAAGTCCGGCCGGCCGTCGATCACCACCAGCACCCCCGTGTTAGGCTGGCCTCCCACTCCGCGCAACGTCACCACCCCGGTCCCGTTAGTGGCGATGCCGTAGCCCATCACGCCGCGGCGGGTGACGAAGGCGCCAGGAACAAGCTGTTCCACGGCGTCAAAGACCGTCCGCGCGCCGCGGCGCTCTATCTCCAGAGCGCTCCCCACCGTGGGCTGCGCAGCCAGCCTTTCGTCCCTGACGACCACCTCCACCGACGTACGGATGACGGCCGGGCGCAGCCGCAATTCCGCGGCTTTCGCGGGGAGAGCTCCCAGCCTCTCCGCCAGCGGCTCGAAGCCAACAGCGGCGACGCGGATTTCGGCGGGCCGCTCCACTTGGACCGTCGCGATTCCACGTTCGTCGGTGACCGTAGAGCGGCTCGCGCGCGGGCCGCGGACTTCGACCCTTGCGCCGGCTACCGCCAGGCCGTGGGGGTCGAGGATCTTCAACTCGAGCGTCTGGGCGGCGGCCGGGCCCAACAGCCACAGCAGAGCGAGGCAGTGCTTCAGGCGAGTCGCCATGCCGGGCATGGTAGCACACTTTCGAGGAACGTGCTACGAGACCCTTCCGGCAATTAACACGCTGAGAGACGAGGACGGACGGCCTGTTCGGAGAAGATCTCGTGGTGGGTATCGTGGCGCTGAACACCCGCCCAGGTCCAGCCCCGCCCCTGCACCACGGCCACTTGCGGGACAGGACACTAGCTGGGGAGCAAGTTCCGGAGCGGATTGAAGATTTCCTGCACGAACCTGACCGCGGTCTGCTCGGCGGCGTCCTCCCGGCCAGCCAGGATCGGCACCATCACTCTGACCAGGGACGTGTCGCTGCGGTGGTAGCGGATTGAATCCAGCATGAGATAAAGCTTTGCGGCGTACTCGTTGGCCACGACCCGGTTGTGGCTCTGATACCAATAAATCACCAGATTCTCCTGGCCCTCCCGGGCCACCACGTAGCGGTTGGCCGAAATGGGCTCCGGCCGGCCGGGCACGGAGATGGAAACAACTCTGGACTCCGTCGGGACCCATCCTGAACCCGGCAGGCAAACCTTAGGGGAGTGCGGGGAGGCGCCGGCGCGCTGGGTCTGGAAGAAGGCCACAAACAGACTGACGCTCTGCCGGCCTGTGGCATCGAGATAGAGCCGGTTCAGCGTGTCGTCGGCCTTCAGCGACTCCTGGATCTCGGGATCGATTGCGGCCTCCTCGGTCATTCTCCAGTTGTTCAGCAAGGTTGGGAAACTGCTCAGAGGACGGCTCAGAGGGACCTTCTCGGTGGCAGGCATAAGGTGGAAGAGCGCCGCCTGCACCACCAGAAGCAGGGTAATAACCTGGGCGTGCCTGCCGCTAAGGAAGGCGTGCTTTGAGCCGTCGGCCATGGGCAAAGGAGTAAATGCCATTGAGTATCCGGTGGACTGCGACAAGCGCCGCCAGAGCGATCAGGAACATCCCCCAGCCTTCGAGCTGGTGAAAGAATCCCAGAGTCAGGCTGGGGTCGAACTCGCTCAGGACGCCGGTCAGCGTGACGCGGAAGGCGTTAGTGAAAATGGCGATAGGAACGGTCGCCAGCAGCAAGGCGCACCGTATCCAGAGCTTCCGGTCAAAAAAGTACCCGTAAACCAGCGCCAGAAACGACAGCGAGAGCAGCGAGCGGATGCCGCTGCAAGCTTCCACCACCGAGAGCCGCTGGCTGGCCAGTTCGAGGATGTTGCCCTCGCGCAGGACCGGGATGCTCAGCAAGCCCAGCCACACCGCGGCGATCCGGCTGGCCAGCAACTGCAACGGGAAGGTGATCTGACTGTAGATAAACTGCGGGATGCGGATCATGAAGAGCAACAGCAACAGCGGGAAGGCGAGGCTCCGAAGAAGCTTCAGACCGCCCAGGGTCCAGATGACTCCCAGCAGGGAGACAATGAAGGCGGTTCGAGCCAGGAAGAAGTCCGCCGCCGCCGTGCCCAGCCAGAGCTGAGCGAAGCCCCACAGCACAAGCACCGTACCCCGCCAGTCGGCCCGCGTCGGAATGGCCAGCAGTTCCGCCCGCTTGCACCAGACGATATAGCCAACCACCAAGGGGACGAAGAAGCCGTGTCCCATCTCCTCTTGGATGGCCCATTCCCTGACCATGGCGGCCAGGACCGGGGCGTAGAGCGCTACCAGCAGCAAAGAGAACCACAGGAGGCTCGCCCAGGGAAAAGGCCTGAGGGCGCTCACCGCCTGGGCGGGATTGGGTTCGTCGCGCAAATTAATATTCTAGCATCACGTCCGGGGCGATTGCCCAGGGTGGCGGCCGAGGCCCATTGGGGGATACAGGAGCGCATGGAAAAACTCGCTAAGGTCCCGGCTGCTGGGGCCTGACCAGTTCCCAGCTTACCGCGCCCCTGCGCTTCATCGGGCGCTTGAACACCTTATCACCCGCGGTGGCGTACAGCGTGTCGCGGTTGGACCCGCCAAAGACGATGTTCGAGAGGCTGCCAGGCTGCGGCTTGTTGATAATGGCCACGACGCGGCCCGGCGGGTCGAACACCTGGATGCCCGTTTTGGTGGTCACGTACAGCCAGCCGTCGGTGTCCAGCGCCATGCCATCGGCGCCCGTGGCCGACGATTCGTCCGGCATCTCCAACCGGTAGCAGGAATCACCGTTGGCCAGCGAGCCGTCCGGCTGCACCTGGAACGACCATACCCAGCGGTTGGCCGAATCGTCCACGATCAAGAACGCCTGGTCCGGAGAAAGGCGAATACCGTTGGGGAATTGAATTCCTTCGTGCACTACGCGCTTGTCACGCTTGGCGTCCACGAACCACACGCGCTGGTGCGGCGGATCCGTGAAGTAGATCTCGCCGCGCGCGGTGATCGCGAGATCATTCGAGTTGACGTCCTCGGCGATCACCGTCTCCTTGCCGTCCATCGTGTAAGCCACAATGCGCTGGCGCCCATTCTGGCAGGCATACAGGCGCCCGTCGGGCCCGAACATCAAGCCGTTGGCGCCGCCGGTGTCCTCCTTGAATACGCTGACCTGGCCGTCGAGGCCGATCTTGTGGATGCGGTTGTTGGGGATATCCGTGAAAAACACGTTGCCGTCTTTGTCCACGGCCGGCCCTTCCGTGAATTTGTGACCCTGGCTCACCAGTTCCCAATCCTTCTCCGGATCCGTCAAGAGCACGGACCATTGCCGCTCGCCGCCCCCGCCCCTGGGCTTCCCAATCGGCCCGGGATACCCGCGCCAGAGCCAGCGCAAGGCCGCGGGCAGAATCGAAGCGCCGTGCCTGCTGTTGTGCCCCTCCGTGCCCCAGACATGAGTGACGTCATAGCCTGCGTATTCCAAGGCCGAAGCCATGTCCTGGTTGGCGATAAACCAGTTGCCCGCAAAAATGTTCAGATCTTTTTCCCCGTCCTGTAGAAAGACTCGGATCGGCTTCGGCTCCGTTTTCCGGATCAGCGACGCATAAATCTCGCCGCCGCGCAAATTCGCGTAGCTTCCGTAGAAGCTCAGCACGCGGCGGAATGCGTCCGGCCTCTGCCAGGCCGCGGTAAAGGCGCAAATGCCGCCCGAGCTCGACCCGGCGATGGCGCGGTCGTTCGGGTTCTGGGAGAGGTTGTAGCCCTTGGCCACTTCGGCCAGGATCTCCTCGAGCAGGAAGCGCGCGTAGGCGTCCGTGAGGCTGTCGTACTCATGGCTGCGGTTGAGCCGCGCCTGCCCGTTGGCCGTGCGCGCCGCAAGCACGCCGGGGTTGATGAAAACCCCCACGGTGACGGGCATCTCGCCACGGTGAATGAGGTTGTCAAAGACAATGGGCACGCGCCAGGCGCCGTCTTCGGCCACAAAGCCGCCGCCATCCTGAAACACCATCACGGCGGCGGGTTCAGCGGGCTGGTACTGCGCGGGCACGTACACCCAGTAGTCGCGAGCCGTGCCCGGGTAGATCCTGCTCGTCCACGTGTGCTTGGTCACCTTGCCCTGCGGCACGCCCGGCTGGCGCTCCGAATCCGGACCGAGCTTGTACTCCTGAGCCAGCGCACACACCAGCGGCAGGACCGCCGCGGTAATGGCTTGCGACAACGTCATCGGGGCCTCCGGCAGCCGGCTCAGCGCTGGGCCGCGTATTCCCGGTACAGTTCCGCCACGCGGCCCGTCTCCGCATCACCCGGGTGAACCACCACGCGCCACCGGAACGCCAGCTTCTGACCCGCCGGCAAGTTCACGCGCCGCTCCTCCGCCGCCGGATCGAACGCGTTTTGGCCAAACGGATTCAGCGCGAACAGTCCGTAATCCCGCGCGTGCCAGTAGGTGGGGTAGTGAGGGTTTTGCGGATGGTCGAACATCGCCACGCCGAGTCGCTCTCCATCCACTTCGCCCGTGTAATCGACCCAGTCCGAACGCTTCCCCCACACGTTCGCCATGCTGATTCGGCCGTTCGCGTCCACGATCCTGCCGCCCTTCCGCTCGGTGAAGTTCTCGGCCAGCCGGATCGCGAACGCGCCCTCCTTGGTGTCCCCGATGGTCACGTTCTCGGCGGCCGTGAGCGTGACATAGAAGTCGATCGTCCGCAGCTTCGGGTCGGAATAGAACACCATGCGGCGAGTCTCCACCAGAAGCGGTTTCCCGTTCGGATCGCGCCATTCCATGACGGCCGTTAGCGTGCCCGAACGGTCGCCGTCTTTCCACTCGGCGTTGCGCACGACAATACGGCCCATGCGCGGCTTCGTGTACGACGGATCGTTTTCCCAGAACTTGACGCCGTTCACGTCGTCATAGGAGAACCACAGCCCGCGATGATGCAAATGATCGCGGCTCTCCCCGGGCACGCTCTCCATCGGAAAACGGCGTGTCACGATTTTGCCCGAGGCAGACCGCAGCGGAGCCAGAAACGGCTTGGCGGCATCGGAGCCGTAATGAAACGTGGTGAAAGGCTTGCCGTCGATGTCTACGGCAATCCCGTCCGGCGCGAAGCGGACCTGCGCGGACAGGCATGCCGCCGCGGCCAGACAAAGAACAACTGAGCATCGCATACGCTCATGCTACAGCAAGTGCCGAGCCGGCCGGACAGGCATGTCACGGGGTGGTCAGCGGTTGGGTGAGCCAGCCGGGGGGCTGGCTCGCGGCTCAGGGGAGCCGCCCTACTGCGGGCCGTTGTAGGGCGGACGCCCCCGTCCGCGTCCGGCCCCCTGGCCGGACAGATTCTTACGTACGGATTACAGGCATGTCGGCCGGCCTCGCCGCGCCGCTTTTTGGGAGATAATGTTATCCCATGTCACTCCCAGGACTTTCGGTCTCTCTTCTGCTGGCGCTCGCGGCTGCCGCCGCCCAGGTGCCCGTGCCCGAGTTGCGCACCGAGGCCACCGACGGCGGCTCCATCTTCTATGTTCGCAACGTCGCGTCTCAGCCGCTCACCGCCTTTCTCATCGAGCTGGTCAACTATCCCGGCAGCTCGTATTCGCTCTGGCAGGATGAGGTTGTCTCCGGACCCATTCCCCCCGGCGGCGAGAAGCGCATACCCGTCGCGAACATGACCGTCGGCGCGGCGCCTGAGTATGTGAAGATGCAGGCGGCTCTCTACGCCGACGGAAGCTCGAGTGGCATCCCCGAGAAGGTCACGCAGCTCGTCGAGCGCCGCCGCTCGACCCTCGAAACTGTCCGCGAATTGATTCGCCGCCTCGAAAAGGCGCAGTCGGCCGGCGCACCGAAAGCCACCCTAATCGCCGACCTCAAGCAATGGGCCGAATCCATACAGCCGCGCGGCAGAGCCGGCCGGAACTCCCAGCCAGCCATCAACCAGGCTGCCGCCGCCACTCTCATTGCGGACACCGCCGCCCGGCTGGAGGCGGGCTCGCTGGACGACGCGCTCACCGGCCTGCGCGCCTCCGAGCACGCCCTGGCCGTCAGCAAACCCGCGTTGTAGCCGCGGCGGTCTTCCGATGTAGAATACGGCAAGGAGCGTTTATGAACTGGAAAGAACTCCTCAAGGCAGAGGTTGAGTCCACATACGCGGTTACAGAGAGACTGCTCGCTCTGGTGGGCGCGGACTCCCTTGAGTGGAAACCTTCCGCGGGGAGTAATTGGATGACCACCGGTCAACTGCTGAAACACCTGACGCAGGGCTGCGGCGCCACTTTCCGAGCCTTCATCACCGGTGATTGGGGACTGCCGGAAGGAAAGGATTTCGGCGAGCTGACGCCGGAGGAGCAGTTGCCGCCAGCGGAGAAACTGCCCACGGTTGAGAGCGTCGCCGAGGCGAGACGGTTACTGGAGGAAGACAAGCAGGTGGCGCTCGAGATGTTGGCAGCCACCGGCGAGGAGCGACTGGCGCACAGCCCAGCGCCTGCCCCCTGGGATCCAACCGAGATGGTGCTGGGCCACCGCCTGCTCCAGATGGTGGATCACCAGAAGCAACACAAGGGGCAACTCTTCTACTACCTGAAACTCCAGGGGAAGCCAGTCGGCACTCCTGACCTTTGGGGAACGTAGGGGGCCTGCCTCAATTGGAGCTGGAGTGTTCGCGGTCAGCGCCGGAACGGGTACGCGCCCGGCGAGCGCGCCTCCTCCTCGCTCCAGCCCAGGAGCTTGCGGACGTCCGCGGGGAGCACCTCCCCTCCCGGCGTTCCTGGGGGCGGCTGTAGCAGCTCGTACCGGCCGAGGTCCGGGCCCTTGAAGATCGACCGCGGGGTGCGATCGAGCTGCCGTCCGCTGGCCTCCAACGCCGGCGCCAGCTTGCGGAACTCGTCGAGCGACCCGAGCGTGGCCACGCAGCCGTCGGTGGCCGCGGGGCTCCAAACGATGAGAGGCGGCGCGGCGGTCGCGCCCGGCGAGGTTGCGCGCACGTAGACGTTGCCGCCGATCTCTTTAGCCTGCGGGCGCGGGAGCTTCGCGCAAAGCGACGCCGGCTGCTCGAACCGCAGCAGCGGCCTGCGGTAGGCCTCGCCGGCGACCAGCAGGTTGTTCACGAACACGTGGCCCTCGCGCTGGTCCACGTCCGGGCCCGTGGCGGGATGCCAGCCGAAGCGGTCGCCCGTCGCGCTCCGCTGGTTGCGCTCGAAGGACGCTGGCGTGTCCACAAACGTGTTGTTGTACACGCGCGCGTCCGCGGAGTTCAGCACAAAGATGCCCCGGTCGCAGCGGACGAAGACATTGCCCGCCACAATCGCCCCTCGTGAGATCTCGAAGAAGAAGCCGTTGATCGCCCCCTCGATCCAGTTGTTCACGAACACAGCGTCGCGGTTGCCGACGTCGTACCAGACGCCGTTCGAGTAGGGCTGCTCGATCACCAGGTTGTCGCGGCACGTGACGCGGTGCGACTGGTTGAAGATCTTGACCGCGGCCGGGTAGTAGCCAGTGAGTTGCTCGATGTTGTTCCGCCGGATGATGTTCCTCTCCAGGAGGACGTCGGACGACCCGATGACGTAGATCCCTTCGGTGCTGGTGTCGCTGATGAGCGAGTTCCGGATGACGAGGCCGTCCCCGCGGAAGTAGCCGGCCACGCGCGAGCAGTAGGTGATGGTCACGTTCTCCAGCACCGTGCCTGTCACCTCCTTGCCGTAAGTGGCAGGATCCGATGGGCCCACGGGCTCGTCAGTGGGCTCGTCGGCGGCGGTGAAGCGCTTCTTGCCCTCCACCTCGAGCGCGCGGTAGGCGTATTGCGTAAACGCGATCCCGCGGATGATCGGGCCCTTGCGATCCGACGTCTTGCCGTGGGCCGGACCACTGGTTCGAACCAGCGCGCTGTCGAAGGCGGTGATCTCCACCAGCCGGTTGGCGGGACTGACGCCGATGTACACGTAGCCGGCCTCGTAGTCGATGTAGAACGAGTGGGCGTCGAGTTCTCCCTCCCAACCCGCCGACTTCAGCAGCTCGCCGTCCACGAACACCATGTCGTTGTTGAACCGGTGCAGCGGCGTCCGCATGCCCTCGCGGCTGCGCTGCCACCAGCCCAGGGGCGCGGCCGGGAACAGCCGCTTCCAGGCGGTCCTCCAGATGTTGTTGCGCAGCGCCTCCCAGTTTGTCGCGACCTCGGTGCCCTTGAGGATCGGCCGTTCGTCGGCGTACGGCTGCATCGTGATGCCCTGGTTGAGGATCAGGCCGCCCGTGCGGTAGACGCCCCCGCGCAGCACGATGGCGTCGCCCGTGACGACCCGCTCGATCGCCGCCTCCAGCGTCGTCGGTTGTTCGAGCGTCGTCCCCGGGGAATCGGCCTTTCCGTCGGGGGCGACGTAGTAGACGTGCGCGACCTTCGGGATCTCGTAGCGCTGATCGATCGGACCGTAGGGCCCGCCGGACGGCTGCGCGTACCCCGGCGCGGCCGCGAACAGAAGAGAAGAGAGGAAGAGGCAGTACCGAAAGCATTGTGCCGTTTGTTGAACCAGACGCATCTAGTGTCCTTTCGAGGCGAATCAGCTCATCAGCACGAACCTAATGGACACTATACGCAACCCACAGCGCGCTGTCACCGCCCCGTGCCGGGTTCTTGGTTTCGGCGGGGTTGCATGCGACCGCGGTTGAAAAAGCTGAAGCCGTTCCAGGGCGTACCAGATCTGGCGGTGGAAGTTGTCCGACTTGGGGTGGGTCGATCGTGCGCGGCTGTCAACCAAGTGCGGAGAATCGGGCCAGAGACCGTGAGAAACGGCCTCGGGTGATGTGGAAGAGGCACGCGGTTGGCGGGCCAAGGGGAACTGCGCACGAAACGGAGAGAGCCGCAGGCCGTGAAGGCCTTGGCGTTTGGGGAGTTGCGCGCAACGCGGCGGTGCTAACCAACGGGGAGGGGAGAAGTTCGAGAAATCGTTTGGCTCCCCGAGCACTGCACAACAGAAGGGGAAGGCAGTCCAGGGGTGGGAGATGCTTGTAATGTATTGGTTCTCCATGGAATTTGGCAAATCCCACGATCTGCCTTGACTGCTTTGGCAAGCCGTTCCCGGCGACCTGAGAGGGCTCAACGCGGTCGCGCTGAATGGGCGGGTGCTGGCTTCACGCTGGCCGTTGCCGCCCTCACCACGGCCGGCTTCACCAACCACATTCCGCTGGTGGTCAAGGGCGATGTCAGCGGCGTGGCCGCCAAGGGACGCGACCCCAGGGAGCGCTTCCAGGCCAATGCCCGCGTGGCCGGGCCGGGCTACCTGCACACCATGGGGATTCCGATCCTCCGCGGGCGCGCTATCGAGGAGCGCGACGCCGTGGGCGCGCGCTCGTCGTGCTCGTGGACCAGACGCTCGACAGCACACTCTAGCCGAACCAGGGACCCGCTGGGCCGGCGCGTGATCTTCGAGGCCGGCATCGAGGCGGCGGTGACCGGAGTCGTCGGCGACATTCACCAGTCGGGGCTGGAGGTTCCGCCCAAGCCCGAGTTCCACATTTCAGCACTCCAAGCCGGCTTCCCCGCCTGCTCGCTGGCGATCCGCACCCAGACCGAGCCCACTCGCCTGGCGGCAGCCGTGCGCGAGGCCATCTGGGCGGTGGACCCGAACCAGCTTTTCACCGAACTGGTCAGCATGGAGCAGATCCTCGAAAACGAGGTGGCTCCGCGCCGGCGGCAGGCCACCCTGGTCGCGGCTTTCGCCGGCCTGGCGCTGCTGCTGGCCGCTGTTGGCCTCTACGGCGTGCTGGCCTGCCTGGTGAGTCGGCAGACTCAGGACATCGGCTTGCGGATCGCCCTCGGCGCCTCGCTTGACGACCTCCTCGGGCGCGTCGGCGGGCGCGGCATCCGGCTGACCGCGATCGGACTCGCGCTGGGGATTGCCGGCGCGCTCGCGCTTTCGGGCCTCATCCGCACGGTGCTGGTCGGCATCCAGCCCATCAACCCGGCGACCTACATGCTGGTGGCGCTGGCCCTGCTTGGCACCGCCGCCCTTGCCAGCTACCTGCCCGCGCCGCGCGCCATGCGAGTGGACCCGATGGCGGCGCTGCGGGAAGCGTGAGATGCAGAAGCCGCCGGCCCGATTCCGCCTTGCCAGAAGATCGCCGAAGGGGCCGCTGTGGCTCGGCGGATGCCTTCGTACAGCAGTACCCCACCGAAAGCCAGAGCCAGGATGCCGGCCATCACAAGGACAACCTGAGCCGCCTCGCTTTTGGCGCGGCGCACCGCCGAGAACAGCCCGCAGGCGGTCAGCAGCAGAAGTCCACCGGCCGTGATACGAAACCAGTTGCCCAGTGCGACGGCGATCCCCAACAGTATCACGATGCCCAGTATGGCGTTGAGCGTCTCTTTCAACCGCGTTCTGCGGGCGGTGACCTGCCGCCTTTTCTCGCTCTCCTCCCGCTCGACGCGATAGGCGGCCTCCCTGGCGGGAGTGATCCACAACGCGCCGCGGCACACAGGACACGTGACGTCTTGCCTGTAGTGCCTGCCCTCGGCGCCGGTCGCAATCCGGCTTCCACTGACGCCCGTCCCCATGCATTCCGGGCAGAACTGGGTCCGGCCTTGCCGGAAAGCCTCTTCGATTTCGCTCATCGCTTTGGGTCTTCCGCACATGCTACCACGGCCGGGTCGGCGCAGACTCACGGCGCAAATGCAGATAGCGGCGTCCGGCCGACCGCGCGAGTACGGCCAAGTCCCACTTCGAGAGGCCAAAGACCAGCCGGCCATCCGGCCTCAAGCGGCGGCACCCCGACACCAGGCAGCGGAGCAACTCGTCGCCCTCGGCCTGTCGCTACGGTTTGCAGGTGTTTGGCTCCTCAGGTAGGACTCGAACCTACAACCCTTCGGTTAACAGCCGTGATACTCGGCTTTGCTAAGTCGCTGAAAACACGCCTGACCCCTTCACCACCAAGGGCTTAGGGCGAATCGGGCTTTACTCACCTTTACCCTTTCTTCCCCATGGTTTTGAACTTGCCTCCCCACAAGAGTCCCCACAGCCTGTCAGCGCTTCAAACTCCACCCCGCCTCACGCTGAGCAGCCCCAGGACAGGCCGAAGGCGACAGGGAGATAGCGAGGTGGCGGGCTGCCCCAGGCAGGCAGGGAGACGCCCGCCGCTCACCCGGCCCGCCCCCCTCGGCGGGACTCCCAGATGGAACTGGGCAAGGTCGAAGAACCGGAAATCCGCTGTCGAAGCAGATGATCCCTTCGGCTTCACCGCAACGACGGGACCGCCGCGGGCAATGGTCAGCCCACCCGTGGCCGCGATGCTGACAACGAGAGTCCATAAGAGGTAATATCGCCACCAGCGGGAGGAAAGCGACGATGAATCCGTGGGCGAGGGCTACCGTGCAAGGTGCGGCGTGCGGGCTGATGTTCGGGTTGGTGGTGCTGATCGGCGGGCGGGTGTGGCAGCCGTCCAGTGCCGTGTTTGAGCAGGTGAAGACCAGATACGTGACGACCAGAAGTTTAGTGCTGGTGAACGCGGCGGGGCAGGTTCGGGCGTCTCTGAGCATGTTCCCTGACCTGGCCGTTGACGAAACTGGCTCTCAGGAAATCCCGCAGTTAATCCTCAGCGACGCGGCGGGGAAGACCCGGTTACTGCTGGGCGTGCTTCCTGGGGGAGACCCCTTCCTCTCCTTGTGGGACGCGGCGGGGAACGAGATCTGGCGATCTCCTAGGCGGTAGAATGCTGTGCCTTCGTGCGTGCCGGCAGTGTGTAGATCCATCCTGCCGATGCCTGCTATGATGTCCGTGGCCGCCTAGTCCCGGCGTCATGTAGGGTGCTTTCGGCGACGCCTGTAGTCCCTCGCAGCATCAGACGAGGGGATCTTCCTCTCCCTGCATTTCTGACAGTAGCTCCGCCGGTTTGGATTGGGCCGCTTGGCAGGGATGTAGGACATTCCGCAAGATGAGCAGATCGCCAGGCCCTCCGTCCGCGAGATCGCAAGGACAAGCTGGCACACCAGGGCACCGAACAGCGAGCACCCTATCACAAGGCCGCCGGTCAGTTCAATCAACCATTTTCCGTCGCGCCAGCCCACAATGGGCCGAACCCGCGCGTCGTGCAAGAGGACGTTGAGCGCCACCTGGAGCTTCCCGTGATCGGCTTTGACTCCCCGAAGACCAAATAGTTGGCCCCGACCCAGTCCCCCGTAGGCTCCGACGACTTGCCAGTGCTCCGCTGGCCCCGGCTTGTCGAAGGCCAGTTGGGCAGCGATGTCGAGCAGGGCGCGAAAGAGCTTGGCAAACCGCCGCCACGCTTCGAGAGGCTCCCAATACGTGCCACCCGAGCGTAAGGGGCTGCAACTCTTGTGGCAGGCCGGAAGATCGTGCTTGCATATCTCCAGGACCCCCCAGCGACGAGCGTATGCCAGGATCTTGTCGGCGGAGGCATCGGCAAGTTGAACGAAGTGCTCAAGCATCCCCGCTTCGGGGCGGACCGTTTTGGTCCGGTCGCTGTCGAAATCCCACCGGAGCCTGTCCTTGTCCAGCCTGATGTCCCCCGGAACGTAGAACTCCCCTGCCCGCAGCGGACGGTCAAGGCCAAACTTCGCGGATGAGACACCCGCAAGCTGCCATCCAATCTCTTCAGTCTTCGTCATCTTGAAATCATACTCGACCCCCTGACCTTCTGGGAAGCTCGGTCTATTCTGAAAGCATGAACGAGCGTTCTATGGAAATCCAGAAATTGCTGTCGGTTTCGGATATGGCCAGGGAGACAAGAGAGTCGGTTGCCGTCTGGCGGAAGCGGCTTCTGGGCCGGCAGGTTCCCTTCCTGAAGCTGGGCCGGAACGTCCGCGTTCGGCGCGAGGACCTGGAGCGGTGGCTTGAGGCGCGCCTCATTCCGGCGCACGGGGAGGCGAAGCCGTGACGCCCGCGACACAACCGCTTTCGGAGGTGGCCCAACCCATCTTAGGGTTCCTACGCGGCTTGGGGCGCGAACAATTCTGGGGTTCGATCACCCTGAAGTTTGAGGCCGGTCGGGTGGTGCACGTCCGCAGGGAAGAGAACCTGAAGCCCGAAGAACTGTCGAGAGAATCGAGGTGGAACCATGCAAGCGACATCGACCGATAATCTGGAAGCCCCCGCGGGTCGCATCCCGTCTGGTCCGATCCGCCCGCCCCTGCGACTCGCGTCCACTCGCTCCCAGGCCAGCCTCGGGGCCGCCGCCTGGCCCCGAGTGGAACAAGTGCTTCAGGCACACTATAGCGAACCGGACCTTCAAGCGGCGCGTGCGGTTTACTCAGCCGTCGCTGCTCACCGACTCTCGGGGGCGTCGGTGTGGCCCATGCTGGTCGCTCCTCCAGGCTCGATGAAGACCGAACTGCTCGCCGCTCTAGATGGGTTGCCGAACCTTCATCTGGTGGATCACGTCACCCCGCACACCTTCATCTCCGGGCAGATCGAAGAGCACCGCAAGCCCAACCAGGGAGCTTCCGGCCTGCTACACCGAATCGGGGCGAGCGGCATACTGGTGTGCTCCGACTTCAGCACCGTCCTGGGGATGCAACGTGACCACCGGGCAAGCGTTCTGGCCGACCTGCGGCGCATCTACGACGGGTGCCTGCGCAAGGAATTCGGAACGGCGGACCGCCTTGACCAGCGCGAATGGCGCGGGCGCATCACGCTCGTGGTTGCGGCCACCCCGGACGTGGACCGCCACTACTCGATCTTTCAGACGCTCGGCGAGCGGTTCGTTATGATCCGGTGGCCCAGGGCTGGAGGCACCGAGGCTGCCCTGCGGGCGATGAACCAGGACTGCAAGGCCGCCCGGCTCGAACTGCGCGAGGCGGTGCACGCGCTGTTCGGTTCGTTGCCGTGCATCGAGCCGGAACTGCCCAAGGAGCTTCAGCACGAGATCGCCGCCCTGGCTGAGTTCGCCGTTCGAGGCCGGACCCACGTGCCCCGCCAAGGCTACTCGAAGGACATCATCTACGTGCCGGAACCCGAATCCGCAACCCGACTCGCCCAGCAGCTCGCGCAGCTTGCGAAGGGATCGGCCCTGCTGGAGGGGCGGCAGGCTGTGAACGGGGAGGACTGCCGACTGGTGCGGCGGGTCGCCTTCGATTGTATCCCAGCTATGAGGCGCAGGGTGCTGGACGCACTCATCGCCGGGCAACATCCGACGGCGGCCAAGCTGCCCGATTCCACGCTCCACTACACCTGTGAGGACCTCGAATCGGTCGATCTGCTCTCGAACGGGGCGTTGTCGCCGCTTGCGATCGGACTGCTCCAGGAAGCGGGCGTCATATGATCGGCTGCGGCGCGAAGTGTGCCCTTCACGACTTGCCGCCGGGGGCGGCGGGCTTTCACGACTTGTCACCCCTACCCCGGTATCCATTCTCTTTCTTTCTACCTCTCGATAGGGGGGGACATTTCGTGAAGCATATCTCAAGGCCCCAGGATGAGCATTTCCTTCTGAGGCCCCTCTCACCAAATGCGGCGTGTCGAGGGTTGCCGAAGACGTGCTGGAGGAATGCTTATGCCATAAGGCATAACACCGAGGAGATATAGAACGGCCCGTGTCCTTCAACGTGCAAAACAACGTTGGCTGTAGTGCCTCGCTACGCCACCAAATTTACCGGGTCGGCCATCCGGCGCCACCGGCCCGACCACCTGGCCAGGGACTTGGTGAAAACCCAGGAGGCCCACGTAGTCGCCAGGGCCAATGGCGGGCCTCACTTTTGAACCGTCACGACAGCATGATCCTGACTGCGGAAGCCGCCAACTTCTGCCACTACGGGTAAATCGCCATCTGGAGCCGCCTCCGGCAGGGCAGACATCTGGTCTTCTGGGTCGGTCTCCTATGGCCGGTTTTGAGGTGGCCCCTCAAGGGGTATTCGGCTCAACCTGGGCAAGGCGGCTTGGGGTATGCTGGAAGGCCAGCAGGGAGCTGACAATGAGGACACCGGATGACGGCAACGCCCAACGCGAAGAAGAGGAGAGTGGCTTTGACTGCTCGGAGCATCAAGAGGTAGCGAACCAATTCATTGAGCGACTACAACAACTGCGTGACGCCACGGGGGTTTTGCTGCCTGAGGAGGTCAGCGAAATCGCTGACAACCCCGAGCTGACCAAGCGGCTTGAGGACTTCCTCAGATGGAGATCCAGATCTGCGCATCGCGCGGCGTGGTTGACCATTTTTCAGAAGGCTGCTGAGAAGGAAATACGGGGGTTCGTCAAATCCCACTTCCCTTCTGCGACATTAAAGGACACTGAATGGATCGTGGGCCGAATCATCAGAGAGCGCGACGACCTGCGGCGCTGGGGCGACAGGTCGCTGGCTGAGCTTCTGAATGGCGGTATCAAACTCGTTAGGAAGACGAGGCGGTGGCAACGCCTACCTTTGCGAAGAATTGTCTCTCTTGCAGGCGTATTGGTTTTCTGGCTGCTGGCGGTATTGGTGATTGCTTACCTTTACTCCGCCCTCAGTTCGGAATTTGAAACCATAGTGATTTCGCTGCTGCTGCTGATCTGGGTTGGGATTGACGCCAAAAGAGTTCAGGACTCGCGTGTGACGTTGTTAGACCTCTTTACAGACATATACCACTATGAGAAAACCCTTCAAGTGCTAGGGTCCACGTTAAACGCGGAGGAAACCAAGGAACGCTTCGAGTTGGCCGAGAAGCTGGACAGAGCGGCTTTGGACTCGCTGATCAACGGTCTTGGCCAGAGTGTTGTTTTCCTCATCGCCGCGTGGCATATCCTAAAGGTGGCCTGGAGGCACTTCTCGGGTTGAGCTGAGTTTAGGTCTCGACCTTCGAGCCGAAGCCACCGCTCGTCGCTTCAGGTAGCTCCGGCTGTGCCTCCCTACCGGGCACGGCCCTTCGTTACAGGGCTAAGCGTGCTGTGCTGGCTCAGCCGAACATGGAGAGCAGGCGTTCGCCGTAAGCGACTCTTCCGCCCTTCGGGCGGGGACTTTCAAGGCATGCGCGTCTGCCAATCCGATGTGATCCTCGGCAAGGGGCGCAGAAGAGGCCGTGAACCCCAGCGTGGCCATGTAACTCCGGTGGTCAACTCCCCCTCGCTGCGGTCCAAAGTGCGGCCCAGGCCGTTCTCG
Organism: uncultured Solibacteraceae bacterium; assembly: GCA_964353255.1. GTDB lineage: Bacteria > Acidobacteriota > Terriglobia > Bryobacterales > Bryobacteraceae > VFZS01. Next base: position 1,516 of record CAYGVJ010000018.1, on the reverse strand, counting down.
CGGTAGTTGACTCGGATCGCCGGGCAGCTCCAAGAAGGCGGTTGACAACCTAAGCGTGCTTAGGTTACAATCGAGTTGATGACCGCTCCTGCCCAATGCCCGGTCCACAGAGTTCCTCTGGTCTGCTTCTGCCCCTCCTGCCGGGGAGCCGTGGGAGGATCGGCCAGGAGCAAGCGGAAGGCGGCAGCCTCGCGGGCCAATGGGCGGTTGGGCGGGAGGCCCAAGGGGGGCGGGAAAAGGGGCGAGGAATCTTCGCAGAAAGGGTGCAACTGATGGCGGTCTACAAGCGTGGCGGGACCTGGTGGTACGAATTCACCTTCGCCGGGCGGCGGGTCCGGGAGAGTGCGAAGACCGGACGGAAGACCGTGGCGCTGGAGGCCGAGAAAGGCCGACGCCGGGAACTGGAGCAGGGCTACAACAGCCTGACCGACACCCGGAAAGACCGGATCAAGACCTTGGGCGAGCTGGCGGCGGCGTACCTGGAAGACTACGGCGTGCGGCATCGGTCTGTGACCTTCGCCCAGTACGCGGTAGGGAACGTGACCCGGCACCTGGGCGAACTGATGGTGGTAGACGCGACCGACAAGACGGTTAAGGCGTACCAGACGGCGCGGCTGAGAGAGGGTGCCGCGCCGAAGACGATCAACGATGAGGTGGGCTTCCTGGTGCGCTTGCTTGGGGAATCGGGGGAAGCGATCCGGGCGCGGCTGAGGCGAGAGAAGGCACTGAAACTTTCCGTTCGCAGCCGGGTGGGGAAGGCGTACACACCCGAAGAGAAGGCCGCGCTATTGGCGGCGGCGCGCGCGGCGCGGTCCCCTGCCATCTATCCGGCTCTCATGCTGGCTCTGAACGCCGGCCTGCGGGACTCCGAGATCCGGGGCCTTCAGTGGGGGCGCCTGGACCTGGCGAAGGCGGTCCTGGCGGTGGGCGAGAGCAAGACCGAGGCCGGGGAGGGCCGGACCATTCCGCTCAACTCGGCCCTACGGGAGGCGATGCTGGACTACTCGAAGTGGTACACCAGGCGATTCGGCACGGTTCAACCGGGCTGGTACGTCTTCGCCTTCGGCAAGCCCTGGCCGAACGACCCCAGCAGGCCGATGGTGAGCCTGAAGACCGCATGGGGGAACGTTCGGAAGAAGGCGGGCGTCAAGGGGCGCTGGCATGACAACCGCCACACCTGCGTTACCGACCTTGCCGAGAGCGGCGCGGGCGATCAGACCATCATGGACATTGCCGGGCACGTGTCGAAGCGGATGCTTGAGCACTATTCCCACATCCGCATGGCGGCGAAGCGGGCGGCGCTGGAGGCGATCTTGGGGAAGCCCTCGGGCGGTCCCGTTGCGACGGTGGAACCCCAGGCGGGGCTGGTAATCTCGGATGGGGTCCCCACAATTTCCCCCACAGTGGGGCTTTTGAACTGACATTCCGGGCCTGGGAACGCCTGGAAGTCATTGAAACGATTGGCTCCTCAGGTAGGACTCGAACCTACAACCCTTCGGTTAACAGCCGAATGCTC
>CAYGVJ010000017.1:0-49280 GCA_964353255.1 uncultured Solibacteraceae bacterium | reverse complement strand
GGCAAGCAGGCGGTGAAGATGACGCGGCTGAGCTGCCACCGTTTCCGGTCCAACGAGGTGCGGCTCTGGCTGAGTGTGATTGCCTACAATCTGGGGAATCTGTGGCGGCGGCTGGTGCTGCCGCTGCGTGTCGGCAACTGGTCGTTGACCAGCTTGCAACAACGACTGGTGAAGACGGGCGGGCGGCTGGTCAAGCACGCCCGGTATTACTGGCTCTTGCTGGCGGAGGGTCACTTGACGCGGCGGCTTTTCGGAGCGATGGTGCGGCGGATCTGGGCGCTGCCGGTGCCGGCCGGATAGGAGACGGCGGCTGAGGAGAAGCAGACGGGAGAGCAAGGAGGTAGGGGACGGAGAGGTGTCGGTGCAATCGCTTGGAAACAGGGCAGTTCCAGGTCTTCCCGTAGCCGGAAGAGCCCAGACTTGCACGCTTGGAGGGTTACCGGAGTCGTTAGGCATGGACAGAAAAAATGGCCCCAACGGAGGCGATTGGGAGTACACTGGGAGGGAGCCGGGAAGCCAAACTGAAAATTCCGACTGAAGTTGAAGATCCAATAGATGGCTGGTGGAAGCTGATTTCACCCTAGGATTCGAGGGCACGGGTCTTGGTCAGAGGCTGCCAAAGAATCCTGATAGGGACGAAGCCGCGCTTTGCGCCGGCTTCGTCCCAGTCCAAGTATGGGGAGCCGTCCGCAGCGTCAAGGGTCTGCGCTGAACGGTCCGACAAAAACGGTCGGACCGCCCTTGACGCTGCTCCCGGCTCAGGAAGAAGAGTGTCGGTGTCGCTTGACAACGCCGACGCCGTTATGAATGGAAATCCCGGATACGATGATCAAGCAGCCGGGAGCCACAATGGAAATTCCGGTTTGAATGAGATGGGATATTTGGACGGTACGGGGTGACCGGCAAAAAGAAGGCCACCCGTGTATACTCGTTGGCGACGGGGAGCCAAGGCCCAAGTCCCGGGTTAGAGGTGAATATGAACAGAAGAACTGAAGTATGCCTCTGCGTAGTCTTCACGTTGCTGCTGTGCAGCATCCCCGCAGCAGCCCAATCCGACCGTGCCACTATCAGCGGCGCTGTGCTCGATTCGAGTGACGCTGTCATCCCCAATGTCGAGGTCTTACTCACGAACGTAGATACCGCCGTCGTCAGCCGCACCACCAGCAACGCGGTGGGGCTGTATACGCTCTCGAACGTGCCTTTTGGAAGGTACGAACTCAAGGTCAGCGTCGCGGGATTCAAAGCCTACCACCGCTCCGGCATCACTGTGAGCGTGGGCCAGATCCTGCGCCTCGATGTGACGCTCGAGCCTGGGCAGGTGCAGGAAAGCATTACGGTGAATGCCGAAGCCTCACTGCTTAAAACTGATACGGCCCAGATCGCCACGACGGTGCAAAGCGCCGCCATCAAGGACCTGCCGCTGTCGTTCGGCGGCGGCCGGGCCATGGAAAACTTCGCCTATGCCTTAACGCCCGCGGTCGAAGGCAATAACTGGACCTCCTATATCGCGGGCGGCGCCGCATTCAGCAAGGAAGTGCTGATCGACGGCGTTTCCGCTACCGCGCAGATTCAAGGCCACGTGGGCGAAACCAGCCCACCCATGGAAGCCGTGCAGGAATTCAGCGTGCAAACCAGCGGCATGTCGGCCGAATATGGCCATTCGTCGGGTGGCGTGTTCAACTTCGCATTGAAGTCCGGCGCCAACGAGCCGCATGGCAGCGCTTTCTACTACTTGAGAAACGAGGCGCTCAATGCCAACTCGTGGATGAACAACTGGCGTTTGAGCCAGTCTCCCAATGACCCGCGTTACAGGCGCGCGCCGGACCGGCAGTTTCTCGGCGGCGTCAGCGCCGGCGGGCCCGTCGTGATCGCCAAGGTGTACAACGGCCGGAACCGGACTTTCGTTTTCGGCTCGTTCGAGAAGTACACCATGTCCAACTACCAGTTGAGCCAAAGCTACGGCGCCACCGTCCCGATTCCGGAATTCCTCAACGGCGACTTCAGCAAGCTGCTCACCGGCAAGATCCTGGGCCAGGATGCCCTCGGCCGGGATGTGATTCAGGGCCAGATCTTCGATCCCACCACGCTGCGCCAGGTCAGCGGCAAGTGGGTCTCGGACCCGTTCGTGGGAAACATCATCCCGCAGGCGCAGTTCAGCGCCGTGTCGAAGAAGATCGTGGACATCTACCGCAAGAGCTACCAGCCCATGATCGGCGGACGCCTCACGAACAACTCCACCCTCACCAGCGCGAACAATCCCTGGTTCCACCAGACGCAGCTCACCGCGAAGGGCGACCACGCGTTTTCGGAGCGCCACAAGTTAAGTGGCTCGTTCACTTGGAGCCAGCGGCCCCGTATCCTCGCCGACCAGGGCGGCGTGTGGGATTCACTCGACCCGGAACAGGCCGGCGGGCCGCTCGCCAAAGCTCGATTCCAGAAGGTCAGCGGGCGGCAGGTCCGCGTGAGCGACAACTGGACCATCTCTCCGCGGTTGATCAACACCCTGTCGCTGGCTCTGAATCGTTACCGAAACCCGAGCACTTCGAAGCAGCTCGGCAAGGATTGGAATAAGTACCTGGGCCTGGAAAGCTCCACCACGGCCACGCTGTTCCCGGTGGTCAACTTCGGCAGCGCGGTCAACGGCGTGGGAATCACCGGCATCGGCTACAACGCCAGCGGCTACTATGTCGGCAACACCTACATCGTGAACGACTCGCTGATCTGGCTGAGAGGCCGTCACTCGATGAAGTTCGGCGCGCAACTCTGGAAACAGCAGATCAACAGCCACTCCGGTCTGGACGCGCTGACCTTCGGCTTCTCCAACGCGACCACCGGTGTTCCGGGAGCGTCCTGGGCCAACCAGGTCGGCTTCGGCTTCGCCAGCTTCCTGCTGGGGCAGGCGGATAGCGCCAGCAAGGCCGTCCCCTTCGATCTGTACGGCCGGCGCGCGTATGTCGAAGCCTACTTCCAGGATGACATCAAGCTGACCCAACGCCTGACGGTAAACCTCGGACTCCGCTGGGAGCAGTCTCAACCGTTCCGCGAGAAGTACGGCCACTGGGCTAACTTCAACCCGAACATAACCAACACCCAGTACAACCTCAAGGGCGCTCTCGAATTCCTTTCCGGTCCGGGCGACTCTTTCGAGCGCAACTGGGATTGGAAGGAGTTCGCGCCGCGCATCGGTGCAGCGTACCGGCCCACAAACAAAGTAGTGATCCGCGGCGGATACGGCGTGTTCTATACGCCCAACGGGATCAACTATTGGAGCGGCGTGCCCTACGGATTCGCTCCCGGGTACCAGGGCACCAACACGGTGGTAGCCTCGGGCAACATCCCGCGGTTCAATTGGGACAAGGGCTATCCCGATCAGTACAAGCCACCCACCAAGGACGCCAATGCCCTTCCGTGGGGCGTCGTCACCGTAAACCCGGACAGCCTGTTCCAGGGCTACACACACCAGTACAACATCAGCTTCGAATACGAGATTCTCCCCCACCTGGTGGCCGAAACCACCTACATGGGCAATCTCGGGCAGCGGATCCACCTGGGAGGACTGTATCGCAACCAGCCGTTCCAGGCGGCCTACGAGGACCCCAAGGTGACCCCGACCGCGTGGGTTTCAGATGCGGCCAGCGCCGCCGCGGCGGGCGTGCCGTTCCCCTATGCCGGTTTCTCGGCTTACGCGGGCATGGCGATCCAGCCGTTCCCCCACGTCGCCGGCCAGACCTGGGGACCGCTTTATTCCGTCGGCACCAATACCGGTTCGTCGCGGTATGATTCGTTCCAGTTGCAACTGACCAAGCGTATGTCCCACGGCATCGCCGGGCAGTTCTCGTATATCTTTTCGAAAGCCCGCGGCAACGTGGATACGTCTTTCGACGAGACCTGGGACGCTACCGCCGGCATCCAGGACATGCGGAATCTCTCCCGGGATGCGGATTCGGTATTGTCCTTCGACCAGACCCATATTGCGAAGGGATATCTGCAATACCAGCTTCCCGTCGGGCGTGGCCGCCACTTCCTCGGCCAGGCGCCCGGCTGGCTTAACGCGATCGCGGGTGGCTGGAACCTCACCTGGATATACCGGTATAACACCGGCAATCCGCTGGGCATTTCGCCGAACGTCTGGTACCCCGGTTGGGACGGCGCCGTGTACGCGGACTGGAATCAAAGCGCCAGCCTGGCCGGCGCGTTCAACCCGAAGGGATTCAATCCGGGGGTGCAGAACTCCCCGGCGAACCTGGCCTTCAACCCGGCGGCGTTTTCCAACCCCACGAACCACAAGCTCGGCAACGGGCTGCGCCGCTATGACGCGCTTCGCGGGCCGGGCTTCTCCAACGAGGACATCGGCCTGCTGAAGTACTGGCGTTTCTTCGAAAGGGCCAGCCTCCAGTTGCGGGCGGAGTTGTTGAACGTGCTGAACCGGCACCATTTCGCCAATCCGAGTACGGGCCTCGCAAATACAGCCAATTTCGGATACATCACCGGCATGACCGGCAGCCCCCGCAACATTCAGCTCGGGCTTCGCCTGGGCTGGTAACACCCGGCGCGGCCGGCGGATTCCACAGCCGCCGGCCGCCCTGTCCCACGTCGCAACAGACAACGCGTGAGAGAAGTGGGCTAGTTTCATTCCTGCCGCAAAGGAGACTCGCTTGAACAGGCAAAGATATCTTTTTGCGCTCGGCTGCCTGCTGGTGACAGCCGTCGCCGCCGGCGCGCCGAAGCAGAGCGCGCCGGCATTCGATCCGGGCAAGATGGACACCATCCTCTACGGTGTCTCCTATTACCCCGAGTACATGCCCTCCGACCGGCTGGAAAAAGACGTCGAACTGATGCAAAAGGCCGGTCTCACGGTGGTGCGCGTGGGAGAATCCACCTGGAGCAGTTGGGAGCCGCGCGACGGGCAGTTCGAGTTTGCCTGGATCGAGCGGGTCCTGGACCGCATGCACCGGGCGGGGATCAGAGTGATCCTCGGCACGCCGACCTATTCCATCCCCACCTGGCTTCACAAGGCGCATCCCGAGATCGTGGTGACGCACAACGGGACTGCCCCGCCGCTATCCGATCCATACGCGCCAACCTATCCGCCAGCCCTGCCGCCCGGCTACTACGGGCCGCGGCAGAACTACGACTTCCTCAATCCCCATTTCCGGCAACGTGCGGAACGCGTGATTCGCGAAATTGCTGGCCGCCTCAAAGATCATCCCGCGGTGATCGGTTATCAGATCGATAACGAGACCTTCCCCAACGGCGTGCCGACCCCGTACACAACGGCCGCATTTGTCGAGCGCTTGCGCCAAAAATACAAGACGCCGGCCGCGATCAACCGCATCTGGGGTCTCGCATACTGGGGCCAACTGGTCGATACATGGGACGACCTGCCGCCGCGCAACGGCATCCTGAACCCCGGCTACAAGCTCGAGTGGGAAAACTTTCAGCATGACATCGTGACCGAGTATCTGGCCTGGCAGGCGAAGATCGTAAACGAATACAAGCGGCCGGACCAGTTCATCACCCACGATTTCAGCGGCGGGGTCCACGCCAACCTGGACCAGTGGGCGATTGCCCGGAATCTCGACATCGTCGCCGAGAACCCCTATTTCGAGACGCAAAAACGGCAGAACGCCCGCGGCATCTGGCTCACCGGCGATCTCGGCCGTTCCCTCAAGCAGTCGAATTACCTGGTTACGGAAACCAACGCCCAGACCATCGGATGGGATTCGCGCACCCAGTACCCGCAATACCCGGGGCAGCTTCGCCAGGCCGTGTACGCGCACATCGCCGCCGGCGCGAACATGGTCGAATACTGGCACTGGTCCTCGCTGCACTACGGCCAGGAGACGTACTGGAAGGGCGTGCTCTCGCACGATCTGGAGCCCAACCGCGCGTATGCCGAAGTCACGCGCGTGGCCGGCGAGCTGAAGAAGATAGGCCCTCAGCTCGTCAATCTGAAGAAGGACAACAAAGTCGCCATCCTGGTCAGCACCGATTCCGCCAACGCCATCAGCTACATGCCGTTCAGCGACCGCGTGAGTTACATGACCCTGCTTCAGCAGATGTACAACGCGCTTTATGATCTGAACGTCGAGACGGATTTCGTGCCGGCGGGCGATGCGGGCCTGTCGCGTTACAAGGTTCTGCTGGTGCCGCCGTTGTACAGCGCGTCCGATGAAGTGCTGGCACAGATCGCGGCTTTCGTGAAAGCCGGGGGCCATGTCGTGATGGGCTTCAAGAGCGGGTTCACGAACCAGCATTCGACGGTGCGCGACGCGATGGCGCCAGGACCACTGCGCGCGGCGGCGGGATTCCGCTACCAGGAGTTCACCAACCTCGCCGAACCGGCGCGGCTGACGCCCGATCCCTATGGAGTGGGGGCCGAGAACAAGGGCTCTGTATGGGAAGAGTTTCTCATCCCGGAAACGGCCGAGGTAGTCGCCTCGTTTGACGACCCCTACTGGCGCTTTCCCGCCATCACGCGGAATAAATACGGAAGCGGAACCCTGACTTACGAAGGTACGGTCGTCACCGACAAGCTGCAAGTTGCGATCATCCGCGATGTCCTCGCGCGCGCCGGATTGACGGGGCCGGATCAGAACCTGCCCAATTCGATCAAGGTTCGCCGTGGCCGGAACGGCGGCGGCCACCGGCTGCACTACTACTTCAACTTCTCCGGACAGGGCCAGGCGTTCTCCTATCCCCACGGCCGGGGATCGGACCTGCTGGCCAACAGCCCGGTCCAGGAAGGAAGAACGCTCACGGTGCGGCCGTGGGACGTGATGATTGTCGCCGAACAGTGAGGCGCATATGCTGCGATTCGTCTTTGCCATTGCCCTGGTGAGCGCGGCCGGCGCGCAAGAGATCGATCTGTTCGCGCGGCTCACGCGCGCCGACCTTGCGAAGTGCGCGGCCAGGAATGCGTCTGTGTTTCAGGACCCGGCCAGCAAGGCCCTGACGTTCACGTTTGCCTACACGGCCGGCGAGCCGGAGGTGCGCATTCCGGTGCGGGCGCTGGGATGGCCGGCGGATTGGAGCGCCTACCGCTCGATCCATTACACCTTTCAAGCCACCAGCGTCGAAACGGTGTCCATCGGCTTTTCCGACGGTGCGCTCACCAAGGCTTTTGTCATGGAGCCGCTGCCCGGCATCCGGATTTCGGGGGTGATCCCGTTTGACGCATTTATTCAGACGCGGGTCATGAGCCCACTGGTTCCACTCGGATACAAAGTCTGGCCGCAACGTCTCTTCACTTTCAAGAATGTCGAAGAGGTGCTGCTGCGGATGCGGTACCCGAGCCAGCCATCGCAAATCACGATTTACGATTTCACGCTGCGCGACGACGTAGTCGACGACGACATCATAGACAAGAAACCCCTGATCGACAGCTATGGCCAATGGATACCCGAAAACTGGCCCCGCAAGGCGCATACGGCCCAGGAACTCCGTGCCCTCTGGGATGCGGATACGGTGGAACCCACCGACTTCGGCTTCTGTCCATTAGGCGGCGACAAGAGCCGGGTGCTGCGAGCAACGGGGTTCTTTCGCGTCGAAAAGGCCGCTGGGCGTTGGATCTTCGTCGATCCGCATGGACACCCCTTCTTCTCGGCCGGCATGGACCTTGTGGGATACAAGCAGGGCAGCTACGGCACGGATGTGACGCGCCGCGAGTATCTGTTCGAGCAACTGCCGCCGGATGGTCCCGCCTGGCTCAGGCCCGGCAAGGTCGTTTCCTTCTACACCGCCAACATCATGAACCGTTTCGGCGAAGGATGGGAATCCAAATGGCGGGAGCACACGATTGCGCGGCTGAAGAGCTGGGGTTTCAACACCGTGGCAAACTGGTCGGATTACGACGTCGCCACGAGTTCGGGCATGCCGTACGTCATCCCGCTGCAAGGATGGGAGACGAAGAAGATCTTCCCGTTCCCCTGGGACTTCCCCGACGTATTCTCGAAAACATTCGAGGAAAACGTTGATGCCGCGGCGGGCCGCCAGCTCACGCCTTTGAAGAACGATCCGAACCTGGTCGGCTGGTTCATCGGGAACGAGCCGCATTGGGCGCGCAGCTTCGGCTCGTTGACTCCGTGGCCGGACATGCTGCTCGCCGACCCGGAGCCGTCCGCCACCAAGGCCAGGCTACAGGAACTCCTGAAGAGCAACCCGGGAAACGAGCAGCGGGTCAAGGATGACTTTGCGTACACCTGCGCGCGGCGGTACTTCGAGGTAATTACAGCCGCGCTCAGGCGGCACGATCCGAATCATCTGGTGCTCGGCATCCGCTTCGCGGAAAACCCGGACAACCGCTGGGTGGAGATGAGCCGGCTGTTTGACACGTTCAGCGTGAATATCTATTCGCGCGAGTTCATGCCGGACCCGGCGAACGTCAAGCGATTCGCCGAAGTTTCAGGCAGGCCGGTACTCATTGGCGAGTTCACCGCGTGCACTCCCGGCCGCGGCATGCAGGGACTTTTCTACGGGGGGCACAAGGTGAGGGACTACGCCGAGCGTGGCAAAGCGTACCGTTACTACGTGGAGAATTCCGCCGCGAACCCCTACATCATCGGTACGCACTGGTTCCAGATGGTGGACGATCTGCCGACCGGACGCCCATCCGACGGAGAGCGATTGAACTACGGATTCATCAACGTGATCGATCTGCCCTATCAGGAACTCGTGGACGCCGCGAAGCAAGCCCACCGGCGCATGTACGATCTGAAAAACGGCAAAGCGATTCCGTCCAGCGATAAGCCCCGCTACAATTAGGATGGGGAATGGGGGTAGAGCCCTCGGCTGAGACAGCCAGCTTACCCACAGTTTGCCGTTCAGGGAACCACACCCCTGACCCCAAACCCGAAAACGAGACAACCGACGAGAATGACCAGCAGGACAGATCTAATGAAAGCAAGGACAACCGGCGGAAGCCCCATCGCGGCGCTTGGGGTACTTCTGGCGTTGGCGAGCGCGCAGGCAGCGGAGTTTCGGGCCGGCGACTACGGAGCCAGAGGAGATGGCAAGACCCTTGATACGGCGGCGATCCAGAAAGCGATCGACGCGGCGGCGCCCCGGAAGGGCACGGTGGTCTTCAAGCCCGGCGTGTATTTGACCGGGGCGTTGTTTCTGAAGTCGGGCACTCATCTGCGCTTGGATGAGGGAGTGGAGATCCGTGGCGTGCAGGACCCCTCGGCCTACCCGGACATGCGGACGCGCATTGCAGGTATCGAGATGACGTGGCCGGCGGCGCTGATCAACGTCTGCCAGCAATCCAACGTGCAGATCTCCGGGCGGGGCGTCATCGACGGCAACGGCAAGCTCTGGTGGGACAAGTACTGGGCGATGCGCAAGGAGTACGAGGCCAAGGGGTTGCGCTGGGCGGTGGACTACGACTGCAAGCGGGTGCGGCTGATCCAAGTCTATGAGTCCTCCAACGTGAACTTGCAGGGGGTGACGCTGAAGCGCCCGGGCTTCTGGACGGTGCACATCTGCTATTCCGACCGGGTGACCGTGGATGGCCTCATCATCCGCAACAACACGGACGGCCGCGGCCCCAGCACGGACGGCATCGACGTGGCCTCCTCCTCCAACGTCCTGGTCCAGCGCTGCGACATCGAATGTAACGATGACGCGCTGTGCCTCAAGGCCGGCAGGGACGCCGACGGCTTGCGGGTGAACCGCCCGACGCGGAAGGTTGTGGTGCGGGACTGCGTCATCCGGGGCGGGGCCGCCGGAATCACCATCGGAAGCGAGACCTCCGGCGGAATCCGCGACGTGGAAGTATACAGGCTCCAGGTGCTGCGGCCGGTGCCCAACGGCATCCTGTTCAAATCGGCGAGAACGCGGGGCGGCACGATCCAGAACATCGTGATCCGCAACCTGGACATGCAGGGTGTGCCGACGCCGGTAAGCATCGACCTGAACTGGAACCCCAGCTACAGCTACGGCCGCCTGCCGGAGGGAGTCCAGGACGTGCCCGACTACTGGAAGGTGCTGACTCAGCCAGTGCCCCCGGAAATGGGGCTGCCGCATTTCCGGGATGTCCGGATCTCCGACATCAAGGCGACCGGGGCTCAGCGGGCCTTCGCCGTGAGGGCTTACTTGGACGCGCCGTTGAGGGACTTTCGCTTCACGAACGTCGAGATCGAGGCCAAGACCGCCGGGGCCATTCAGAACGCCGAGAACTGGACCTTCGTCAACACGCGCGTCAAGGCGGCCGACGGCAGCCGCGTCGCCTTGAAAGACTGCCGCGGCGTCACGGGGCTGGCGGAAAAGTAGCCTGCTTCACGGTGCCGGCGACGACACGCAATCCCCCGGCGAAGCCCGTCCAGGGTATACTGGTCGTGCCCAACAGGAGAGAAGAGGAGCTCAGACCATGGCCCATCGAATCACTCGAATCGTAGCGATCGCTGGTCTCACCTGCCTGGCGGCCGCGGCCCAGGCTCAGACCACCCCGGCGCCGAAGCCGCCGCCCGCGGCACCTGGGGCCGTGCAGCTTAGGGATGGCGTCTACTGGATCAAAGGCGGAGCCGGCGCGAACACGGGTTTTGTCATCGGCAAGAAAGAGGTCGTCGTCATCGACGCCAAGATGACCGAAGAGGCGGCCAAAGCGATGCTGGCCGAGATCGGCAAGCTCACGCCGAATCCGGTGAAACACATTGTGCTTACTCACAGCGATGGCGACCATGTCAACGGGTTGTCCGGTTTTCCCAAAGGCTTGCCCATCGTCGCCCACGCCAACACCCGGAAAGACATGGAGGAAGCCTTCAAGAGCCCTAAGATGAGCGCGCTGGTTCCCTATCTGCCGGGCGAGACGTTCCCCGGCAACCGGCGGCTGAATATCGCCGGCGCACGCCTGGACCTGCTCTACTTCGGCCCGGCGCACACCAGCGGCGATCTGATTGTCCTTCTCCCCGGCCAGAGGATTGCCTTCATCGGCGATCTGGCCTTCACCGGCCGCGACCCGCTCATCCACCGCCAGAAAGGCGGCACCTCGTTCGGCTTGGTCCAGGTCCTGAAAAGCATCCTCGCGCTGAAGGCCGACACGTTCATCTCCGGTCACAGCGACCCGCTGAAGAAGGCCGACATCCAGGCGCTGCTGACCTCCATCGAGGAGAAGCAGGCCAAGGTCAAGGCGCTGGTCCAGCAAGGGAAATCTCTGGACGAGATCAAGACCGCCTTCGGCGTCGCAGGCGCGCCGGGTCAGCCCGCCCCGCGCTTCCCGAGCTTCCTCGAGGTCATCTACCTGGAACTGACCGAGAAGAAATAGCGGCGCGCCGGGAATCCCGGGATTCGATACTATTGGCCCATGAGCGATGTGACCGTGCACAGGTGCGCCGGCAGGATCGGCGTATTCGGCATCGGCCTGGCCGCGTACTGGCCGCAGTTCCCGGGCCTGAAGGAACGCTTGGAGGGCTACCAGAGCCTGGTCGAGGCGAAGCTGGCTGCACTGGGCGTCGAGATCGTCTCCGCGGGGTTGGTGGACACCGCGCCCGCCGCGGCTGAAGCGGGCCGGAAGTTCGCCTCCTCGGACCTCGATCTGATCGTCTGCTACGTGGCCACCTACGCGACCTCTTCGCAGGTGCTGCCGGTGGTGCAGCGCGCCAAGGTCCCGGTACTGGTGCTCAACCTCCAGCCGGTGGCCGCGCTGGATTACGAGAACACGGACACCGGCGAATGGCTGGCCAACTGCTCCGCCTGCTGCGTCCCGGAGATCTCCAACGCTTTCACGCGCGCCGGGGTCCGCTTCCGCGTCGTCTCCGGCATGCTCGGCGACGACCCGGAGGCCTGGGGGGCGATCGAGGAATGGTGCCGGGCCGCCGCGGTGGCCAACGCGCTGCGCAGCAGCCGGATCGGCTTCCTGGGCCACACCTATCCGGGCATGCTCGACATGTACTCGGACTTCACCATGATCACCGCGCAGACCGGGGCACACATCGAGGTGTTGGAAATGTGCGATCTCGACCAGTGCGTCAACGCGGTGACCAACGCCGAGCTGGCCGCCAAGCTGGCCGTCACGCGCGAGATATTCACTCTGGAAAACGTGGCCGAGGAGGATCTGCACTGGGGGGCGCAGGTAGCCTGCGGGCTCGACCGGCTGGTGGAGCGCTTCGATCTGAACGGGCTGACCTACTACTACCGCGGCCTGGACGGCAACCGCTACGAGCGGCTGGGCGCGGGTCTGATTCTAGGCAACTCCCTGCTGACCGCCCGCGGCATACCCGCCAGCGGCGAGGGCGATCTGAAGACCTGCCTGGCCATGCTGATCCTGGACCGCTTCGGCGTCGGTGGCTCCTACACGGAGTTCTACGCCATGGATTTCCGCGACAACTTCTTGCTGATGGGCCACGACGGTCCGGCCCATTTGGCCATCAGCGACCGGCGGCCGGTGCTGCGGGGGCTGGGCCTGTACCACGGGAAGCGCGGATACGGGGTCAGCGTCGAGTTCAACGTTAAGATCGGGCCGGTCACGCTGCTGGGGATGACCGAGACCGCGGAGGGCAAGCTGAAGATGCTTACCGCGGAAGGCGAGTCCATCCCCGGCCCAATTCTCCGCATCGGCAACACGAATTCCCGCCTGCGGTTCCCCCTGGGGCCGCGGGAGTTCGTGAACCGGTGGTGCCAGGAAGGCCCCACGCATCACTGTGCGCTTGGAGTCGGGCACCTTCGGGCCGCGATTGCGAAGCTCGGCGAGCTGGTGAACGTGCCCGTAGTCGGGATCTGACCTTATAAAGAATGCTGCGGCGGCTTTATTGTGCCTCGCGCTGGCCGGTGCGGCTGCGTCTGCACACGGCGCCGCGAAAGACCGTCTGAAGGAGCTCTTCCGCGACCCGCCCCGCGAGTACTCGATCGAGCCGCTGTGGTCCTGGAACAGCGCGCTCGAGCGCGACAAGCTCGTCTGGCAGATCGACCAACTGGTCGATAAGGGCGTCTACGGCGCTTACATGCACGCTCGCGACGGCCTGGACCAAAGCCGCACGCCGTACTTCTCCGACGGCTTCTGGGAAGCCGTGAAGACCAGCGTCGAGCACGCCGAAAAGGTCGGCTTTCGCGCGTGGATCTACGACGAGGACAAATGGCCCAGCGGAGACGCCGGAGGCCGCACCCGCGCCGCCAATCCCGAGCGGTACACCGCCATGGGGCTATCGCACCGGTGGCAGGACGTGCGGGGGCCGGCGAACATCCGCCTGGAGTTTCCTCAGGCCAAGTTCGTCATCGCCGCGCGCAAGACCGCGGAGACCCGGATCGACGCGGCGAGCCTGACCGATCTCACGGGCCTGAGCCAGTGGCGGGTTCCCGAGGGCGAGTGGCGGATCTCGGTTCTGGAGCCTGTCCGCCGCGCGCAGCCCTTGCCGAACTACCTGAACCCCGACGCCGTCAAGGAGTTCATCAACAACACTTACGAGCAGTACGCGAGGCGCTTCTCGCCGCACTTCGGCAAGGCCATCCCGGGCTCGTTCTTCGACGAGATCTACAACATCACTCTGGCCTGGGATCCGCTGCTCGAGGAACGTTTCCGCGCCGCCAAGGGCTACGAACTGCGGAAGGCATTGCCCCTGTTGTTTCTCGACGGCGGCCCGGAGACGATCAAGGTCCGCTGTGACTACTTCGCGGAACTCACCCAGCTTTATGCGGACGCCTGGTTCCGGCAACTGTCCGAGTGGTGCGCGCGCCACAACCTCAAACTTACAGGCCACACTAACGAGGACCTGTATAACATCTACGATCAGGGCGATTACTTCCGAACCTGGCGGCATCCGCAAGTGCCGGGCACCGACAACGAAGACTTCCGCTACACGTTTCCGCGCGTGATCGGCTCCTGGAAACCGAAACAACTGAGCTCGGTGACCCATGTTTACGGCAAGCCGCGCGCTATGGTCGAGGCGCTCGGCGGCGCGGGCTGGACCGTCACCCTGGACCAGGCGCGCTACGGCGTGAACATGCTCGCGGTTTACGGGATCAACTCCTTCGTGTTCCACCTGTTCCACTACGCCCTGGACACGCCAGAGGGCATGGACGACTGGCCCAACTCGTGGTTCTACCAGAACCCCTACTGGAAGTACTTCAAGAAGCTGGCAGATTACACGCGGCGGCTGTCGTGGCTGGGCAGCCAGGGCGAGCACGTGGCCGACATCGCGGTGCAGTACCCGGTCGAGGAGGTCTGGAGCCGCGGCATCACCTTGCGGCCGCCGGGAGAACCCGCGGTTGTAACGCTGGTGGATCGGCTCGTGCGAGAGCAGTTGGATTGCGACTTGGTTGACACCGACAGCATCGTCCGCGCCGCGCCGCGCGCCGGAGGCCGGGCGAAGATCGGCGCGGAATCCTACCGGGTGCTGGTGCTTCCGGAAACGAGGACCGTGTCGCTGGCCGCATACCGTCGCATTGCGGAGCTTGCCGGAACAGGTTTGAAGGTGGCGGCGCTCGGCGCCACGCCCCGGCACTCGGCAGAGAACGGGGCTGACGATCCGGAAGTCATCCGAATTTCCGAAAAGCTGTTTCCGGGGGGCGCGCAAAGCTCCGAGGAGCTGACCCGCTGGCTGCGTTCGGCGGTTCCGCCGGACGTGCGGGTGGAGGAGAGTGACGGCCCGGCGCTCCGCTACTACCACAGGCGTGCCGGAGACAAAGACATATACTTCCTCGCCAACTCGGAGCGCCGGCCGGTGTCAGCGCGAATTCGTTTTGCGGCGACCGGGGGAGCGGAGCGATGGAGTCCGGAGACCGGGGAGAGCACGGCGCTTCCCGCCGGCAGCACTCTGAGCCTCGATTTTCAGCCGTGGGAAGCTTACTTCGTGGTGTTCGACCGCGCCGCGCGCGCAGCGCCGGACGTTGCGACGAAGCCGGCGCCTTCGCCGGCAATCGAGCTGAAAGGCCCGTGGACGTTCCAGGTTGCGCCAACCGAGCTCGACTACGTCTGGAAGTCGGATCCCGGCGAGACGAAGTTGGAGGTGCCCGTCGCCGAATTCCGGATCGAGAAGGGCGACCGGCCCTGGCGAAGGGTCAAAGTGAGCGATCCGTTGAATCCAGCGAAGGGCGCGGCGCGCTACCTTTCAGCGTGGGACGCCGCCTGGATCACGCGGTACTTCTATGCGGGTCGTCATCCAGGGGAACTGGCTGGCGCAGATCTGCGGTTCAGCAAGGACCTTGATGTAGCCTTCGAGCCGGAATCGGCGCAGCTCGATCTGGTGGCGGATGGCGCGGTGGAATGCCAGTGGAACGGCGCGCAGGTCGGCTCAGGCAGCGGACCGATGTCGCTGAACCGGCTACCTGTGCTCGCCGGCAAGAACCGCATCGAGATCACAGTGCGGGGCAACGGCTATCTGCTGGCTCAGGGAGAGATTCGCTGCCCGAACGGCCGCAGGCTGGCGATTCGCAGCGGCGGCGATTGGACGGTGACCGCTCCGGGCCGGCCGCCGTTGCCCGCCTTTGAGTTCGCTTTTCCGCCCCTCGGCAAATGGGGCGAACCGACCTCCGGGCGCGACGAGAAGCTGCTGCCCGCGGTGGGCTGGTACCGGGTGCCGGTTCCGCCGGGCGCGCAGTGGCTGGAGGCGCCGGAGGTCCGCGGCCGCTACGAGGTGTTCCTCGGCGAGCAGCCGCTGAAGGCGAGCGGCGGTAGAATCCTGCTGCCGCAGGGGTCACAACTTCTTCTGAAGGTAACTCTGGCTCAAGCCTCGGACGGCCTCCAACGGCCGTTGGCCTTTCACTGCTCGAAAGGCCCGGGCCGGCTGGGCGACTGGCGCGATGTGGGGCTCGACTGGTACTCCGGCCGCGGCGTCTACAGCGCCACGTTCCAGCTTCCCGCCGCTCTGCGCGGGAGCAAGCTGGCGCTCGATCTCGGAGAAGTCTGCTACACGGGAGAGGTCTGGGTTAACGGCAAGCTGGCGGGCACTCTGGCATGGCCGCCGTACCGTGTGGACATCACGGCCTTGGCGCATCCGGGCGACAATCAGCTCGTGATCATCGTCGCCAACCTGCTGGCCAACCAGATGCGCTGGAACATCTTCGACGGGGCCATCTCACGGCCCATCAGCCGCTGGTGGCATGACGGCAACATCCTGCGCGAGGCCGAAAAGCTGCGCTCCGGGCTGATCGGCCCGGTGCGGGTGGTGGCTGCACCGAGATGAGGCTGATCGGGGCGATCCGATTTCAACTGCCGACCCCCTGCGCCCAAGGCAGGCGGGTTATTAGGGAATCGCGGCGGGCGGGAAGAGAGCGTATAGCTCAGCCTTCAAAGCTTCGATGGTTTCGAGATCCCGGGCGGCGTCCTCGCGATCTGGGGCAAGGTAGTCATCGTAGCGAGTAGGATCCGCGCTGCGCGGAGATCGCTCTCGGCTTTCGCGGCCAGCCGGCGAGCTGCCTCAGCCCTGCCCTTTTTCATACACGACGCGCCCTCTGCGGATCGCCTGGCTGACGACGTGCGTCGGGATGTCCGCCCAGGCGTCCACCTCCTCGCGGGTGTACCAAAGCAGGTCAACGGGCGCGCCGACACCCCATAAGGCCTGGCGAGCGCGCCTCAGCCGGCGATGCAACGGTTCCCGCGCCTCGCCGATGATGAGCAAGTCGTAGTCGTGGCTGCGGCCGGCAGTACCCGCCGCGCGACTTCCGAACAGGATCAGCTTCTCCGGCTCAACGGCTTCGGCCAGACGGGCGATGATCCGCGCCAGCGTCCCATCGACGAGCGTCCCGCTTGACATACCTCTACTATTGTACCCGCCCCGGAGGGATTCCCTACTGGTTTCCCGCCCCATCAGCCGCTGGTGGCACGATGGCAACATCCTGCGCGAGGCCGAAAAGCTCCGGTCCGGGCTGATCGGCCCGGTGCGAGTGCTGGCGGCGGCGAACTGACGTGGGCGCGCAGCCCAGTCACTCAGGCTGGGTGCGCGTGAGGCGGCGGGTCCAGTCGGCGGCGCGGTCGGCGCAGCGGAGGGCTTCGCTCTCGTTGCCGAGGGCGCGGTGGGCGCGGGCGAGGAGCTCGAAGGCGTCGCGCTGGGCCCAAGCGTACTCGCAGAACTCGGCGAGCCCGAGGGCGGCTTCGGCGTCGTCGCGGGCGGCGGCAGGATCGGGGTTCGGGCGTTCGAGGGCGATGCGGGCGCGGAGGTTGAGCGCGTCGGCGTGGACCAGGCGGTAATTGCGGGGCGCGGCCAGCTCAAGCGCGCGCTCGCAGGCCGCCAGAGCCGCATCGTGCCGGCCTTCACCGAGCCAGCAGGCGGATTCGGTAACGAGGGTGCGCGCGAGCTCGCAGATCATGTGGCCGGTGGTGAAGGTGGCCTTGGCACGGTCGAGGTGGGCGTGGGCTTCGGGCCATTGGCCGGCGAGGGTGTCAAGCCAGGCAAGTATCCACTCGCACAATGCGACGTCCCTTTGCCAGGAGTTCCTTTCACAGATCTTCCGATTCGCCCGAGTGAGTTCTCGGGCGCGGTCAGCGGCACCGGTGCGGAGGAGGTGCTCGGCCCATTGGATTCCGTCGAGCCCATACAGGCCGTTCCCATCTCTTCGCTTCCGGATGGCACTGGCCTCGGAGAACTCGACGTCGGCACGCGCCACGTCGCCTCGCAACGAGGCCACATAGGCGACCCTAGCGTGGTCATGCAGAAGTTCTGCTTGGCGATCGCTGGCAATGGACAACTCGAGCGCCTCGAAGAAGTGCCGGGCGGCATCCGCCAGGAGGCCGAGCGAAACCTGTGTATCCCCGAGGTTCCCCAACGCGTGCGACAGGTACTCCCTGATTTCTTCTCGTCGGCAGATAGCTTCGCTCTCGGCATAGCATTCCAGGGCAGTCTCGGGCTCTCCGGCAAAGTTGGCCATCAGTCCCACTTCGTCCAGGTAGAAGCGCAGGCGGCGAGTGCCGAGTTCCTTGTCGACCGCGCGCCTGCGAGCGTCGTCCCGAACGAAGTAGCGCGCGACCTCCATGCCCCAGTGCGGGGCCGCCAAGAACAGAAAGACGTTGCCGTTGTCGAGTCGTGTTCGGTACAGACCGTCCGCGGCTTCGAGTTCGCCCGCCTCCAGGAGCAGTTCAATCGCGTTGGCGACGGTCTGAATCTCCTCCAGGGAGCGTACTTCCGACGCGCCGGGCGGGCTGGCGAGCACGCCGGCCGCCTCGCGCGCGAAAGCGGGACGGCGCAGGACTTCCGTGCGGAAATGATCGCGCAGGATGGGATGACACGCGTAGCGGAGTTCGCCATCCGGGCCGGGTTCGGCGGTGAGCAACCCCTCGTGGCGCAGCACGTCGAGCGCAAAATACAGCCAGACATCGCCGGCCGGTTTGCCGAGCAGCTTCTCCCAGAGCGGCGCGAGCGCCGCCTCGGCCGCTGGCGCCCGAAAAAGAGCGAGCAGGCCCAGGGCCTGGCGCTGGGCTTCGGGGAGGTCCCCCTCATAGAAGGCGAGCAGGCGGGCCATCTTAGCTTCGAGCGGGTCGCCGGGCGCCAGATGCGGCTGGTCGAAGATCCTGCGCCAGAGGCGTGTGGGATCGCTGGCGAGTTCGAGCGGCATGGAGCGGGCAAACACGCGCAAGATGAGCGGGTGGCCGGCCAGGTTGTTGGAAACCTGCTCGCGGTCTTCAGGCCGCCCGCCAATACCGAGACTGGCCAGCAGCGCGGCCCCTTCCGTCGGTTCGAGGGCAGGAAGAGCCAGCGAACGGAGAGCGCCCCCGAGATAGGGCGTCAGGTCCGGGAACGGGAAGCGGCTGGTGAGGACGACGAGACTCGGGCCACCCCCGCGGCAGTGGGCGTGGAGGAATTCGGCGAGACCAATATCGAGGAGCTTGCCGTAGGCCACGGTGCCGGGGACCTCCTGAACGACTTCGAGGCCGTCGAGCACAACCACGAGGCGTCGCGAAACGAGGGGTTCCAGGAGCCAGGGGCGAAATTCCTGGAGCGATTCGAAGAACTCCCGCGTATCGCGGTTGCGATAGAAGCTCCAGAAGAAGACCGCATCTCGCTGATGCTCCCCCGTGCGCAGCCACCGGCCAACCAGCGCCGTCTTGCCGAGGCCGCCGATGGCGGTGATGGCGATCAGCTTCACCGCCGGGTCCGCCGCCCAACGATCGAGGCGGGCGAGCGAGTCCGCGCGGCCCGTGAACTTCTCATCCTCGGTGGTTTTATGGACGAACAGAGCCGGCACGGCGCGCCTGGGGGCGGGCAAGGGCGCCGGAGCGGGCGCCGGCGCCGGGATGGTGGCCAAGGATTCGAGCAGAACCTGGAGCGCGGAGTGGTCGTTACCCCGAGTGACCGGATAGAACAGCACCTCGGCGTGATACGCGTCGAGATACTCGCGGCGCATCTCCGGCGTGTAGGACTGGTCGTCCGGGAGACCGATGACTGCGACGTGGCGCGGCTCGACTCCGGCCGGACGGGCGGTCTGCCAGAGGACCTCATCGGCGATCTGAGTCAAGGTGGCGTCGTTGAAGCTGAAGCCGACGAAAACGAGGTGCTGCTGGATCCAGAGGTTCTCAAAGAGACGGCGATAGGGCGTGTCGTGGTAAGCCCGACGGTAACTCGCGCTGTCGAGGATGATGCTCGCCGGGTCCGCGCAGTGACCGTGGGCGAAGAGCACGGGGCAGGCGCTGCCGGATTGGAAGAGGTCGCCGCTCGACCAGCGCTGGATGGGGAAGGGCTGGTTCCACACGGTGAAACCGGTCTCGCCGATCTCCGGGCGGAGACGGCGGCGGGCTTCGAGAAGACCACTGTCGTAATTGGTGGTGATCAGGGCTTTGAAACGGGCGCGTACGAGTGCGGCCTGTGCGGCCGTGTAGGGGAGCCCGCCGGGGCCGGTGCGGTCTTTGAAGGTCTCGTAGAGGAACGTGTAGTAGAGCGGGTCGCCGAGCTTGGAGTGGATTTGCGAGGCGACCTGGAGAGGCTTGCTGGCCGGGGTGCGGAGCCAGTACTGCTCCTCGGCTGCGTCGGCGAGGCCGCGGGCGACCGGCTCATGGGCGAGTTGGGCGATCAGTTGGCTCCAGAGCGGATAGATGGGGAAGGAAGCCCCGGCGCCGATGAAGGCGATGGCGGAGCCGCCGGCCAGCATCGTTTCGAGGCGCCGGTAAACGGCTTGGTTGCCGGGTATCGCCAGGATTTCTTCGAGCCGGGCCATGGATCGAGAACATGGTACCGCAGCCCGCGATATACTGGGCGGCATGTTCTCGCGGTTCGTGTGCGTGGCGCTGCTTGCCGTTGCGGCGGCGGCGCAGCAGAATCCGGATGATGCGCTGGTCCGTGACATTCTCCGCGAGCTCATCGAAATCGACACGACGGGGCGGACGGGAAACACCGGCAAAGCCGCCGACGCAATGGCGGCGCGCTTGCTCGCCGCCGGCTTTCCGCCCGCCGACGTCCAGGTGCTGGGGCCGCGTCCGGAGCGCGCCAATCTGGTCGCCCGGCTGCGCGGCACCGGCGGGCGCAAGCCGCTGCTGCTCATCGCCCACCTGGACGTGGTCGAAGCGAACCGCGCGGACTGGAGCACCGATCCGTTTCAGTTCGTCGATAAGGACGGCTGGTTCTACGGACGCGGGACCACCGACATCAAGGACGGGGTTGCCATCCTGGTCGCGAACTTCATGCGGTGGCAGAAGGAAGGGTACCGGCCGGATAGGGATCTGATTCTGGCGCTCACTGCGAATGAAGAGACCGGTGGGCCGGAAAACGGCGTGGCCTGGCTGCTGAGGAATCACCGCCCGCTGATCGACGCCGAGTACTCGATCAACGTGGACGGCGGCGGGCTGGAAGTCAAGGGCGGCCAGAAGCTGCTCAATGAAGTCCAGTACAGCGAGAAAGGTTATCTGAGCTTCGTGCTCGAAGCGAAGAATAAAGGCGGGCACAGCTCGATTCCCGAGAAGCAGAACGCCATCTACCAGCTCTCGCAGGCGCTGGTAAGGCTGAGCGCGTTCGAATTCCCGGTGATGCTTGATGCAGGCAGGCGGGCCTACTTCGAAGCCGTCGGGGCGCGGGCAGGACGAGAGGTCTCCCAGGCGATCTCGAAGATGCTCTCGACCGACCCACCGGACGCCGCGGCGGTGGCGTTGGTATCGACCGCCCCGGACTGGAATGCCGTGCTACGCACCACCTGCGTGGCGACGATGTTACAGGCGGGCCATGCCGAGAACGCGCTGCCTCAATCCGCTCGGGCAACCGTGAACTGCCGCATCCTGCCCGGGCACGCGCCGGCCGACGTGCAGCAGGCGTTGCGGCGGGTCATCGCGGATGACGCCATCAGCCTGACGCCGCAAGGCTCGCTGAACGGTGTAGGCAGCCCTGCGTCGCCGCTGAATCCTGAGGTGATCGAGGCAACGAAAGCGGCCACCGAGTCCCTGTGGCCGGGTGTGCCCATTGTGCCCATCATGTCGCAGGGCGCGACTGACGCGCGGCCCTTGCGGCGCGCCGGCATCCCGACCTACGGCATCTCCGGAATCGCGGGCGACAGCGACGACATTCGGGCGCACGGCAAGGACGAGCGGGTCTCCGCAACCGCTCTGTTCGAAGGGCGCGAGTTCGTCTACCGGCTGGTGAAAGCCCTCTCGGCGCAGTCCCGCGGTCTGTGATTGGGGGGGTGCGTAGCCTGTCCCCGAAGCTGCACTGGCCGGGGCGGCCCGATTTGAACGGGCGATCCCCTGCGCCCAGTGTTCCTCGACGAGCAGCCGCTGGCCATGACCGGAGCTCGGTTTCGGCACGTTGCACTGCCTCACTCAGCAGCAGCCGGCGGAGTAGGAATTCGGTAAGATGTTTCTCCAGTGATCGAGCAACCATTCATCTCCGTGGTCATTCCCACGCGCAACAGGAGAGAACAGCTTCGGCAGTGTCTGGCCTCGTTGGAGGCGCAGACGTACCCGCAAGCCCGTTGGGAGGTGATTGTAGTGGAAGACGGCGACGAAGAGCCTCCGGACGAAGGACTGGCGGCGTTCAGGGGGCGCCTGCCCTTGCGCTGTTTTCAGCAGTCACACGCGGGATGCGGCATCGCAAGAAACACCGGAGCTGCGCAGGCGTGCGGTCGCTATCTGGTCTTCACCGACGACGATTGCCTGTTCCCTTCCGACTGGCTGTCTCGCTACGAGGAGAACTTCCAGCGCGCGGGCGACTGCGTCCTCGCAGGGCGGGCTCTCAACGCGCTGAAGGGCAATCTGTGTTCCGAAGCAACCCAGCAGATGGCGGACTACCTGCTCTCGCGCTCCAATGCATCACCTCAGCAGGCCACACTGGCGCTGGGCGCCAACTTCGGTGTGCCGGCCGAGGGGTTCCGCGAGTTGTGCGGATTCAGCCCGCGCTACTTCCGGCTGGCCGCCGAGGACCGCGACTTCTGCGAACGTTGGCTCGCGGCGGGGCGGCGGATCGTTCATGTGCCGGAGATCGCGGTGCATCACGCTCACGCGCTGAATCTCCGTTCCTTTCTCAAGCAGCATTTTCACTACGGCCGCGGGGCATTCCTTTTTCACCGGCTTCAGGCCGAACGGCGGCGCAGCCGGGTCAAGCTGGAGTCCCCCGGCTTCTATCTCTCCCTGCTGCTATGGCCCTGGTCCGTGTGCCCTGGCCCCAAAGCGGCGCGACTGTCCTTGCTCCTCCTGTTGGCCCAGATTGCGCACACCGCGGGATACCTCTCTCAATCTGCGGCCCAGGCGCGGTCCCGACCCCGGAAGCAGACATGCGGGTCCGGCTCTTCGGGAGGCAGGTTATCTTGAGCAACCAGAACGCTATCGTGATTCTGGGCGCAGGGCTCTCGGGCCTCTCGGCAGCCTATCACCTGGAAGAGCTGGGGAAGACCGAATACCTGATTTTGGAGCGCGACCACGAAGCCGGCGGTTTGGCCCGCACTGCCACTTACGATGGTTTCTCCTTCGATCACGCCATCCATGTCTTGTATCCGCGCAACTCGTACGCCAGCGATCTGATCTTCGGCAGACTTCTGAAAGGGAACACGCGTAAGCAGACGCGCCGGAGCTACTGCTATACGGCCGGCGTCTACACTGAATACCCTTATCAGATGAACAACTACGGA
Source organism: uncultured Solibacteraceae bacterium (assembly GCA_964353255.1). Classification (GTDB taxonomy): domain Bacteria; phylum Acidobacteriota; class Terriglobia; order Bryobacterales; family Bryobacteraceae; genus VFZS01. The sequence goes on along the minus strand of CAYGVJ010000017.1, from coordinate 26,315 downwards.
TTGCCTCCTGCCGTCATCCTCGAAAACATCATGGGCCTGATCGAGGCGCGCTATGAATCGCCCCGGAATGCTCCGCCACCCCAGTTTGAGGCCTGGATCTACCAAACCTTCGGTCGGGGGATAGCCGAACACTTCATGATCCCTTACAACCGCCGCCAGTGGGCCTGGAATCTACGGGAAATGAACTACGAGTGGATCGCTGACCGGGTGCCGATGCCGGAAGTTCGCGACGTGCTGCTGGGAGCTTTGCAGCCTCCGGATAAGCGGTATGGCCCGAATCAGGAATTCTGGTACCCCGTCGAGGGCGGAATCCAGGCCCTGCCCCAGGCCTTTCTGCGTCACATACCTTCCGACCGCCTCTGGTTGGACGCCAGCGTGGCGGCGGTTGACAGCAACCGTCGGGAGGTGCTCCTGGCGGACGGCCGGCGCGTCCGTTACAACCGCCTGGTGTCCACGATTCCCCTGCCGGCATTGGTCAATCTGTTGGGCGAGACCGTCCCGCCAGCCATCACGGCACGCGCTGCCGCGCTGAAGCACAACGCCGTGCACACGGTGAGTATTGGCTTGGAGGGAGCCGCTCTCGGCGCCGCAGAGGGGATGCACTGGATTTTCTTTCCGGAAGAGAGCACCATCTTCCACCGTGTCAGTTTTCCCGGCAACCTCTCAACCTGGATGGTCCCCCGCGGTTGCAGTTCGATCCAGGCCGAGATCAGCGAGTCGGTCTATCGCTCCTGCGACCGTGCGACGCTCGTTCAGCAGACTCGGGAGCACTTGGCGCGAGTTGGCATTCTGACGGCAGCCGAGGCACGCCCGGTCGCCGAGGGCGGCCGAGTGCGAGTGGCCCAACTGCTGACACTCGACCCCGCCTACGTCATTCCCCATCTCGGACACCCCCACAATACCCGGACCATCAGGGACCACTTGAACAGCCTCAACATCTCGTCCCGAGGGCGCTTCGGGGAGTGGGAATACCTGAACATGGATGACGCCATCCTCAGCGGCAAAGCCGCGGCCGAGGAAGCCGCCCCATGACCGCGTCTGCCCTGCTGTGGCTGACCCATACCTGGGCTCCGGAGCTGGAGGCCGAGTTCGAAAGACTCTACGGCATGGCGTGTCCTGACTCGCCCGATGTATGGCTTCTTCTGGACTCGCGAACACCCGGCGCGGCCTCCCTGGCAAAACGATACCGGCGCTGTCATCTCTTCGACGAGAAGACGCTCTTTCAGCTTCCTTACCGGAAGCTCGAAGGGCGCGGACTAATTCATCATCCCCATTTTCCAGTTTTTGATTTCTTCTTATCTCATCGGGACTATGACACCTACTGGGTGATCGAATATGATGTTCGCTACACCGGTCAATGGGAGTCCCTGCTCGGTTCATTTCAGTGTTACGATCATGATCTGGTGACCAGTCATATCCGCCGCTTCGCACAGGAACCAGGTTGGTTCTGGTGGGACAGCTTTCACCACCCCACCAAGATAGTGGCGCGCGATAACTACGTGCGGTCGTTCAATGTTATATACCGCATCTCGAATCGCGCCTTGGAGTTTCTTCACCAGGCGCAGTTGGATGGTTGGCGGGGCTACCCGGAAGTGCTTTTCCCAACGCTTCTCCTTGATGACGGATTCCGGCTGCTTGATTTTGGGGGCGACGGGGAATTTACCCTGCCGGAATTGAGGAACGGAGTCTACACTTCTCATGCCTCCAGGAGCGGACACCTGAGCATCCTTGGCACCATGCGCTACCGGCCATCGAGAGCCAGGGCCGGGAGGCGGCCCAACAAGATCTACCACCCGGTGAAACCGACGTTCATGATGGAGCCGCGCGGCGACAAGGTGAGGGCAATCGCACGATGGGCGGTCGAGGCGATTCGTGATAGGGCGTGGCGCTGAGGGGACTTCGAGCAGCGGCCAGGGGAAAAGGAATAGAATCGGTTGTTCAGGAGTGTGCGATGTCCGAGAGAGTAGCCGTATTCGACACCACGCTGAGAGATGGCGAGCAGGCGGCCGGAACCCGGCTCGGAAGCCGAGAGAAACTGACGCTTGCCAGGCAGTTGGCTCGGCTGAACGTGGACATCATCGAGGCCGGTTATCCGGCGTCATCGCCGGAGGATTTCCAGGCCGTTCGACTGATCTCTCAGGAGATCGAAGGCCCCGTCATCTGCGCTTTGTCCCGGGCTGTGGCCAGCGACATCGAGGCTTGCGCCAAAGCCTTAGCCAAAGCCCGGCGACCGCGCATCCACACGGGGATCGGGGTTTCGGACATCCATATCATGGGGAAGTTCAAGGACGAAAAGTACGGGACGGCCTTGGGTGAGAAGAAGGTCAGGATCGTCGAGATGGCGATCGACGCGGTCCAGCTCGCCAGGAAGTACGCCGACGATGTCGAGTTCTACGCCGAGGACGCGGGCCGCGCCGATCCGGCGTATCTCTACGAAATGCTTCAGGCAGTAATCGAAGCCGGAGCCACCGTGGTCAATATCCCCGATACCACCGGCTACACTGTGCCGGAGCAATTCGGCTCTCTGATCCGGGCCATCGGGGAGAAGGTGCCGAACATCGGCCGGGCGACCATCAGCGTGCACTGCCACAACGATTTGGGACTGGCGGTGGCCAATACCCTTTCCGGCGTCCGGAACGGCGCCCGCCAGGTGGAAGGCACCATCAATGGGATCGGCGAAAGGGCCGGCAACGCGGCGCTGGAAGAGGTTGTGATGGCCCTCCGCACGCGCAGCGACTACTTCGGAGTGCACAGCGACGTTGAGGCCCGCGAGTTTTACCGAACCAGCCGCCTGGTTTCCGACATGCTCGGAATGGCCGTTCCGCCCAACAAAGCGGTGGTGGGAGCCAATGCTTTTTCCCACAGTTCGGGAATCCACGTGGATGGATTCTTGAAGGACCGGGAGACCTATGAGATCATGCGTCCCGAAGATGTGGGCTTCTCGGAAAGCCGCGTGGTGCTGACGGCGCGGACGGGACGCCACGGCCTCCGCGATCGCCTCGAGAAACTCGGGTACACGCTCTCGCAGGAGGAACTGGACCAGACCTACCAGCGATTCCTCGACGTGGCGGACAAGAAGCGGGAGGTTTTTGACGAGGACCTTATTGCCATCCTCCACGACGAGATCCATCCGGTTCCGGAGACCTATCATCTCGAGTATCTGCATATTTACAGCGGCACCTCGGCAATACCGACGGCGACCGTCAGGCTCCGCGTCAAAGACGAAGTAAGAGAAGGCGCTGCCATCGGAGATGGCCCCGTAGACGCCGTCTGCCGGGCCATTTCCGAAGTCACGAAAACCTCGGCCAGACTCGCGCGATATGAGATTCGGGCGGTGACCAGCGGCACGGAGGCCATGGGCGAGGTCACCGTGCTGCTCGAGGAAGGGGGCCGGAGAGTCATGGGGCGAGGCGCTTCGACCGACGTAATCGAAGCCAGCGCCAAGGCCTATATTGACGGCCTCAACAAGCTCGCCAGCCTGAGCTGAAGAAGGTGGTCGCCCTGTGTCGCCCCGCATTCGGTTCGACAGTGGAAGTATCAAGCCGCCGTCCGCACTCAGTATCGGCGCCCCAGTGCTCCTGGTGTTTCTGCGCTGCGTTGCTTCCGTCGGACAGCCGCAGCACAAAATGGTGCGCTTCTCCCCCGACATTAGAACGCGTGACCACACCGACCCCTCCTACCATCTGCCTGCGTTCTATGAGCTGTGGGCGCGGTGGGGTCCGGTTGCCGACCGGCGCTTCTGGGCCGAGGCGGCCCAGGCCAGCCGGGAGTTCTTTCAGCGGGCCACGCATCCCGTCACGGCGCTTGCCCCCGACTACGCCAACTTCGACGGCACGCCGTGGGCCAGCGACCGGAACCCGCAGTCCGTTGACTTCCGATTCGATGCCTGGCGCACCGCCATGAATTGGTCCGTGGATTGGGCTTGGTGGGCGCAGGATGTTCGCGAACGCCAGCGGAGTGACCGTATTCAGGCGTTCTTCGAGGCGCAAGGTCTGTCTGCCTACGGGAACCAGTTCACCCTCGAGGGCCGCCAGCTCGGCAGTTCGCACTCTACCGGCCTGGTGGCTATGAACGCCGTGGCCAGCCTGGCGGCGACGCATCCGCGCGCACAGAAGTTCGTCGCCGCCCTATGGGATGCGCCCATCCCGTCGGGGCAATGGCGTTACTATGACGGCATGCTGTATCTTACGGGCCTGTTGCATTCGAGTGGAGAGTTCCGCATCTGGCCCAGCAAGGAGTTCTGAGTCGGCCTATGACTTCCAGACTTGACGCGCTGCTGCTTGCCATCTTCTGCCTGCTCGCCATGCCGCCAGACGCCGGGGCCCTCGGCGAGCGCCGATATGTGCAGACGGCCTACACCCAGGGCAGCTTTCCCATCGTGCAGGGAAAGGTCGCGGCGAGCATGTATGTCGATACAAACGACCACCCGGGCGTCGTTCGCGCGGCCCACGACCTCGAAGCGGACGTCGCCCGAGTCACCGGCTGCACTCCGGTGGTCACTCACGAGGAAAAGGGCCTTGGACGGAATGCGATCATTGCGGGCACCATCGGCCGGAGCCGGATCATTGACGGCCTGATCCGCCAGGGCAAGATAGATGTCGCCGGGATCGCCGGCAAGTGGGAATCGTTTCTCATCCAGGTCCTGCCACAGCCTTTGCCCGGCGTCGCCCACGGATTGATCATCGCCGGCAGCGACAAGCGGGGGACGATCTACGGCATCTATGATTTGTCCGAGCAGATCGGCGTCTCGCCGTGGTATTGGTGGGCGGACGTTCCGATAGAGCATAAGGACGCCCTCTTCGTGAGACCCGGCAGATACGTGCAAGGCGAGCCCGCGGTCAGGTACCGTGGCATCTTTTTGAATGACGAAGCGCCGTCGCTAACCGGCTGGGTAAAGAAACAGTTCGGAGACTACAACCACCACTTCTACGTGAAGGTTTTCGAACTCCTGCTCCGGCTGAAAGCCAACTACCTGTGGCCGGCGATGTGGAATAGCGCCTTCAATGAGGACGATCCGCTTAATCCAAAACTCGCCGACGAGTACGGCATCGTCATGGGAACCTCGCATCACGAGCCGATGTTGCGCGCGCAGCAGGAGTGGAAGCGGCACGGCGCAGGCCCTTGGGATTATGCCAAGAATTCCGAAGTCCTGCGGGCCTTTTGGGACGAAGGCATTCGGCGCAACAAAGACTACGAGAGCATCATCACGCTCGCCATGCGCGGGGACGGTGACCTTCCCATGTCGGAGGGCGCCAACATTGCCTTGCTGGAACGGATCGTGGCGGACCAGCGCCAGATCATCGCTGAACGAATAAACCCCAATCTCGCGGCGGTTCCCCAGGACTGGGCGCTATATAAAGAGGTGCAGGAATACTACGAGAAGGGCATGCGGGTCCCCGACGACGTGACCCTGCTATGGTGCGACGACAACTGGGGCAACGTTCGACGGCTCCCGACCGAGGAGGAACGGGCGCGCCGCGGCGGGGCGGGCATCTACTACCACTTCGACTATGTCGGCGGACCGCGCTCCTACAAATGGCTCAACACCATCCCGATCACCAAGGTTTGGGAGCAAATGGACCTGGCCTATCACTACGGCGCCAGCCGGATATGGATCGTCAACGTCGGCGACCTGAAGCCGATGGAGTTTCCCATCGAGTTTTTCCTGACCTTCGCTCGGGATCCACAACGATGGCCGAAGGCAAGAATCTCGGAGTTCACCAGACTCTGGGCGGCGCGGGAGTTTGGACCCGCCCATGCCACGGAGATCGCGGAGATCATTGCGAAGTACACAAAGTACAACGGCAAGCGCAAGCCGGAGCTGCTCGAGCCGGGCACGTTCAGCCTGGTTGACTACCAGGAGGCGGATTCCGTGCTCGCTGACTTCAAGGCCATCACGGCGAAAGCGGAGCGGATTTATGCCAGTCTGCCCGAGAACGCGCGGGATGCCTTTTTCCAGCTCGTTCTCTACCCGACGAAAGCCTCCGCTTTGGTCACGGAACTCTACGTCACCGCGGGGAGGAACCGGTTGTATGCCGGCCAGGGCCGCGCCAGCGCCAACGACCTCGCGGCGCGGGTCCGAGCACTGTTTCAGGCCGACGCGGATTTGGCGGATTACTACAACCGCACTCTGGCCAATGGCAAGTGGGATCACATGATGGATCAGACGCACATTGGCTACACCTTTTGGAACCAGCCGCCCTCAAACGTGATGCCCAAGGTGACAGAGATCGAGATTCCAGCTCCGGCGCAGCTGGGCGTGGCCGTGGAGGGTTCGGCGTCGTCCTGGCCCGGCGCATCGGGCGAGCCAGCTCTCCCGATGTTTGACGTGTTCAATCGACCGCGGCGGTTCATCGACGTATTCAATCGAGGGCGGACGCCGTTTGAGTTTTCGGCGACCACCAGCGCTGCTTGGATCGTGGTGGAGGCAGCGCATGGCACGGTTGAGAAGGAGCAGCGCATTTGGGTGAGTGTTGACTGGGCCAAGGCGCCCCAGGGATCAGCGGACGGAACGGTCAGGATTGCCCAGGCCAACGCTGGCGAGGTGACGGTCAAGATCAGCGCGTTCAACCCGCGAGAGCCCGCCAGGACGGCGCTCGATGGATTTGTCGAAGCGGATGGTTACGTATCCATCGAGGCGGAGCATTACACGAAAAAGATCGACGCAGGCCCGGTTCGTTGGGAGAAGATTGACGATTACGGGCGGACTCTGTCGTCGATGACGGTATTTCCTGTCACCGCGGCGACCGTAACGCCGCCCCGGGACGCTCCCTGCCTCGAGTATCAAGTGTATCTATTTCATTCGGGGAGGATCGAGGTTGAGGCGATTGTTGCGCCGACCCTGAACTTTGTGCCTGGCCGCGGCCTTCGATTCGCGATTTCCTTTGACGACCAACCGCCCCAGGTCATTGACGCGCTCGCAAAGAACTCCTTGCAGGACTGGGAGGCCTCCGTTAGAGACAGCGTCCGCAAGGTGAAGTCTGCGCACATGTTGGCCGGCTCCGGCTACCACACGTTGAAGTTTTGGATGGTTGATCCCGCCGTGGTGCTCCAGAAACTTGTCGTGAACCTGGGCGGTGTGAAGCCCAGCTATCTCGGCCCACCGGAAAGCTACCGCGGCGTAACCGTCCGGTGAATTCACCCTTCGTGGCGGACTGCTAGCCAAGCAGGACAAGAGCGAAGACGAAGACCACCATCAGCCGCATGGCGGCCTCGAGTCTCTCTTACTGCCTGGCAAACTCCACGCGCCGGTTCTGGGCGCGGCCTTGCGGGGTGTCGTTGGAGTCGATGGGTTTGGTAGAGCCGAGACCGGCGGTAGTGAGGCGCGCGGCGTCAACGCTGAACTGGGAGACAAGAACCGCCTTGACCGCTTCGGCGCGGCGCTTCGAGAGATCGAGATTGTGGTCGGCGTTGCCGATCGAATCGGTGTGGCCTTGGATGAGCAGCTTCAGGTTGGGATTGGTCTCAAGCCCGCGGGCAATCGACTTGATGACCGGCGCGGACTCAGGCTTGATGCGGTCGCTGTCGGTGTCAAACAGGATGCCGTGGGTGACGTAGCGACCGGAGGAGGAGATCATCTGGCTGAAGTCGGGGGTGGACTCGGCGAAGCGCACGGCGCGGTACCCGATAGCGGGTTTTTCGTCGCCGTAGAGTTGCGTGATGGCAGCGACGGACCAGAGCTCGGGCAGGTTCACCTGGTTCACGTCGATAGCGCGTTCCCCGTTCACATAGAGGCGGAGCCTCCCGTTCTGGACCCACAAGGCCAGCCGGATCGGTTGATTGAAGTCTACCGGAACCGACTTCTGCCCGAACTCCTCGCCCTGGTCTTTGGCGTTCACCCTGACGAACAGCGCCCCGGTCTGAGTCTGCGTCCACAAGAATAGGCTCTCGGCGCCGTTTTTCGTGAAGAACTCCCAGATTGCCCGCGAATCGGCCGGATTGTCGAACTTCACCTCCGCCTCCATGGTGAAGTTCTTGGGAAGGCCCGTGAAGTTTGGGGTCATGGTGACTGCCGCGGACGTCGTCATCTGGCGGATTCCCGGCGCTACCTTCAGTACGACGGAACCGCCACGCACTTTCCAGTGAGGCGGGGGCTCGTCGCCGGCCATGTCGCTGAAGTCGTCGAAAAAGATCGTCTTCTCACCCGGGATGAAATCGGCCTTCACGGCGGTTAGATCGGGTTGCGCGGAGGCAGCGGGCGCGGCCGGGGCCGCTTGCGGGGCCGCCACGGCGGGAGCGGCAGGCTGGGCTGCGACAGGTTGCGCGGCAGAGGGGGCCGGCGGGTACGCCGTTGCAGCCGGAGCGGCCGCGGGCGCCGGGGCCGCAGGGGCCGGGTTGGCGGCCAGACTGGCGAGAGCAGGTCCGCTCCGCGACTTGGCGCTGACCACCACTGTGCTGCCCGCTGCGAATCGGACGCTCGGACCGTCGGCGGCAACTTGAATCAGCACAATCGAAGCGGCGGCGCCCACGCCCGCGCCGATGGCGGCCCCCCTGACTCCGCCGGCGAGGCCGCCGATCAATCCGCCCACGGCGGTCCCGCCGACCGCCTTGCCCACGTTGCTGGTCTTGCGTATGACACGGCCCTCTTCATCCACGTCGACCTGCCCCTTAGAGTTCGTCACCGATTTCACCTGCGCGGAGATCGGGACCGGCTGCCCTCCATGCCGGAGCGTCTCGAATGTGAAGCTCAACACCGCCCGGCCACGGATCTTGGCGCCGGACTGCGAATCGGTGATCCTGCCTTCCAGGACGTCCCCCTGGAAAGCGGCGGGATTGAGCACGACGGCGGAAATCAGATCGCCCTTCCGGTTCGTGTCGGTTCCGAGCGGGGCACTCAACTGCGCTTGAAGCTCGATCTCCTGGGCGCATACCCCTCCGGCGAACAGCACAACGAGGCACATCGAGACGCGGTGCAATCGCATTCTGCTCCTCCTCATAAAAGAGCTCGTATCACCACAAACGGATGAGTATACCAGCATTCGCGGCCTGATGCTCAACGTTGGAGGGACGCTCATGCACGGCCAAGGTTGACGGGAGCCTTTCCTCTGAAATGGATCAGAACTACAAGCACATTGTAGCCCTGCCGTGGGGGTATGGTTCGGGAGCCGAGCCCGAAGGATGCGCACCTCAGTCCAGAGGCCAGAGACGAGTATGAACAACTTGCCGCGGCTCGTCTCAGAACTCAAGGGGGTGGAGGTAGACGAGTCGGTTTCGGAGCCCGATCACCTGCTTTTTAGGCAGGTGACCTGCCCGTGATTCACCGAGAACACTCGCTTCTGCGAGCGCGCCACCTTCCACAGCGTCGATAGTGATGGAAATCACCGGCTACAAAATCGGCTACAAGGGGATTTCGCGGCCAAGGAGAATGCCCGCATCCGCTGGCGGACATTGGTCGGGGCGGGCAGATTCGAACTGCCGACCCCCTGCGCCCAAGGCAGGTGCGCTACCAGGCTGCGCCACGCCCCGACCGGCGGCCTCTTCCATTCTACCCTGTTGCGAAGCGCAGACACAGACTGGAAAGTCTGTGCCACTCCCCCTGTGGCGGAATGTCCCACCACGCGGCCCGGAAACCCAGGGCGGCGGACGAGCACAAAGCGGGCCAACTTCTTCAAAACACAGGTCCCTGAAGGTTGTGGCGCGTCCCGATGGCGCGCGGTACCTGAATTGCTTGTCCATCGGGGGCACCTGCTACCCGTCCGGAGGATTCCACGTGAAAACGTCTCTACGTCTGGTGAACTACCTTGTCATCGCGGTCCTGGCGTTGTCGGCTGGCGTCGGGAGCGCCAGCGCCCAGGTCACGCTCGCCGCCAACCCCACCTCGCTCTCGTTTGCGGCACAACCGGGCGGCACACCGATGGCGCAGACCCTGACTGTGACCGCCACCAGCACTTTGACCTTCGCGGCGACGGCCACCACCACGACCGGCGGCGCCTGGTTGACAGTGTCCCCCGGCGCCGGTCAAACCCCGACCACGATCTTCGTACTGGCCTCACCGGGTTCGCTCGGCGCCGGCACCTACACCGGCTTGATTACAGTCACCGCGCTGGGTGCAGCCAATAGCCCGCTCGTTGTGCCGGTGACCATGACGATTGGCCTGGTCAGCACCCAGTTGAGCGTCAATCCGGCCTCATTGAGCTTCAGCTACACCGCAGGAGGGGCGCTGCCGGCCGCGCAGAATCTACTGGTCTCCTCCACTACTGGCGCGCCGGTGACTTTCACGGCCTCGGCGTCCACCAGCACGGGCGGCAACTGGCTAGCCGTCAATCCGGCCGGGGGGATCGCGCCGGCCAACATCAGCGCGGCCGCGGATCCGACCGGACTGGCCCCGGCAGTTTACAGCGGGACCATCACCCTGACGCCCACCTCCGGCGGCGGGTCACTCCAGGTAGCCGTGACGCTCACCGTGGGCGGGACTCCGCAACTGGCCGCCAGCCCCGGCTCGCTCACCTTCCGCTACCAGATCGGCGCCACGGCGCCGCCGCAGCAGATCGTGTCGCTGTCCAGCGGCGGCATCCCGGTGAACTTCGCCGCGTTGTTGGGCACCAGCTCAGGCGGCAGTTGGCTGGTCGTCACCCCGACCAGCGGCGCCACGCCCAGCGATCTGACCGTGGGAGTGAGCCCGGCGGTCCTGGTGACGCTGCCCGCCGGCTCGTACTCCGGGAGCATCACAGTCTTCGCGCCGCAGGCCTCCAACAGCCCGCTGCTTGTGCCCATCACCCTCCTGGTCAGCACCAACCCGTTCTTGACGGCCACCCCTGGCTCGCTGAGCTTCACCATGCCGCCCGGCGGGGCGCTGCCTGCCAACCAGAATCTCTCGGTGGGGAGCACCGGGACCGCGCTGCCGTTCACCGTGACAGCCAGCACAACGACCGGCAGCAACTGGCTGTCGGCGAACCCGGTCGGAGGAATAACACCGGCTACGGTGGCGGTCAGCGTAAATACGGCCGCCGCCGCGCTGCCGCCGGGCACTTACAGCGGAACGATCGCCATTACCCCGACCACTGTGGGTATTTCCCAGGTGTTCGTGTCCGTGACCTTGACGGTGAGCAACGTCCCCTCGCTGGTCCTTGACCCGCCGTCGATGGTCTTCAACTTCCAGATCGGGAGGGTCCCGCCGGGGATCCAGACGGTGGAGGTGAAAAGCACAGGCGTTCCGGCGAACTTCACCACCCAGGTCAGCACGAGCACGGGCGGCGCCTGGCTGCTCATCAGCCCGGCGAACGGAACCACCCCGGCGACGGTGAGCGTTTCCGTCAACCCGGGAGGCCTGGCTGCGGGCGCCTACCAGGGTTCGGTAACCTTCACGCCGACCGCCGCGGGTGCGGCATCGCAGGTCTTGCAGATCACTCTCAACGTCAGCAACACCGCCTTGATGAACGTCAGCCCCGGCACGCTGAGCTTTGATTTCGTGCTCGGCGCCACGGCACCCAAGATCGCCACGGTCTCGCTCACCAGCACCGGCGACCCGCTCAACTTCACCCTCACCTGGACGACGGCTTCCGGCGGGAGTAGCTGGCTGGCGGTGGCCCCCAGCGCGGGAACGACCCCCGCCAACCTCACCGTATTCGTCTCCGCGGCCAGCCTGCCCGTGGGAACCTACACCGGCTCGATCACCGTGACCGCCACGGGCGCCAACTCCCAGACCATTCCGGTGACGGCCAGAGTGACTAGCGGCGTCAACCTGTCGGCCAGCCCGACCTCGCTTGCTTTCTCTCAACCCATCGGCGGTGCGGCTCCGCCGGCGCAGATCGTGGCGCTGAGCACTTCGGGAACCAGTGTGCGCTTCACCGCCACCCCCAGCACCACTACCAGTGTGAATTGGCTGGCGGTCAATCCCACCACCGGCAGCACGCCTGCCAACCTGAGCGTCTCAGTAGACGCCTCGCTGATTGCCCAACCGGGGACCTACTACGGCTCGATCACGATTCAGTCGCCTGAAGCCGCTAACAGCCCGATCACCATTGCGGTGACCTTCACCGTGGGGCCGCCCCAGACGATTGCGCTGAGTCCTGCCAGCCTGCAATTCAGCTATCAGACGGGTTCGAGCGCGCCTGCCGCACAGAAGGTAGCGGTGACCTCGAGCGGTGGGAGCCTGAACTTCACCGCGGTGGCTAACACTCAGAGCGGCGGGGCCTGGCTGAGCGTGACGCCGGCGGCGGGGTCTACGCCTGGGGAGCTGAACGTCTCGGTGAGCCCGTCCGGCCTGAGTGCGGGCACTTACAACGGCACGATCACGGTGACTTCCGCCAGCGCTTCCAACAGCCCGCAGACCGTGAGCGTCACCTTGACGGTGACGCAGCCGGAGCCGGTCCTAGCGGGGGTGGCTAACGCTGCCAGCTACGCCCGCGGCACCCTGGCGGTGGGTGAGATCGTGTACCTGGAGGGCACCAACATTGGCCCGCCTACCCTCACCACGCTGCGCGTGACCGGCGGCCGGGTAGACACCGTACTGGCCAACACTCGTATCCTGTTCGACGGCACCGCGGCGCCCTTGATTTACGTCTCCAGCACCAAGTCCAGCGCCGTGGTGCCCTACGCGCTTGCCGGGCGTGCCAGCACGCGGATCCAGGTGGAATACCAGGGCGTGCGCTCCACTGCCCTCGAGTTCCGTCTGGCCGATTCGGCGCCCGGCATCTTCTCGCTGGATGCCTCCGGGCTGGGCCAGGGCGCCATCCTGAACCAGGACTTTTCGCTCAACTTACCCGCCAACCCGGCGCCCAAAGGCTCAGTGGTGATGGTCTACGCCACCGGGGAAGGCCAGTTGTTTCCCCCGGTGCTCGATGGCAGTATCGGCCCCGGCGTCCCGCCTTTCCCCATGGCAGTGCTGCCGGTCTCGGCGACCATCGGTGGCCGGCCGGCCCAGGTGTTTTACGCCGGAGCGGCGCCCAACTACGTCTCCGGCGTCTTCCAGGTGAACGTGCTGATCCCGAATGATGCCCCGTCCGGGGCCGCTGTGCCGGTGGTGATCACGGTGGGCGGCGCCAACAGCCAGGCCGGCCTGACGCTGGCGGTGAGGTGAGTGGCACAGACTTTCTAGTCTGTGTTCCTACACCTCTTCCGGCACCACGAACCGTGCGCGGTAGTCGCGGCTGAACATCCGGTTGGCTTCTTCGTCGCCGACACACTTCAGAGTGTTGGGATCGAAATCCAGGGTGCGTCCTAGCCGGTAAGAGATGTTGGCCAGGTGCACCAGCACGGTCGAGATGGCGCCCTCCTCGATTTCCGCGTTCAGGTTCTCGCGCTTCCGGTTGCGCACGCATTCGATGAAGTTGACCCAGTTGTTCCCGCCCGCGTTGCCGGAGGGGCCCGGCTCTTGCGACTTGCCCAGGAAGGTCTGGTAGCCGCCGCGCATCACGAGGTGCCCTTTGGACCCATAGAAGATATCCCCGATGCAGTTGTCGCCCCTCTTCCCGATATCGGCTTCCCGGTTGCTCATCCAGTGGCGCACTTCGAAAACCAGGAACCGCTTCTTGCCCCCGTCCTGGAACTCGAAGGTGGCCACCTGGGTGTTGGGCGTCTGCTGGTCGTCGTCAAACATGAAGTGCCCGCCCATTGAGCTCACTTTGACCGGGTACTTGACGCCCAGGCCCCAGCGCGCGGTATCCATCTCGTGGATGCCCTGGTTGCCGATGTCGCCGTTGCCGTACTCCCAGAACCAGTGCCAGTTGTAATGGAAGCGGTTGCGGGTGAACTCGCGCTTCGGCGCCGGCCCGAGCCACAGGTCGTAGTGCACGCCTGCCGGCTCCGTCTCGACGGGCGTGCGGCCGATCGTGTCGCGCCACTTGAAGCACAGCCCCCGCGCCATGTACACGTCGCCGATCAGGCCGTCACGCAAATGCTGGACCGCCTCGCGCGCCGCCGCATTCGAGCGCGTGTTGGCGCCATGCTGCACGATGCGGTTGTACTTGCGGGCCGCGGCCACGATCTGCCGGGCCTCGAAGATGTTGTGCGTGCAAGGCTTTTCCACGTACACGTCCTTGCCCGCCTGGCAGGCCCAGACGGTCTGGAGCGTGTGATGGAAGTTGGGAGTGGCCAGCGAGACCACGTCAATCGAGCGGTCCTCCAGCAGCTTGCGGAAATCGACGAAGGCGGCCGGGCGCTTCTTGCCCATCCCCTCGACTTCCTTGAGCCGCGCCTCGAGCACGCTCTCGTCTACGTCGCACAGCGCCGCGATCTCGACCTCGGGCATCGCGGCGTAAGCCCGGATGTGGGAGCGGCCCTGGCCGCGTATCCCCACGCAAGCCACGCGGACAGTGTCATTCGGGCTGGCCAGCGCGCTCGCTTTCAGCGCGCCCGCAGCCGCAGCGGAGCTAATCAGGAAATGACGTCGCTTCATGTCTGCCATGGTACCCCCGCCGCCAGGCAGGTTTCAAGGCCCGGATCGGCTTGCCCTCCCCCAGTTTGAGTTTCGAACAGGTGGAATAGGCCTCCCGGCCTGTTGGGGGACACCCGGCACACAGGCAAGAATGCCTATGCCACCTTGGGGCCCACCGAGAACTGGGGGAGGGCAAGGATGTGAGCGGCGCGGAGTGCCGCCAGCGGGGCAGCCCGTCAGTCACTCGTCCGAGTCTCGGTCTCCAGTTTCCGGTTCCCCCTGTCGCGGCACCAACGGCTCGACCAGCGCCATGAGCTTCGGCAGGTCGTTCTGCACCGTGTCCCAGACGCGGCGGAGGTCGATGCGAAAGTACTCGTGGATCAGCCGGTCACGTGAGTCGGCTCGGCGGTATCCAGAATGTGCTTGCGGCGAATGTAATTCTCGCTGCGCTCGACCGCGCGGCGCTCGACCAAATCAACCTTGCGTCCGAAGACGGCCGACAACTCCTCTTCGATACGCGCCAGATCGGACAAGGAGGGCCGGGCCTCCGGGGCGAAGCTTACCAGCACATCCACGTCGCTCTCAGGACGGAAGTCCCTGCGGAGCACGGAGCCGAAAAGCGCCAGCTCGGTGATCTTCCACCGCCGGCAAAGCTCTGCGACGCCTGCCCGATCGACCTCGAGTTGCGTCGGCACGGCCACCCTCCCTCGGGTAGTCTAGCACGCCGTGCTATCCGCTGCCCACGACGTCCCTGCGCTTCAGCCGCAGCTTCTCAAAGTCGGCTCCGCGGATGAAAGTGCGTTCCCGGAGCTGAGCGACCTGAGGCAGTTCGGGCTACTGCGTGGCTTCCGCGGAAGCTGGAGGCCTTTTCCTCGCAACCGCCTTCTTCTTCACCACAACAACCTGCGGTTTCTTGGGCACCAGACGCAACAACGGCAGGGGGGGTACCGAGAGCCCCATGCGCATTGCGGCGCTCTGTACGAATTCCCGGGCGTGAGGCCAGCAGTGGAACACAGCATTCCCACCTTGAAATGCAGCTACGTCTTCGTCTGTCGGCGTGTAGTCCGGCACCAGCTTGTAGTCAAGCTGAAAGCCGCAGTGGATCTCGAAAAGCTTCTGCTCAGGATTGGAAGCGGCCTCGGCGGCAAAGCGAAAAGCGACTTCGATGCGCACGGTCCCAACGGGCGCATCGGTACGCTTGACTTCGTACCCCACACCCAGGCGCAATTCCCCTTCAGGCCTTGCCTCTGCGTCGGCGCTCCAGGCCTTGCAGTCCTTCATGCGGAGGCACCCCAAGTCGGCATGGGTCTGGAAGCGCCACGCGCCCCTAATCTGGTCCTGGTCCTGCTGAATGGAGAAGCTCATGGCACACTCGATTGGCGTTCTCACGCTGCCGAGTAGGCGAAGTTGCACGGGGCCTCGCCGACGGGGACTGCTGGAGCGGCGGGCTGGGCCGGTGCATCGCTGCTCCACTCTGGCTTGATCCGTTCAACGGTACAGCCTTGGAGGAGGGTCATGTACTGGATCCTTGCGCGTGCACCCCCCCCGCCAAGCCGGCGACTGAGCTGCTCGTAGTTCCTTCGGGCTACAAACGGGTCGGTCCTCAAGCGAATGAGCTGATCCATCGCCCGGTCCTGGACTAGCCCGCCTTCCCAGCGCTTGACACTGGCCACACCCACGCGGAGGTAGCCGGCAAACTCCTCCTGGGTCAGATCCAATTCCTTCCGGATCTCCTTCAACTCCGTACTGGTCAGAAGGTCGTGCTTCCGCCGGTAGGCGTCGGCCAGGGTTACGCCGAAGTTATCGGCGTGCTTGGCCGGAATGCTCTTGTAGCCGCACTTCGGGCATACGTTGGCCACAGTGCGCACGTCGAAAAGCGAGCCCCGAAACGCCGCGGAAACCGCCGTCTCCTGCGTCTTCAACTGCCCTTTGCCGCATTCAAAGCAGCGCATCTTGCTCTCCCTTCCTTCTCTTCGGATAGTCCGGCCGATGCAACGAGTACAGCCGCAGCCGTGGCCGCGGTCCGATCAGCTTGAATTTGAAGTACACGTCCCTACGCAGGCTGGGTGAGTGGAAAATGAACGGGATCCCCGGCTCCCGGTTGGGCTGCGCGGGAGGAGAGTAGTCGCCCGGCGAGATCTCATGGACAATCTTGAGGAGCGCTGAGGTGAGTTCATCCGGTGCGATGCCCAGTTCATCGAGCCGGTAGTATACCCTTGGGTCGATATCGAACCAACCGCGTTCGACTCCCTTGGGGCTGATCAGTCGCCGCGCGGTCTGTAGTGCCTCTGCGGGCGAGTACTCGCCGACATGCCCTCGGGATCTTCCGGTCAAGCCTCGTCTCTGAATAGTATCATATGATACGACAGCCCGTCAAGCCGTAGTCACGCACAGCGCGCCTTAATCGATTGAAAACAAAGCAGAAAAAAACTCGCGCAGGAATCCGGCGGGCAGTGAACGGAGGTTGCACTGGCTCGCCTGACGCGGACCCCCGGGCGACGATCAAAGGCAACACCTCCGACTCTTTCAAAACCTGGCGCGCCCGGAGGGGCTCGCACCCCCGGCCCAGTGGTTCGAAGCCAGCCGCTCTATCCACCTTAGCCACGGGCGCGCGCGTGGGTTCCACCGGTAGTGTAGCACGGCCGACAGGCAGGAATGCCTATTCCACCTGGAGATCCTTCCGCTTCAGCCGCAGCTTCTCAAAGTCGGCGCCGCAGATGACGTAGAACCAATCGGCGAAGCGGTTGTTCAGCTCGCGCGCCCGGCGTTCGCCGGAGGCGGCGTCCCCGCCCGTAGCGGGCAGCCCGCGCCGTTCGGCCCCAGGAACGCCGCCACCTGGCCCTGGGGCACACTGAAGCTGACCTGGCGAATGGCGGCGAACTCGCCGTAGAACTTGCTGAGGCCGGCGGCCTCAATCATGGGGGTGTTGCCGGAGGTCAACATAATTGGTTTAGCATCCGGAAGCGGCCGGGTGCAAGGTGACGACCGAGCGGCGTACCATCAAAGAAGACCTATGGCCCCCGGCGACTCCCATCGCGAGATCGAGATCAAGCTGCCGCTGCCGGACGCGGACGAGGGGCGGCGCCTGCTGGAGGAAGCCGGCCTGCATCCCGCCTCGCCGCGGGTGCTCCAGCACGACATCGTATTCGACACCGCCGACCGCAAGCTCTCGCTGGCTGGCTCCCTGCTCCGGGTGCGGCAGACCGGCTCGCTCGGCCTGCTGACCTTCAAAGGCCCGGCCGAGTACGGCAAGCACAAGGCGCGCGAGGAGCTGGAAATCGAGCTCCCGGAGCCCGCCACCGCCGCCGCGATCCTGGAGCGGCTGGGCTTCGAGTCCGTCTTCCGCTATGAGAAGTATCGAACGCCGTTCGCCGGACCGGAACCCGACGGCTTGGTCACCCTGGATGAGACGCCCATCGGAGATTTCCTCGAACTGGAAGGGTCGCCCGAGTGGATTGACCGCACGGCGGCGCGGCTGGGCTTCACCGAGTCCGACTACATCACGGTCAGTTACGCGCATCTCTATCGGGACCACTGCCGCGCGCGCGGGCTGGAGCCGGGCGACATGGTCTTCCCGGCACAAGCCTGAGGCTACAATGGAATAGTGCGCGCTGAAGTGGCTGTTCAGGGGGCGGTCGAGCGTCTGGATGAGCTCCGCCGCGAGATTGGGAAGGTCATTGTCGGACAGCACGAGGTAGTGGACGGAGTGCTCATCTGCCTGCTGGCCGGCGGGCACGTCCTGCTGGAGGGCGTCCCGGGGCTGGGCAAGACCACGCTGCTGCGCACGCTGGCGCGGGCCTTGCACCTGAAGTACTCCCGCATACAGTTCACCCCGGACCTCATGCCCGCCGACATCGTCGGCAGCATGATCATCGAGACCAGTGACCGGGGAGCGAAGTCCCTGCGCTTTCAGCCCGGCCCCGTCTTCGCCAACCTGGTGCTGGCCGACGAGATCAACCGCGCCACGCCGAAAACCCAGTCGGCGCTGCTGGAGGCCATGCAGGAGCGCACCGTCACCAGCGGCAACACCACGCACGAGCTGGAGGCCCCCTTCCTGGTGATGGCCACACAGAATCCCATCGAGATGGAGGGCACCTACCCGCTGCCGGAAGCGCAACTAGACCGCTTCCTGATGAAAATCCTGGTGCACTACCCCAGCCGCGAGGAGCTGAACCTCATCGTCGAGCGCACCATCCAGAAGGAGGAACCCGAGGTGCGCCCGGTGGTGGACCGGGAGGGCATTCTGGAGACCCGCTCGGTGTGCCGCGAGGTGCTGGTGGCGCAGCACGTGCAGGATTTCGCCATCGACCTGGTGCTGGCCACGCAGCCCCAGCATGCCCAGGCCCACGAGCTGGCCCGGAAATACATCCGCTACGGCAGCTCCCCGCGCGGGGCGCAGGCCCTGGTCGAGTGCGGCCGCGTCCTGGCCCTCATGCGCGGCCGCTTCCACCTGAGTGCGGATGAGGTGCAAGAGGTGGCGCCCGCCGTGTTCCGGCACCGCATCATCCTCAACTTCGACGCCCACGCCGACGGCCAGACCCCGGACACCATCCTGAAGCAGATCATTAGCTCCGTGGCCGCCAGAGCGCCGGTGGCCTGACCGCGCGGCCGGCCCGCACTTCGCAGGAGGCGCAGATGCCCCAAGAGCCCTTGATTGACCAGCGGTTCCTGGAGAAACTCGAACGGCTCACCTTGCGGTGGCGGAGGTCGCCTGCCGGGTTGGCGGGCGGGCGTAGTCCCTCGCGCTTCTCCGGCGCCGGCCAGGAATTCCTCGATCATCGGCACTTCCATCACGGCGACGACGTGCGGGCGGTCAACTGGCGCGCCTACCTGCGCTTCGAGAAGCTCTTCCTGAAGATGTTCCGGGTCGAGCCGCGGACCCCCGTGCGCCTGCTGCTCGACGCCAGCCTCTCGATGACCACCGGGGCGCGGCCCAAGTTCCACTACGCGTGCAAGCTGGCCGCGGCTCTCTGCTACGTCAGTCTGGTGCGCCTGGATACCATCTTCATTCAGCCCTTCAGCGACAGCCTGGGGGAGGCGTTCCTCGGCGGGGGCGGCCGGCACCGCTTCGCGCCCGCGGTCGAGTTTTTGCTCCAGCTTGCCCCGGGCGGGCGCACGGACGGTTTCCGCGTGGCGCGGCAGTTCATCACCCAGTTCCCGCAGGGAGGCGTGCTCATCATCCTCTCGGATTTCCTCGACGAGGCCGGTTGCGAGAAGCCGCTCCAATACCTGGCGGATTTCGGCCACGAGCTGCTGCTGGTCCACCTGTGGGCCGCGGAAGACCGCGAGCCGCCCTGGGAGGGCGATCTGGAGTTGGTGGACGCCGAGACCGGCGGGCGCCTCGAGCGAAGCCTGGATGCGCAGGCTCGCCGCCGGTACACCGCCGCCTTCGACGCTTTCAGCCAGAATCTTCGCCGGATCGCCTTGCGCAACGGGGGCCGCTACGCCGGCCTGGACACTTCCATGTCGCTGGAGGAGGCCATATTCGGGCCGCTGCTCAAGGCCGGGGGGATCGACTAGATGTTCTTCCTGGCGAACCTGGCGCTAGGCGAGCTGGTGGCGCTGGCCGCCGCACTGTCGGGCCTGCTCGTCGCGCTATACCTGCTGGACCGCAGGCGCCGCCGCCAGACGGTGGCAACGCTGCGGTTTTGGAGGCAGGCCGAGACGGCGCCGCGGCAGCGTCACCGGTGGATCCGCGAGTGGCGCTCGCTGCTGCTGCAATTGGCGGCGGTGGCGCTGCTGTTGCTTGCCGTGGCGCAGCTTCGCTGGGGCAGCCCGGCGCCCGCCCAGCGGGACCACGTGCTCATCCTGGACACCTCGGCCTGGATGGGAGCGCGCTCGCCGCAGGGGACGCTGATCGAGCGGGCGCGCTGGCTGGCGCACGCCTGGCTCCGCGCGCTGCCTTCCGGCGACCGCGTCATGGTGGTCCGCGCCGATGCCTTGGCCACCCCGGCTACGGCTTTTGAATCGGATCGCCGGCTGCTGGAGCGGGCCATCACAGAATCGCAGCCGGGGGCCACGGCGCTGAATCTCCAACAGGCCCTCGAGTTCGCTCGCCAGGCGCAGAGGCTCCAGGGCGGGCGGGCCGGCGAGATCGTTTTCGCCGGAGCCGGGCGGATTCCGGCAGAGGAGACCCCTTCGGCCTGGCGCGCTCTCGACAATCTGCGCGTGCTGCCGGTGAGCGATGCGCTCGCTAACTGCGGCATTCGTAGAATGGGCCTGCGGCGCTCGGGCTCGGATCCGGACGCTTGGGAGGTTCTCATCGGTGTGCGGAACTACGGCGAGACGACCCGCACTGTGCCACTCGTAATCGGATTCGGCGGCGCCATCGTGGGCACGCGGCGGCTTTCTGTGCCGCCAGGCGCCGAGCAGGAGGCCAGCTTCCGGTTCCGGACCCGGGTGGCCGGGGTACTCGAAGCCCGGCTGCTCATCGAGGACGCCTTCCCCCCGGATGACCGCGGAGTGCTGGAGTTGCCCGGGCAGGCGGCAGTCAGCATCCTCGTCTACTCTTCCGAGCCTGACCTGCTGCGTCCCATGCTGGCGGCCAGTCCCTTGGTGAATGCCCAGTTTCGCCCGCCCTCGGAATACCGGCCTGGGGCAGCGGGCGCGGACATCCTGGTCTTCGATCGCTTCTCCGTAAGCGGACCGCCGGCCGCGGATGCCGTCTGGATCGAGCCGCCCCTGGGAGGCTCGCCCGTTCGCGTGCGCAGCACCGCGACCAACGCGACGCTCGTTCGCTGGCGCGCGGACCACGCGCTGGGCGCCGGTTTGCGCGCCAAGGACATCCGCCTTGCGGCGACTCGCATCTTCGAGCCTGCGCCCGGCGACGTCACGGTCGCCGAGGCTGAGGCCGGTCCGGTCATTGTCGCGCGCGAGGGCAAACCCAAAGTGGTCGTGCTGGGCTTTCATCCGGGACGCTCGGCGCTGCGTTACGAGTTGGCCACCCCGCTGCTTGTCGCCAACATCCTGCGCTGGATGCATCCCGAGCTGTTCCGCCGCTGGGAGCTGAACGCGGGCAGCGCCGGCGCGGTCACGGTGAGCCTGGGCGCGGAAGCCGGCAGCGCTGCCGTGCGGGTGCTTACCGACGACGGCAGCCCGCTGCCCTTCACCGTCGAGGGCGACAGCCTGCGATTCTTCGCGGGCGCGCCCGGCACGGTGCGGGTCGTCACCGGCGACCGCGAGCAGGTCTTCTCACTGACTCTGCCGGAGGTGGCCGAGGCGAAGTGGACGCCGCCGCGGAAGGCCCGGCGGGGCATACCGGAAGCCGTCGCCATGCCCGCCAGCTACGCGGAACTCTGGCCCTGGCTGGCCGCGGCGGGCGCAGCGATTCTGCTCCTCGAGTGGGCGCTGTTCGGACGGCGCCGGACGCCCCGCCGGTGGTGGCTTCTGAAGGCCGCCGTGCTGGTTGCCGTGCTGGTAGCGCTGTTCCAGCCGCGGCTGAGCGTCTTCGAGCCCAGGACCGCGGTGGCGGTTTTAGCGGACACTTCGGCCAGCGTCACTTCGCAGGACCTCGCGCGGGCCTCCGAATTGGTGGGCGGCTTCGAGCGGGTGCGCGGTCGCAACGCCATGCTGGTGATTCCGTTTGCTCGCACCACCCGCCCCGTGGAAGCCGCCGAGAGAGCCCGCTCCTGGCAGCTCAGGCACACCGGCGGCGAGCCGGGGCGCGCCACTGACATCGAAGCCGCCGTCCGCGCGTCCATCGCCGCGCTGCCCGGCGGCCGCGTGCCCCGCCTGGTGCTGATCTCCGACGGCAAAGAGAACCTCGGCAGCGCGGCCCGCGCGGCGTGGCAAGCGGAGCGGCTCGGCGTGCCCATCGACACCTTCCCGCTGCGCGGCCACCCCAAGCCCGACCTTCGCCTGGAAGCGGCGACCCTGCCGGCGCAGGCCTTCACCGGCGAGCGTTTCCCCATCGACCTGGCGGTCAGCGCGCCGCGCCGGACCAGCGCCGCCGTGGAAGTCGCGGCCGGTGATCGGGTGCTGGGCGCCAGCACAGTGACGCTCGAACCGGGCACTAACCAGGTCCGCGTGCATGCCCGCCTCACAACCTCCGGCGCTATTGACCTGGCCGGCGTTGTCCGCGCACCGGGGTTGGGCGAGGCGCGGTTCGCGCAATCCATGACCCTGCGGCGGCCTCGCGTGCTGTACGTTTCCCAGGATCCCCCCGGCGCCGAGGAGCACCTCTTCAAGACCCTGGAGGCGGCGGAGTTTGAGCTGCGGCGTTCCACTGCCGGCGCAACCGGCAATCTCGACGACTACCAGGTAGTTGTGCTCAACAACTGGAACCTGGAGGCTGTCCCGCCGGCGGAGAAGATCCGCCTGGAGGCGTTCGTGCGCCAGGGCGGCGGGCTGCTGGTGGTCGGAGGCGAGCGCAATGTCTACACCCAGAAGAGGCCGGCCGAAGATCCCTTGGAGCGCGCTCTGCCGGCAACCCTGGCGCCGCCGCGCACGCCCGAGGGCGCCTGCGTAGTATTGGTCCTGGACAAGTCCTCCTCGATGGAGGGCCGCAAGATCGAGCTGGCCCGCCAGTCCGCCGTCGGGGTGATCGAGAACCTACGGCCTATCGACCTGATCGGCGTGCTGATCTTCGACAACTCCTTCCAGTGGGCGGTGCCCATTCGCCGGGCCGAGGAACGCACTCTCATCCGGCGCGTCATCTCGGGCATCATCGCCGACGGCGGGACGCAGATCGCTCCGGCTCTCCAGGAGGCCTACCGGCGCATCCGGCCCGTAAACGCCCTCTACAAGCACATCGTCCTGCTCACTGACGGCATCTCGGAGGAAGGCGACAGCATCGTGCTGGCGCGGGAAGCTGCGGCCAACCAGGTCACGATCTCCACGGTGGGCCTGGGGCAGGACGTAAACCGCGCCTACCTGGAGAAGGTGGCCGCCTCGGCGCGCGGCAGAGCCTATTTCCTCAGCGACCCTTCGGGACTCGAGCAGATACTGCTGCGGGACGTGCGGGAGCACACCGGCACCACGGTGATCGAGAAGTCGTTCCAGCCGCGCGTGGCCAAGGCGGCGGAGATCCTGGAGGGCGTGGGCATCGAGCAGGCGCCGCCGCTGGAAGGATACGTCCGCTTCACGCCCAAGCCCGGCGCCGATGTGATTCTGCTGGCCGAGCAGAAGGACCCGCTGCTGGCGCGTTGGCAATACGGCCTGGGGCGGGCGGCCGTGTTCACCTCCGACGCCAAGAGCCGCTGGGCCGCGCGGTGGGTCACTTGGCCGGGCTACGACAAGTTCTGGGTGAACCTCTTCCGCGACCTGCTCCCGCACGCCCAGGCCGGGGAAGCCGCGGTGGACTACAACCGCGCCAGCGGCGAGCTGACCATCGACTATCGCCTGGGCCGTCACATCGAGGAACCCGTGCGCCTTCCGGACATCTTCGTTTTCGGGCCGCAGGCCCTCCAGCGCCCCGTCAAGGTGGAGAAGCTGGCCCAGGGCGTGTTCCGCGGGCGGGTACGCATCGATCACCGCCAGGGGTTGTTCCGCGTGCGGCCGCTCGAGGAATCGCGCGCTTTCCCGGAGGTGGGTTTCTACCGCCAGGAGGCGGAGCTAAGCGACTACGGCGCCAACGAGTTCCTGCTACAGCGCATCTCAGAATTCACCGGGGGGCGCTTCAACCCGGCCCCCGGCGAGGTGTTCAGCGCTGGCGGCCGCGCCGTGGCCTCCACCCTCCGCCTCTGGCCCGGCCTGCTGGCGCTGGCCTTGGCGCTGAACCTGGCCGAGCTGGTGCGGCGGAAGTGGCCGTGGGGGGCGGGCTTTCAAGCCGGGTACCCTCTGGGTGGGGGCTCTTGAACCCCGCTGAGCCGGCCGGAGTAGAATACCCTCGCCGACCTGAGGGCCCATTCACTTGGCTGAAGGCGGAACGTCTCCTACAAAACCAGCGTCGGAGACGATTTCAGGAGGGAAACCACTCAACATGGACGCCATGAAAGATCGCGCGAGACGCAGCCCTTCGTTTGCCTCCTCGGCGGTCGGGTGGTAGGGGGCACCTGGATACCGAAACCGAGTCGCAAACTTGGCCAGAACCGCGACTTCGCCGACCGGGGGTGCCAGGCTGGGATCGACCGCTGCGCAAGCATCGCCCAGTTCTATCAGGTTGTGTGTCTTTCGGAAAGGCAGATCGTGCCAAGTGAGAAAGGCCTTCATCGCTTTCTCAACAGCTTGTTGGCAGTGGAATAGCGCGCTTCGCGCAAACGGAGGGTCCGCCGTGAGACTGAAAGCGGCGGTCTCCAAATCCTCCCTGGCGCGTTCGAGCCACTCCCTGGTGTTCGCCACCAGGACGGGGTCACGCTCCGCCATAGAGCAGTCTGCCCTCTCTGACCACCGTGGAAGGCAACGAGGCCTTCAGATGAAGCTGCCTCTCAAAGTTGCTGTGGGTCCAAACGAGAATGTCGGCTGCGGCGCCCGTCCCCCGCAAGGCCCTGTAAGCGAGGTCTTCGGACTGCAAAGAGAGCGGTGCGCCGTCGGGCAGAATCACCATCAAGTCGTAGTCACTGTCCGGACCGGCCTCCCCGCGCGCCACGGACCCGAAGAGATAGATCTTCTCCGGATGGTAGACCCTCACCAGACGACGAACGACCTCGTCCAGCGCTTGGCTCTCCCGTGCCGGCGGCTCGAAGACAACGTGACTGGGTCGTGCCTCCATGCCTTGGCCTCGCCCAAGGCGGGCTGATCTCAGTTTGCCATAGCGGGTGTGTGCGGCGCAGACTCCGCAAGGTCTTGCCCGTCGGGGATGGCCCCACCTTGGCCGTCTGCGCCTCTGGCCCTGGCCCTGGCGCTGAACCTGGCCGAGCTGGTGCGGCGGAAGTGGCGGTGGCGCTCTACCGTGGGGTGAGCCTCCGGCTTGCCAGCCGACTTCTGAGTCGGCTTTCTTGCAGGCCGGTATGAAAGCCGGCCGGCAGGCACGAATGCCCACCCCACCGCGCTACACTCGTTCAAGAGTCCGCCACCATGCCTAACCGCAGACGTTTCCTGCAAACCCTGTCCAGTCTTCCGCTCGTGGGTGGGCTGTTCCCCAGAACGGCGCAAGCCGCCCGCCGCGACTTCTTCCGTGAGCTGGGCGTGCGACCCATCATCAACGCCGCCGGGACCTACACCGCGCTCACCGGGTCCCTGATGCTTCCCGAGGTCCGGCGGGCCTGGGAGTACGGCACGCGGCACTACGTGCGGCTCGACGAGCTGCACGACGCCGTCGGCCGGAGGATCGCTTCGCTCGTCGGCTGCGAGGCGGCCATGGTGACCGCGGGGGCGGCCTCCGCCCTCACGCTCGGCACGGCGGCCTGCATGAGCGGCGTCAACACCGACTTCATCCGCCGCCTGCCCGACACCACCGGCATGAAGACCGAAGTGATCATCCAGAAAGCGCATCGCTTCGGCTACGATCACGCAGTCCGCAACTGCGGCGTCCGGCTCATCGAAGTCGAATCGCGCGAGGAGCTCGAGCGCGCCATCAGCCCCCGCACCGTCATGATGCTGTTCCTCAACGCCAACGACCCGGTCGGGCGCATCAAGGCCGAAGAGTTCGCCCAGCTTGGCCGCAAGCACGGCATCCCCACCTTCACCGACGCTGCCGCCGACGTGCCGCCCGCGGAGAATCTCTCCAAGTACATCAAGATGGGCTTCGACCTGGTGACTTTCTCCGGCGGGAAAGGACTCTGCGGGCCCCAGAGCGCCGGCTTGCTGCTGGGCCGCAAGGACCTGATCCGGGCGGCGCGGCTCAACACGCTGCCGAACAGCGACACCATCGGGCGCGGCATGAAAGTCAACAAGGAAGAGATGCTGGCCATGCTGGTGGCGGTGGAGAGCTACCTGAAGCGCGACCACCAGGCCGACTGGCGGGAGTGGGAGAAGCGCGTCAAGCTCATAGCCGCTGCGGTCTCGGGCGTTCGCGGCGTAACCACCGAAGTCTACGTCCCTCCGATCGCCAACCACGTTCCTCACCTCCGCATCCGCTGGGATCAGACCGCGGTCCGGATCACCCCGGACCAGGTGGCGCGGC
>CAYGVJ010000016.1:0-49651 GCA_964353255.1 uncultured Solibacteraceae bacterium | reverse complement strand
CCCATTACAACACGACTCGGCTAGATTGTCAATATTAACATGGGACGGGACACTACAACCGCATGGTGGGGATCCGGACGCTGAAGGCGGCTTTGAAGTCCTCGATCGAGATCCACGAGGCCGATCTGGACGCGCAGTCCTCCCTGCCCAGCGCGAACTACGGCTTGGTGTTGCTGCTGGGCGTACTCTACCACCTGAAGAACCCGTTCTACGTGCTGGAGACCTTGGCTGGGGCGGCCCGCTACTGCCTGCTGAACACCATGATCACCTCGCAAGCCCCCGACGGCTGGGCTAGCCTGCGGAGATTGCCCGTAGCCTACCTGCTGGACGAGAAGGAGGCCAACAACGATCCCTCCAACTACTGGGTGTTCTCAGAGGCCGGTTTGCGGCGCCTGCTGGCCCGGACCCGGTGGGAGATCTGCGACTGGCTGGTGGTGCGGCCGAAGGCGGGCCGCGGGGCCAGCTTCTGGGATCGACGCGAGCGCGCCTTCTGCCTGGTGCGCAGTCTGGTTGTCGAACCGGGCGTCACGAGCAGGCTGCTGAGCGGCTGGCACGCCCTGGAAGAGTGGACCTGGCGGTGGACCGAGCGGCGGTTCTCCGCGGCCTTGCGCGTCCCAAGGCGCTCCGCGACGCCGACCCTGGCACTCGAGTTCGTGCTCGTCGAGTCCCTGCTGGAACGCCTGGGACCGGTGACGGTGTCCGCCAGGCTGGCAGGCGCCCCCTTGTCGCCGCAAACCTATGACCGGCCCGGCGAGCACGTCTACCGGCGACAAGTGCCGGCCGCGGTCCTCACGGAAGACGAGGTGGTGGTCGAGTTCGAGTTGGACAAGGCCCTGCCCCCGGACGCCTCCGACCATCGTGAGCTGGGCCTGATCGCCCGGTCCCTCCAGCTACAGTAGCCCGCCTGGCGCTCCCTCGCCGCTGGAGCGCCAGGGCCGCGATTTCTGGGCGTCCCTACTTGAATCCTTTGCGCAGATGTGATACACACTGCGCTGGGAGGCAGTAGATGAGAGCCACAGGCCGGCAGGTCTTCTTAGTCTGCACCACCATCGCTATAACCCTGATCGCAGTTTCATGCAGCTTGGCCCCCGAAGGTCCCAGGCCGGGCACCCCGGGTTTCCACTGGAACGCCGCCAAACAAGCCTTCAGCGCCGGCGACTACGCCAAGGCCGCCGATAACCTGGAGAGGGTAGCCAAATCGGACAACGAATTCACCGCCCGCGCCCTGCCCTGGCGCCTGGTGCTGCTGTCCGGAATGGCCCGGGGCTATATCGACCTGGCGGAGACTTTCGATAAAGGCGCGCGCGCCAACCGCGCCAACCCCACCCCTTTCCTCAAGCTGGTCAACCAGTACAGGAACCACGCCGAGGATCTGGCAATCCAGTTTATCGAAACACTCCAGAAGTTCTCCGGCGCCAGCAAGAAACAGAAGGTGATCCTGGCTTTCCCGTACCCCACCGGCAGCGCCGCCGAGATTACTGCGCTCAAGCGGATCTCGAGCGGCATCTTGCTGCCTGACGCCGAAGTCGAAACCGTCGGGAAGCGAGTGGTCGAGAAGCAAGTCCTGCTGGCCGCTTGCCGCGCGGTCGGGGCCCCGGAAGACGCCGCCAAGACGCAGCAGATCCTCAAGAGCGACACCGTGCAGGTGGAGTGGGAGGTCTTTGCGCTGGCCATCGCCCAGGAGCTTTATGACCAGTCGCAACTATTCGCGCGCGACAAGCTCGACCGCCCGGACCGGATCCAGATGTTTTGCGGCAAAGCTCTGGAATCCTTGCAGGACGTGCCGGACAGCAAGGAAGTCAAGACGCTGAAGGCGGCCATCCAGAAGAGCCTCAAGCGGGTTAAGGGTTAAGGCTCGGCGCGAACCTGATACAGCGCCGGTCCGACAGGTCCCTGCCGGAGGCGCCACTGGCGCGGCTCCTGCTCACAGGCGGGCAGCGGTTCCATCGAATAGTAGTTCAGGCCGTAGAGCCAGCTCCGGTTGGCCTCTTCCACGCAGACCGCTGCCGCGGGGATTGGCATCTGCCGCCAGAAGTTCCGCGCTGAGACTTTGCGGTCCAGCACCGGAAAGACACTCGTTTTCATCCACAGCGCGGCAGCGACCATGGCGACCACCACCGCCCCTACCGCCCATCCCCGACGGCCCCTCGACTCCAACCACCAGACCAGCCCGGCCAGCAGCGCCACCGACGGCAACCAGACCCACGGCGCCTCCGGGAGCCGCGCGCGCGTCAGGCCCATAAGCAGCGCATCCGGCAGAACCCCACCAACCACCGGGACCAGCAGCAGCAGCAGGGCGCAGGCAGCCAGCAGCCAGCCCGCGCGCCGAACCTCGGCCAGCTCCAGGCCCACCAGCGCAGCCAACGCCGGCATCAGCGGCAGAACGTAACCCGGGAGCTTGTTCACGGCAAGCGAGAAAAACACCAGCCCGAAGACCACCCACAGCAGCAGGAACCGCCGCCGAGGATCCCCATAAGCGCCTCGGCGAAACAGCAGCAACAACAGCGGCGTCCAGGGGAACAACGCTCCCAGCATCACCGGCAGGTAGAACCAAAACGGCTGCGGGTGCTGCAAAGCGTCGCTGGAGTACCGCCCCAGATGGTGCCTGATAAAGAACTCACTCAGAAACACCTGGCCATTGGCCACATAGCAGAGCACGTACCAAGGAGCAGCCACCGCCAGGAAAGCCGCAATCGGTCCCGGCCGCACCAAGTCTTTCACCCGGCGACGGCCCACCCAGGCCAGCGGCAGCGCCAGCACCAGCGGCACCAGCCCCTTGGCCAGGACGGCCAAACCCAGCAACGCTGCGGCCACCCGAAGGTGGCACAGGCATTCCTGCCTGTGTATCCACCCCAGGCACAGCAGCATGGCCGCGGCGAAAGCGGCCGCCATGGGCAAATCCGTCACCCCCGCGTGGATGAAGCTCAGCCACACTGCCGAAGTCCCCAGCAACGCGGTCGAGAAAAAGGCCGCTCGCGAGCCGAACTGGCGCCTCAGCGCCCACCAGTAGAACCCCAGGAACCCGACGCCCAGCAGGGCCACGGGCAGGCGCGGCGCCAGCTCCTCCCCCAGGCCGGCCCGAAACGCCAGCCCGGTCATCCAGTACAGCAAGGCCGGCTTTTCAAACCACGGCTCACCCCACAGGCGCGGCGTGATCCAGTCGCCCGAGCGCGCCATTTCCCGGCCGATGGCGGCGTAGCGCGGCTCGTCCGGGCCCAACAGACCGGTCGCAGTGAGGCCGTGAAAAAAGAGAAAATAGGAAGCAGCAGTCAACAGCAGGCAGTAAAGGACTGCGCGCCGCACCACCGGCGAGGTGAACGACACTTCTCAAGTATAATGACCCGAACATCGCTCCTGCTTGTGGCTGGTTTTCTGGCAGCCGGTCTCGCGGCCGAGCCTTTCCGCTGCCTCTGCGATCCAGCCCGGCCGGAAACCCTGGAGGCCCGGGAGTGCAGCCTCTGTCGCGAGGCCGAGAAACAACCACCGGAGGTGGAGGTTTTCTTTCTGAAGGACACCAGCCCGCGCAAGCCCAACCGCTGGCTGGCCCTGCGTCGGGCCCACGGCAGAGGACTGGACTCTCTGGCAGACATGACGCCGCGGCAGCGCACCCGGCTGTGGGCCGCCGCCATCAAGAAGGCAAAGGAGCTGTGGGGAGATCAGTGGGGCTTGGCATACAACGGCGACAAGGTGCGCACCCAGTGCCACCTGCACATTCACATCGGCAAGCTGCTCAGAGGGATCGAAACCCGCAGGAAGCTGGTCGTGGTGAACGGTCCGGCTCAGATCCCCAAACCCGAGGACGGAGAGGGAATCTGGGTCCACCCGCAGGGCCGCAAGCTCCACGTGCATCTGGGAGAGCAGACTTGCGAGACGGTGCTGCTACGCTAGTGTCCTGTCCCGCAAACAGGTTTGCAGTGAGAGATCGTGGGACAGGCCTTCAGCCTGTCGGCCAGGCAAGCTGCTATGGTCAAGGAACTTGCGGGGCAGGACACTAGCGTGAGCCTGTTCGAGATCAAACCGGCGCCCACGGCAGAGAACGCCGCCATCCGCCTGCATCCGGATGACAACGTGGCCGTGGCGCGCCTACCGCTGTCCCCCGGCCAACTGCTCGAAGTCGGCGGATCGACGGTGACGGTCCGCGAGCACATCCCAGCCGGACACAAGGTCGCGCTGGCGGCCATCGCCGCGGGCGAGCCCGTCCGGCGCTACGGCGCGTTCATCGGTCGCGCCAGCCAGCGGATCGAGCCCGGCGCCCACGTGCACCTTCACAACCTGGGCTTTCAGGAGTTCCCCGCTGCCTACGAGTTTCCTGAGCAGGAAATTCCCTTCCCCCAGCCGCGCCCGCGCCCGCCGGTTTTCATGGGCTATCCCCGGCGCGACGGCCGCGCCGGCACGCGAAACTACGTCGCGGTGCTGCCGGCGAGCAACTGCGCCGCCCACGCCGCGGAGTTGATCGCCCGCAGCTTCGAGGGCTCGACGCTCCCGCCTAATCTGGACGGCGTGATCGCGCTGCCGCACGCCGACGGCTGCGGCCACGCCATCGGCGCGGACACCGAGCAATTCCGGCGGACCTTGACCGGCGTGCTGGACCACCCCAATGTGGCTGCCGCCCTGGTAGTCGGCCTGGGCTGCGAGGTCAACCAGATCGAGAACTACCTGGGCATCCCCGAAGTCACCGGCCTCACTATCCAGGCGCGGGGCGGCACGCGCGGGACCGTGGAAGCCGGGCGGCACGAGGTCATGCGGCTGATGGAAGCGGCCTCCGCGGTCGAGCGGCGCGAGATCCCGGTCTCCAAGCTCGTGTTGGGCCTCAACTGCGGCGGCTCCGACTCGTTCTCGGGCATCACTGCCAACCCGGCGCTGGGCGCCTGCGCCGACCTGCTCGTCGAGTACGGCGGAACCGCGGTGCTGGCCGAGACGCCCGAGATCTTCGGCGCCGAGCACCTGCTGGTGCGCCGCTCGCGCAACCGCGAAGTGGCTGGAAAGCTGCTGGGCTACATCGAATCCTACAAGCAGTACCTGAAGCTCTTCGGAGAGACTTTCAACGCCAACCCTTCGCCCGGCAACAAGGCGGGCGGCCTCACCACCATCGTCGAGAAGTCCCTGGGCGCGGTGGCCAAGGCGGGCGCCTCGCCCTTGATGGAGGCCGTGGACTACGCCGAACGCATCGCTACGCCGGGAATCGTCTTCATGAACACGCCGGGCTACGACCCGGCCTCGCTGGCCGGACTGGCCGCCGGAGGCGTCAACGTGATCGCTTTCACCACCGGTCGCGGCAGCGCCATCGGCTTCCCCACCGTGCCGGTGATCAAGATCGCCAGCAACAGCCAGACCTTCACCCGGATGCGCGACAACCTCGACGTCAACGCCGGGCTGATCGGGGATGGCGCGCGGACCATCCCCGAGCTGGGCCGCGACATCTTCGAGCTGCTGCTCCGCGTGGCCTCCGGCGAGCGGACCGCCAGCGAGCGCTGGGGCCACCGCGAGTTCGTCCCCTGGCGCAGCGGTCCGGTGATGTGAGCCTGGCCTGCGATAAACTGGTGAGTTACTCTATGAATCCGGTCCTCTCGAAGTCGTTCTTAGTTCCCGCCCTGGTTGGCCTGGCAACTTGGTCGGCGGCGCAGCCTCCCGCGCGCAAGCCCGCGCCGCAGAAGAAAGTTGCCGCAGCCAAGCCCAAGGAATCTGCGCTGGACAAGGCGACCCTGGAGCCGTACGTGCGCCACCTGTTCGTTTGGGGACCCAACATCCAGGTCAAGCTCAGCGACCCGGCGCCCTCTTCGCAACTCCCCGGTTTCCTCGAAGTGAAGGTGCAAGCCTCGGCTGCCGGCGCCAGCCAGGAAGAAACTTTTCTGGTTTCTCCGGACGGCCAGAAGATTCTCAAAGCGGCGGTCTTCGACATCGCCCAGAATCCTTTCAAGCCGGATCTCGACCGGCTGAAGACTGAGTTCCAGCCCAGCTTCGGGACGCCGGGCGCCACCGTGGTGCTGGTAGTGTTCAGCGATTTCGAGTGCCCCTACTGCAAAGACGAGGCCAAGATGCTGCGGCAGAACCTGCTGAGCGCCTACCCCAAGCAGGTGCGCGTGTACTTCAAGGATTTCCCGCTCGAGCCGATCCACCCCTGGGCCAAGCCGGCCGCCATCGCCGGCCGCTGCGTCTTCCGGTTGAACCCGGGAGCCTTCTGGGACTACTACGACTGGATCTTCGAGCACCAGCAGGAGATCACCCTGGAAAACCTCAAGGCCAAAGTGCTGGAGTTCGCCAAGGGCAAGCCGGTGGATGCCCTGCAACTGTCGCGCTGCATCGATACGCGCGCCACCGAGAGCGAAGTGGATCGCAACGCCGCCGAGGCCAAAGCTTTGCAGGTCACTTCGCTGCCGACTCTGTTCGTCAACGGCCGCCGGCTGGTCGGGCAGTTGGCCTGGCCCAACCTGCGGCAGATCATCGACTACGAGATCGACTACCAGAAGACGGCGCACAACGCCGGGGAAGAGGCCTGCTGCGAACTGCCGCCGCTCGGGCCCGTAGCCAAGTAAGACCCATCCCGTGAAAAGCATGAAACCCAAGACAGTTATGTTGCGCGCGCTCGGCCTGCTGCTCGCCCTCAGCCTGCTGAGCGCCTCCGAGATCAATCCACAGCGGTACCTGGAGGATGTCAGGTACCTGGCGTCGCCGGAATTGAAGGGCCGCGGCACCGGCACGCCGGAGCTGGAGAAAGCCGCTGAATACATCGCCCGGCAGTTCCGGGCCGCGGGCCTCCCGCCGGTCCCCGCCGAAGGCTACTTCCAGCCTTTCCCGGTGACCACCAACGCGCGCCTGGGCGCCCACAACCACTTCCGCTTCAACCCGGGCGGCCGCACGGCGGAGCTGAAGCTGCGGGAGGACTTTCTGCCGCTGAACTTCTCCGCCGCGGGGACGGCGGCCGGCCCAGTGGTCTTTGCCGGCTACGGCATCACGGCCCCGGAGTACAACTACGACGACTACGCCGGGCTGGAGGTGAAGGACAAGCTGGTTCTCGTGCTGCGTCACGAGCCGCAGGAGTACGACGAGAAGAGCGTCTTCGCCGGAAAGCTTTTCACCGAGCACGCGCAATTCTGGAGCAAGGCGGTCAACGCCAAGATGCACGGCGCGCGGGGAGTCATCCTGGTGACTGACCGCGCCAACCACCGTGGCGAAACCGACGAACTGGAGAAGTTCGGACGCGCCGCGGGTCCCATGGATGCGGGCATCGTCTTCGTCCAGGTCCAGGCCGCCGTCGTGGACGGCTGGTTCAAGCAGGCCGGGCGCAGTCTCGATGAGACTGAGGAAAGCATCGACAAGGACCTGCGGCCCCGTTCCTTCGCGCTGCCGGAGAGCCTACAGGTGAACCTGACGGCAGACCTGGAGCGCGAGACCAGAACGGTCCGCAACGTAGCCGCTTACCTGCCGGGAGAGACCCCCGAGTACGTCATCATCGGCGCCCACTACGACCACCTGGGCCTGGGCGAGCAGCATTCGCTCGCGCCCTCGAAGGCCGGCACGGTTCATCCCGGGGCCGACGACAACGCCTCGGGAACCGCCGGCGTGCTCGAGCTGGCGCGCTGGTTCGCCGCTCAGCCCAAACAGAAGCGGGGTATTCTGTTCCTGTCTTTCACGGGCGAGGAACTCGGGCTGCTGGGCTCCAGCTTCTGGGCCAACCACCCGGAGTTGCCCCTGGCCAACGCCGTGGCCATGATCAACCTGGACATGATCGGCCGGCCGCGTGATTCCAAGATCTATATCGGCGGCACCCTCACCGGCTCGACCCTGAAGACCGTGGTCGAGCAGGCGGTGGCGAAACACCGCCTGAAGGCGGACTACTCGGGGAGCAACGAGGCCGGAGCCTCGGATCACGCTTCCTTCACCAGCAAGCAGGTGCCGGCGCTGTTTTTCTTCTCCGGGCTGCACGGCGATTACCACAAGCCCAGCGACACCTGGGAGAAGATCGATGCCCCGGCGGCCGCCGAAGTCCTCAGAGTCGTGGCCGACGTGGCCCAGGAGCTTATGAGAGCCCCTGACCGCCCGCAGTTCGTCCGCGTCGCCCCGCCGCGCCCGATGGGCCGGGTGGGCGGTGAGCAGGCCGGCGACCGCCCCTGGTTCGGCAGCGTCCCGGACTTCGGGGAGGTTCCCCAAGGCGTGAGATTTGCCGATGTCCAGCAAGGCTCGCCGGCTCAGAAGGCCGGCCTGCGCGCCGGCGACATCCTGACGGAGTTCGACGGCAAACCCATCCAGAACCTCTACGACTTCACTTACGCGCTGCGCGCGCACAAGCCCGGGGATGAGGTCACCGTAAAGGTTCTCCGCGGCGGTAAGACCATCACGGCCCGGGTGGTCCTGACGCCGCGGAAGTAGCGCCCCGACCGGTCAAACGCCGAGCTTGGAGCGCCTGGCGAGTTCGTCGAGGGTCTGCTTGGTAGCCGGCACCCAGCCCTCCAGGGGCCTGATCCTTTGGTGAATCGCGTCAATCAGCCAGCTCGGCTGGGGGAAAAACATCGCTTCCAGTTCAGCGGCCGGCGTGATCCAGTTCCTGGAGCCGATAACCACGGGAGCGCCGTCGAGGTAGTCGAAACATAGCTGGGCGAGCGTGGCAGCGACCGTCTGCATCACCGAACCGCGCTCCACCGCGTCGCAGACCAGCAGCACCTTGCCCGTCTTTCTGACCGACTGCACCAGCGGTTGGTAGTTTATGGGATTCGCGGTGCGCAGATCAATGAGCTCAGCGGCTACTGCAAACCGGCTCTGGAGTTGGTCCGCCGCCTGGACGGCGGTATAGAGTGCGGGCCCGAAGGTAATGATCGTCAGATCGTCCCCACTCCTCTTGACAGACGGCTCCGACAGATCGATTTCGTAATACCCCTCGGGGACGCCTTCCTCAACAAACATCTCGCCAGCATCGTAGATCTTCTGGCTCTCGAAGAACACAACCGGGTCTGTGCCGATCAGAGCGGAGTTCATCATGCCCTTCGCATCGTAGGGCGTGACGGGGTAGACGACCTTCAAGCCGGGTATGTGATGCGCCAGGGCGGTCCAGTCCTGTGAATGCTGGGCGCCATATTTGGCGCCGATGGAGATACGCAGCACCACCGGCATCCGCAGTTGCCCGCCGGACATGGCCTGCCACTTCGAGAGCTGGTTGAAGATCTCGTCTCCCGCTCGGCCCATGAAGTCCGCGTACATCAATTCGGCGACGGCGCGGCCGCCCTCCAGGCCGTAGCCTACGGCGGCCCCCACAATCGCCGCTTCGGAGATAGGCGCGTTAAAGAGGCGATGATACGGCAGGGCTTCGGTGAGGCCGCGGTACACGCCGAAAGCGCCGCCCCAGTCCCGGTTCTCCTCGCCGAAGGCCACCAGGGTGGGATCGATCGAGAAGCGATAGAGCAGCGCCTCGAAGATGGCATCGCGGATGTTGTAAGCCTTCATCTTGGGCACGGGCTTGCCATTCTGCCGGGGCGTGCGAATCTTCCCGCGAATTTGCCGGACTCTGGGGTTCTCCTCCGGATTCTGGAGAAGCTCGGGCGGGCGGTCATCGAACTTCTCCACCTTCTGGTTGGAAAACATCACTCCGCCGATCAGCTCCGAATCGATCGGCACTCTGGGAGACGCTTCCAGATCACTGGCCAGCTTGAACATCTCGAAGACCGTGGCCTCCGCGCCGGCTCTCGCCTCCGCCAGCTCGGCCTCCGAGAACAGCTTGCTCTCCAGCAGCCTTCGCTGGAAGGTCGTTATGGAGTCCACTCGCCGCCAGCTTTCCATTTCTTCCTTCGAGCGGTAACTGGACGCGTCTGAAGGAGAATGGCCGCTGTAACGGTAGGTCACCGTATCCAGCAGAACAGGACCCTTACCTTCCAGCAGAAGCTGCTTCTTTCGCTTGAAGGCGTCAATCACCGGCAGCGGATCATATCCGTTGATTCTCTCGGCGTGCAGTTGCTCCGGGTTGACTCCCGCCCCGATCCGCGCGATGAGCTGGCAGCCCATGGTCTCTCCACAGGGTTGTCCGCCCATGCCGTAGTGATTGTTCATGCAATTGAAGATGATGGGCAGGCCTCCGCCCAGCGCCGGGTCCCATAGCTTCCGGTATTGGTCCATGCTGGCGAAGGTAAGGCCCTCCCATACGGGGCCGCAAGCGAAGGAGGCGTCCCCGATGTTCGCCACAACGATGCCGGGCCTCCGGTTGACCCGCTTGAAGAGAGCCGCGCCCGGCGCGATGGAGCCCGAGCCACCCACGACGGCATTGTTCGGGTAGATGCCGAACGGGGTGAAGAAGGCGTGCATCGAGCCGCCCAAGCCCCGGTTGAGGCCGGTCTCGCGCGCGAACATTTCACTGTAGGCGCCGTAGACAAAGAACTGGACGGCCAACTCCCTGACCGTTCCCCGGTGTCCCTTCTCCACCGGCCGGAGGATTGCGCCGTCCCGGTACGACCGCATGATGTCCAGCAGTTGCGCGTCACTCATCTGCCGGATAGCGGAGAAGCCCTTGGCCAGGATCTCACCGTGACTCCTGTGCGAACCGTAAGTATGATCCTCCGGCTTCAAGGAAAACGCCATGCCGACGGCCGCCGCCTCTTGGCCGAGGGATAAGTGAGCCGGGCCCAGGTGGTTGTAAGAGACGCCTTTGTAGGTTCCCGTCAGCTTGATCTCGTTGAGAACGGACTCGAACTCCCGGATGGCGCACATGTCGCACCATATGTGCAGAAAATCGTCCCGCGAGTACGTCGCCAGTTCTTCCTCCATCGTTTTCTGGTAGGCATTCACCTCAATATCCGAGAAGTGAATCCTTCCTCTGGCGAGCGCCTGTTCCGGATCAATGTTAATCGACTTAGGCATCTTTCCTGACTTCCTGTTTCAACTCCGCAACAGACTCGAGGTTCTCGATCTGCTCCCTGAGAATCTTCAGGAACCTGGCTCCCACCGCGCCATCGATCACCTGGTGATCGCACGTCAGCGACAGGCCGAGGCGCTCGACGAAGTCGATTCCTCCCTGGCGTCGCACGGGCTTGAGCTCGATGGAGTTCACCCCCAGAAGCGCCACTTGCGGCGGGTTGAGAATCGGGGTGAACGATTCGATGCCCAGGCTCCCCAGGTTACTCACGGTGAAGGTGCCGCCGGTCAGATCGTCAGGCGCGATGCTTCCCTCGACCGCTTGTTGAGCCAGCCTCTTGATTCTCAGAGAAAGTTCCTCCAGAGACAGCCCCTGGCATTCCTTCACTACCGGGACTAGAAGCCCTCTCGGGGTGTCGCACGCGAAGCCGATGTTGATGCTGGAGTACTGATGGAGTTCGCCATCGATGAATTCGGCGTTCAGTTGGGGCATTTCGAGCAAGGCTTTGACGACGCAGAAGATCACCATATCGCCGATATTGACATCCACCATGTCGGGCCGCCGGCCGCGGGCCTTGATCCTGTTTCGCAGCGCCAGGAGGCCGGCCGCGCCGGCAGAGCTATTCAGCGTGTATTGGGCCGCCGTCGCCAACGACTCCCTCATGCGGCGCGCGATTGTCTGCCGCGCTCCGGACAGGCGGACGCGAGTCCGGCCGAGCTCCTTCCCGGCGGGTGAGGGAGCTTTGGGCGAGGCGTCATAAAGCCTCCGCAGATCTTCCTCCAGAACCCTGCCGCCAGGACCGGACCCGGCAACGCTCCGCGGGTAGAACTGATGCTCCGCGGCGAATCGCCTGGCCCTGGGACTGAAGGTAAGTTCAACCGGCGGGCCGGCCAGGGGCGTCACCTCGGCAGGGGCCGGCACCGGAGCAGGGCGCGGTGTCTCAGCTTGCGGCAGAGAGCCCTGCGGCCGGAACTGATCGGCGCTTTCGCCGGGCTCGCCAATGACGCAGATGTTGGTGAAGACCGGCACCGTCGCCCCTTCGTCGAAGAACGTGGCCAGAAGGACGCCGTCCACGGGCGCCACGATCTCAAAAGCCGCCTTGTCCGTTTCGATGTCCGCAATGACCTCTCCCGCCGAGACCCTGTCGCCACTGCGTCTGCGCCAGGCAACAAGGGTGCACTCTTCGACGGTGGTGCCGAGCTTGGGCATCTCGATTGCCGTGGGCATCCGCTCTAACTCGCCTCCCCCAGCGTCACGGTAAGCGAAAGCGCTCCTATAAACCAATAAGGTTACTACAACTCGCTAAAGTACTCGAATCGGGCGCGTGCGTCCGGGATGGTGGGCCGGCCGTCTGGACCGACAAAGCCTGGCTCCCCACGCCCCGCCAGTCGCTGATGCCGCAGCAGGACGGCGGTGCTCTTGGAGAACCACGGCTCGAACTCCGGATCGAGCGCCAAGGGGTCAAGGAGCGGCCGAGGCTCGGGCGTATTGTGCTCTGTGCCGTTGAACACCGGCCACCAGCGCCGCCGCGCCGCCGACACGATCTCCGCCAGGCGTTCCCGCGTGTTGCGATGCGGTATGACCTCGACGGCATAGAACCCGGCAGCCTCGAGCCGGTCGAGCAGCGCGTCAACGTCGCGTTCGCCCGAGGTGACCGGGTTGCCGAGCACGGGATACGTGGGAATGGAGCCGAAGGCCAGAAAGATCTCCCGCAGTGTGCTGGAAGAAACGAAGGCCTCTTCGTACTCCCGGACGTAGCAAGGAGCGCCGGCCTTGAGCAGCCTGGCGCGAACAAAGTTCTGGAGGGCCGCATCGTCTGCGCCGGCCGGTGGGGCCGCCGCGCAGCACGCAGCGATCAGCTCGGCCAGCGGCGCACCGCGTTCTACAGCCAACTCGCGCAGGCGGACCAGCGTGGCCCAGGCTACGTGCCGTTCCGTGACGTTGCCGCGCGGGGTCAAGGCCCACACGGCCTCCCAGGTCGGGCCATCGGCGCCAACGCGCTCCCGGAAGAGCGCCGCGACCTTCTCGGTCATTTCTCGGTTGCGACGATCCAAAGCCGCCCGCATCCCGGCTAAAATCTGCATAGCGGGAGCGGAATCCGCCGGGATTCTCGTAACTCCCTTGCCGCAAAGGTACACACGACCCGGGTTATCGGGATCATTGAGAAGCAGCCCCTCCAGTTCGGCGGCGCGGTCCATGGCCACGGCCTCAAAGGAGAACGTAGCGGCGATGCCGGCGATCTCACATGCCCGGCGAAATTCTTCATGTCCCGCGACGGTGTAGTGGTCGTTGATGCCCAGGACTGCAATCCCCTCGCGCACCGCCTGCCAGACGGCTTCGGTCGGCGATCGAAAGACGCTGAAGGACTCGCTGGTATGGATGTGGGAGTTGGTCCCGCGCCGCGACCTTGGGCCGAGGAGCGCACACCGTTCGCGCAAAGCGCCCAGGCGTTCCTCGAGCGTCCCCCGGTAGAGGTTCTCCTCGAGCGCCGCCCGGTCTCGTCTTTGAGGCTCACTCATCGGACCATCACCTGCCCGCCGTCCACCACGAGGGTCTGGCCAGTGATGCAGCGGGCCTGATCCGAGCAGAGGAAAACTACGGCAGCCGCCACGTCGGAGCGCCTAATCTCGCGCTTCAGGGCAGTCAGCGAAGTATAGTAAGGAATGACTTCTTCGGGCTGGATGCCCTTCTTGCGGGCCGCTACCCGGATGTACTCGGGGTTCCAGATTTTCGAGCCTTCGAAGACGTTTCCCGGCGCCACGGCGTTCACCCGGATACCGTGGGGCCCGAGTTCCAATGCCCAACCGCGCATCAGGTGAAGCTCCCCCGCCTTGGTGGCGTTGTATGCGGAGTTGGCTTTCGAGGCGTCCAGGCCGGTCTTTGACGAAAGCATCACCATCGACCCGCCATCGCCCTGCGCGCACATGATCCGCGCCGCCTCCCGCGCGACCAGTAAGTAGCCGGTCAGGTTGATCTCCAGAGCCAGCCGCCACTGCTCGAGCGGCATGTCCACCAGTTCAAAGGCCGGGGCGATGCCCGCCGCACAGACCGCGATATCCACACGTCCCCAGTGCCGCAGGATCCGGTCAAAAGCGGCCGCCACGGCCTGCTCGTCGCTTACGTCCATGCGCACGGGCAGGGCGCGGCGGGGATCGGCGGAGGCTCCCGCAGCGGCCCCTGCTCCCGGATCGTCAATGTCGCAAAACGCCACGGCCGCCCCAGCTTCGACCAGACCATGGGCAATGCCACAACCCAGACCAGAGGCCGCGCCGGTCACCACGGCGACCTGGCCGGCCAGCGGCGCCGCGGCAGAGTCCGTGAGACGTGCGCGGTAGTGCTCCGCCTCCCAGTGGATGATGAAGTCGGCGGAGGCTGGAGAGAGGTTGTGCGCCCCGCCCCGTCCCGCCGCGAGGCGCACGGTCTTGGCGGCGGCAACCGCCAGCGCTTCGGCCGCCTCGAGCTTCACGGGATCGTCGGCCACCAGGAACGTTCCGACGTCGCGAACCAGCACGACGCGTGGGGGAGCCTTTTCAGCCAGGGCGGGTGTGAGTTTGTCGGGCAATTCTTCGAGCGACCCGCAGATGACGGCATGCGCGCCCGTGTAGACGATCTGGTCGGGGGTGAGTGCGCCTCCAGCCAGTATCTCGGCCGCCTCGCTCCAGACACTGCCGGCGAGCTCCGGCGCCTCCGACAGCCTGGCGAAGGGCGGGGCGCCGCGCGCCGCGCGCCAGATACGGCGCAGTTCCACCACGGCCTTTCGCAACGTGGCAGAATCCACCTGCGGCGCCCTCCTAACAGGCGGCGCCTTAGGCGCAAAATATTGCTCGCAGCGCGCCACCCAGGCATCGTGGAGCGCCAGACACTCCTGGGCGCTGGCGGCTGAGACCAGCAGCCCGTGATTCTCCATGAAGATGACGGCCGGGACCGCGCCATATTGCTTCTGGTAAGCCTCGGCTGCGGACTTGACCGCCGTCGCCAGTCTCCAACCCGGGTCGGTATACGGTATCCAGAGTGGCGGGGGTTCCCCCGGCGGCGTAATCTCGCCGAAAGCCCTCCGGCCAGGCCCGCAGTTCAGAGCATTGGCCGCCACCGGGTGAGTGTGGATGACCACCCTGCCGAGCATCGCGTGCAGGGCGCTTTCCACGGATGGCCGCCCGCGGCCGCCCACCGCGGCCGAGGACAAGTGCTGTTGGACACGCGCCTCGCGCTCATTCGTTGGCAGCGTGGGAAGGTCGGTCCGATCGAAGATGCTCAAAACCGCCGCAGTATCCAGCTCGACCCAGCCCTCCGACTCGCTCATCAAAGTCAGGACTGTGCCGCTGGCCTTGATGGCCATCCTCCGGCCGTCGGGTGATTTTACGGAGGTGTTGCCGCCTCCGGCCTGCACGTAGTCGGCGTTGGCGCCGACGGCGCGCGAAATCTCAATCAGTTGTTCCAGGGATTCCCTGTCCATTGGGGTGGCTGCTATTCGCAGTTGATGACCGTCTTGATTCCTTGCCCGGCCTCGACCACCGCGTAGGCCTTGACCATGTCGTCCAACTTGAAGCTATGGGTGAGAAAGCGGTCCCAGGGAATGTCATCCCGCGCGACCATTTCCAGGGCCTGATGGTAGTGTCTCAGGTTCGAGGCGAAACAGCCAAAAAGGGAGATTTCGTTGTAATGTATGAGATTCGTGTCGATGCCGAGCACCGGGTCGTCCTTGGGGATACCGGCAAAGAAGCACACCCGGGCTTTCTTGCGCGCCAACTTCAACGCCTCGGCCTGAGTGGCCTTCACCGAGTTAGCGGTAAGGGCCACGTCGAACTTCTCGCCACCCGCGGCCGCGAGGATCTTTTCCACGCCCTCTCCCCCTGCGGTGTTGACCGTCACGCCCAGGCCGAACTCCCGGACGTAGGCCAACCGCTCCTCGGACACGTCCGTAACAACGACCGGGTCGCAACCCCGCGCCTTGAGAATGCTGGCGTGCATCAAGCCTATGGGGCCGGCGCCAAAGACCAGGGCGCGGTCGCCCGGCTGGGCCGCCAGATACTCCTGCCCATTGAGGCAGCAGGAGAGCGGCTCCACCAGCGCGGCGCGCTCGAGGGACATCGTATCCGGGATGGGAATCACATTGCCCTGGGCTACGGCCGCGGCGGGAATCTTGACGTATTCAGCGAATCCGCCCGCATAATCGTACCCTAAGGCCGTAAAAGAGTCGCAAAGGTTGTACTGCTTTCGCCTGCAATAGACGCACTTTCCGCAACCCACGACCGTGGCGACGACAACCTTCTGGCCCCTGCTGATCCCGCGATCCACGCCGGAGCCGATCTCGTACACGCTTCCAACGATCTCGTGCCCAGTGATTGCCGGCGGCACCACATTCTTCTGCCCATGAGTGAAAATGCGCTTGTCAGTTCCGCAGACCGAGCACCGAAGCACCCGTAGCACCACTTCACCGGGTCCGGGCGATGGTCTTGGGACACTCTCAATCCGCACGTCGCGAGGCCCAAAGAAAACCGCCGCTTTCATTTTCGTTTCTGCCCTCCTTGCGTGGCGCCGTGTCGGGGACTGATGATTTGTGGCTTCGCTCAACTTGCCTGCCGCCCAGGATTTGCGTTTTGGCCTCCGGGCCAGCCTCCAGTGTACACCCACCCGCCTCGGCCGACAGCGTCAGCCGCGGTCAGCCGAAGATGGCTCTCCAGCCGACTTTCACCACGACCCAGACGACCCAGGGAGCTACCACGCCGGCCAGTGACTTGCCCCAGGAGAGCTTCCTGGCGGCTACGGAAAGCCCGGTAGCCAGCAGCAGCATCGTCCAGAGCGTGAACAGATCGAACGAACTCGCCAGGGCGGCCAGCCACTTGGGTGCGGTCTCCGGGTCCAGCAACGAGCCCAGATGGGCGCCCAACGGATCCTGGAGGTTGAAATCCTCAGGATTCTTGAGGAACATCACCAGAATGCTCAATCCGATCGAGATCACGCCCGTCAGGTAGGAGTAGCAGGCAACCGCAAACACTTGACGGAACGTGAGCTGGGCGTCCAGCATGAGCTTGAAGACAAAAAGCAGAACCGCGGCCGTGATCAGCGCGACGGCCGGCGTGGCCACCACGGCCATGACGTAGCCGACCACAGGGGCATATCGCGTCTGCTGCTCGATGATTCTCTCCCGCTGCTCGACGGGCAGGTTCTGCGTGCGAGAGCTGGTCTCGATGGTGTGCCGCATGTAACCCTCCCAGCCGACATGCCGGGAGTACGCTGCCATGTACACGATCGCCAGCACGACTACGAGCGCCAGCGGAACCCACCACCGCGGATGGACGACGATGTCCGCGAAGGCCACTTTGGGATCCGTCAGAACTCCGGCCAGACGGGCAAACTCCCCCTTGCCTGGAGTGGGGGCTTCGGGTGCAGGTGCGGATTGGCTGCTCATGGCTGTATTCTAGAACAACACTGGTGCGCCGGTGTTGGGGCT
This sequence comes from uncultured Solibacteraceae bacterium, assembly GCA_964353255.1. Lineage (GTDB taxonomy): Bacteria > Acidobacteriota > Terriglobia > Bryobacterales > Bryobacteraceae > VFZS01. The sequence goes on along the minus strand of CAYGVJ010000016.1, from coordinate 32,366 downwards.
AATCCCCTGCCCCCGCACAGCCGATCTGTAGCATAGTGATCAAGCCCGACCGGCAGTGGACGCTGCCGCCACTCATCCTGCATCCTTTCTCGGAACCCTCCGGCCCCGAGAAGCTGCTGGCCAGTTCCCGGGCCAGCCTGATGCTCCAGGGCCTGCTGCCCGGGGAGAACTACAGCGTCGAAGAGCTGGAATCCACACTGTTCGCCGGGCGCCACTGCGAGCTGTCCATGCTGTTCTACGTCGGCAAGGACCTGGTGCGCTGGGCGGTCCAGTGCACCGAGTTGGTCGAGCGCACTGAAGCCCTCCGGCAATCCGGAATCCGTGCAGAGAGCTTCACGCACCTGCTCATCGAGAACACCCCCAAAGCGGTGGATGAGAAGCTGCGGCGTTGGGGCGTCTACGAATACAAGACCATCTTTGCCCGCGCTCTCGGGTTGCACGCGGTATTCCAGGTGCTGCCGGAATGCGACGCCCTGGACCCGGAGTTCGTTCGCTTCTACCATCGGTTCGCCGATCACATGTACGCCTGCCGCCAGCAGCTCTTCCCGTTCACCCCGCTGCATCAGGTGAACTTCGACTTCGAGCTGTACTCCTCGGCCGAGTACGCGCAGTTGCTGGAAAGCCAGTGGGAACGGAGCTGAGAAGCTGTGAAGGAACCGGCCAACAGGCAGGAATGCCTATTCCACCTGTCCGCAGTCCCTTGGGCTGCCGAGTAGAATAGGCATTCTTGCCTGTGTCTCTGGCGGCCCCGCCGATTCCTTCACAGCTCCTGAGTCCGCTCTGAAGCGCCCGCCTGCTATAATGGTTGTGGAAATGCTCTTCCCGCGCATCTTGTTGGTACGTCAACACTTTCCCGACCGCAGCATCCGGGACATCCCCGGCGCGGTGCGCCGCTCGCTCTCCGAGGCCGGCTTCGGAGCCGAGCTCGTCCCCGGCTCCCGGGTAGCCATCGGCGTGGGCAGCCGGGGTATCACCAACCTCGCGCTGATCGTCCGGTCCCTGGTGGAGTACTGGAAAAGTCAAGGCCTGCAGCCGTTCATCTTTCCCGCGATGGGCGGACACGGCGCGGCCACCGCCGAAGGCCAGGCCGAAGTGCTGGCCGAGTTCGGCGTGCACGAAGCCGGCATGGGATGCCCGGTGATCAGCTCCCTGGAAGTAGTCCCTGCGGGGCCCACGGCGGAGGGCATTGAGACTTTCGTTGCTCGCGCGGCTTACGAGGCCGACGGGATCATGCTGGTGGGCCGCGTCAAGTGGCACACCAATTTCGTGGGCCAGCTCGAAAGCGGCCTGTTCAAGATGATGGCCATCGGCCTGGGCAAATTCGCCGGAGCGCAGCGCTACCACACCTACGCCCACCGGATGGGCCTCGAACCGGTCATTCGCAGCGTGGGCCGGCAGATTCTGAAGACCGGAAAGATCCTGGGTGGCCTGGCCATCCTGGAAGACGCCAACCATAACACGGCCTGGCTGGAGGCGGTTCCGGTCCAGACCATGGAACAGCGGGAGGAAGAACTGCTGGAGCTGGTCAAGTCCTGGGCGGGGCGTATTCCGGTACAGGCGCTGGACATCCTGATCGTGGACCAGATCGGCAAGGACATCAGCGGCGCGGGCATGGATACCAGGGTGATCAACCGCTCCGTCGAGGCCGAACGCTGCCCCTTCGGCAGCGCGCCCCGGCTCGAGCGCATCTTCCTTCGCGACCTGAGCGAGCTCACTTACGGCAACGGCGTGGGCATAGGCCTGGCCGACGTGATCCACGACCGGATTCTGGAGAAGATCGACTGGAAGCCCACCTACATCAATGCGCTGACGGCTTCCAACCCGGAGGCCGCCCGCATCCCCATTCACTTCCCTACCGACCGGGAGTGCCTGGAGCGGATCGCTCCGACCGTAGGCCGGCTTAGCACCGCAGAGGTCACCCTCGGCTGGATTCGCAACACGATGGAACTCGGCCTGTTCGCCGTCAGCGAGAACCTCCTGCCCGAGTTCCGGCAGAACCCGGCACTGGAGATTCTCGTGTCGGCTCAGGAGCTGCCATTCGACGCCGAGGGAAACCTGGTCAGCCCGCTGGCGCCCGCAGGCGCCCACTGAAGACAAAAAGACGGGTGAGCTGGCAGGCACCGGCCCACCCCACCGACTCTAGCCGCCCGCGGCGGTGAGAACCGACTGGATCTTGCTGAAGATCGTGCTGACGCTGGTGGAGACGCCAGGCATCAGCGCTCCGGCTGCCACGGCCACGAATCCCGCCATCAGTGCGTACTCGATCAGGTCCTGGCCGCGCGTGTCCTTCCAGATCTTCCATTTCCACAAAAACTTCATAACACTATGTCCTCCTGGATGGGCTTATCGACCCGGCCCAGAGGCGGGGAGCAAGAAAAAACACCTATGGTGCGGAGGGAACTTGCCTACTACTGGACGAAACGCCGTCGCAAAGCTGCCAGGCCCAGCAGGCCGGCGCCCAGCAACAGCAATGTCGAGGGTTCCGGAACCAGCTCCCCGTAACGGAAGGCGCCCACGGCGAAGTCCGCGTCCGAGCTGAAAAGGACGGGCAGCGTTTCAGATGAGCCTCGCTGCGAATCCGGCGACACGCTCCAGGTCGCCCAGCCGCCACCCGGCGCGTAGCCCAGGATTTGTCTCTTCCCACGAAACGCTTTATTACACTACTACAGAGAGTGCAAGACCCAAACTCGGTACCCGTACTCGCTGGCCAAAGGCCTCGCCCCCCTCAATCCAGAATGCCCATCCGCCGGGCCACGCGGGTGAGGATTTCGAGCGCCTGTTCGAGCTGGGCGCGGGTGTGGGTGGCGGTGACGATCGTGCGGATGCGCGCCTTGCCGTGGGGCACCGTGGGGTAACCGATGCCGGTGGCGAAGACGCCCTCTTCAAACAGCGCCTTCGAGAAGGCGTGGGCCAGAGCCGCCTCGCCGACCATGATCGGAGTAATGGGAGTCTGGCTCGAACCGGTGTTGAACCCCGCAGCCGTCAGCCCGGCCTTGAACGAGCCGGTGTTCTCCCACAGGCTCTCGATACGCTCCGGCTCCTGCTCGAGCACCTCGAAGGCCGCCAGGCAGGAAGCCGCCACCGCCGGCGGGTGCGAGGTCGAGAACAGGAACGGGCGAGCGCGGTGGTAGAGGAATTCGATCAGATCGCGGCTGCCGCAAACGTACCCGCCCAGCGCCCCGATGGCCTTCGACAGCGTCCCCACCTGGACGTCCACCTGCCCGTGCAGGCCGAAATGATCCACCGTGCCCCGCCCGTTCCGGCCCAGCACGCCCGAGGCGTGGGCGTCGTCGAGCATCATGATGGCGCCGTGCCGGCGCGCCGCGGCCGCCAGCTCCGGGAGCGGAGCGATGTCGCCGTCCATCGAGAACACGCCGTCGGTAATCAGCAGCTTTCTGCCCGGCGCAGTGGAGAGCTCGGCCAGAGTGCGGTCGGCAGCCGCCACATCCCGGTGGGGGAACACGTGGATCTTGGCCTTCGATAGCCGGCAGCCGTCGATGATGCTGGCGTGGTTGAGCTCGTCGGAGATGATGTGGTCTTCCGGACCGAGAATCGCGGCCACCGTGCCGGCGTTGGCCGCGAAGCCGGACTGGAAAACCACGCAGGCCTCGACTTGCTTGAAGGCCGCGATGCGGCGCTCCAGCTCCAGGTGCAGGCTCATCGTGCCGGCGATGGTGCGCACCGCGCCGGAACCTACGCCGAAGCGCCGCGTGGCCTCCAGGGCGGCCTCGACCAGTTTGGGATGGCTGGTCAGCCCCAGGTAGTTGTTCGAGGCCAGGTTGATGACTTCGCGGCCGTCAAAGCGGCAGAGGGGCTCGCACGCCGTTTGCAGCTCGCGCAGCGTCTGGTAGGTTCCGGCCAGCCGCCAGCCCGCGAGTTGCTCGCGTAAGTACGCCAGCGGGTCCATTCTTCCGACTTCTGACTCCTGACTCCTGACTTCCCCGATTCAGACCTTCTCGGGCACCACGAAGGGCTTCCGGTACGCCCGGGTGGCCAGCTTCTTGGCTTCGTCGTCGCCGAGGATGTCGCCGGTGTTGGGATCCACGCGCAGAACGCGCCCGACCCGGTAAGCGATGTTGCCCAGGTGCATCAGCGTGCAGGAAATGGCGGCGTGTTCGATGCCGGCGTTCAACTCCTCCAGCTTGCGGCTGCGGACCACCTGGATGAAGTTGGCCCAGTTGTTGCCGCCCTCGGTGCGGGCCGGCCCGGGCTGCTGCTCGCGGCCCAGGTAAGTCCAGTACTTGTTGTAGCCGTCGATCGCCAGGTAGCCATTGGACCCGTAAAAGATGTTGCCGACGGTGCCGCCCGGCTTGTCGCCGCCAACGCCCGCCTCATGGTTGGTGATCCAGTGCCGCGTCTCGAAGGACATCATTCTGCGCTTGCCGGCCCCATCAAACTCATAGAGCACAGTGAGCGTGTTGGGCGTCTCCTGGTCGTCGTCGAACATGAAGTGCCCGCCGAGGGCCGTGACCTTCACCGGATACTTGTTGCCGAAGCCCCAGGAGCAGATGTCCAGCTCGTGGATGCCCTGGTTGCCGAAGTCGCCGTTGCCGTAATCCCAGAACCAGTGCCAGTTGTAATGGAAGCGATTGCGCATGTACTCCCGCTTGGGCGCCGGGCCCAGCCACAGGTCGTAGTGCACGCCCGCGGGCACGGGCTCGACCGGCGTGCGCTTGATGGTGTCGCGCCACTTGTAGCACAGGCCGCGGGCGTGGTAGACGTCGCCGATCAGCCCTTCCTTCATCTTTTGCATGGCCTCGATGATGGCCGGGCCGGACCGGCTGTTGGCGCCGTGCGCCACCACGCGGTTGTACTTCTTGGCCGCCGCCACGATCTGCCGCGACTCGAAAATGTTGTGTGTGCAGGGTTTCTCGACGTAGACGTCCTTGCCCGCCTGGCACGCCCAGACGGTCATCAGGGCATGCCAGTGGTTGGGCGTGGCGATCGAGACCGCGTCGATCGTCTTGTCCTCCAGCAGCTTTCGGATGTCCGTGAAGGCCGCCGGGCGCTTCTTCGTGCTCTTCTCGACCTCATCCAGCCGCTTGTTGAGAACCGACTCGTCAACGTCGCAAAGCGCGGCCACCTCGACGTTGGGCATGTGGGAATACATGCGGATGTGGCTGCCGCCTTGGCCGCGTATGCCGACGCAGGCCACGCGCACCATGTCGTTGGGGCTGGCCAGCGCGCTGGCGCGCACGGCCCCAGCCACCCCCGCCGATGTCATCAGGAAATATCTGCGGTTCATTCAGCACCTCTCCGTCACTAGGCCTTTGGGTTCGCCTGTCAGGCTCCTTACACTATAGCGAAAGACCGGCGGCAAGTGTGGCGCGGTTCGCCAACCCGATACCGGCCCATCAGGTGCCGGGGCGAGGCCTGCCTCGCCCCTACTCGAGCACGATCCGCCGGCCCACGCCGGCGCCCGGCCCGGGCCCGAAGGCTTCGCGGAAGAGCTTGATCGCCAGCTCCCCGGAGCAGTGCGTGGGCACCGCCGCCGCAACCTTCAGCCCCTTCAGGCTGGTGATCGCGGCATTGATCTCGTCGCTCTTCTGTTCGAGCATGTGGAAGCCGCCCAGCAACAGCCGCACGGGCTTATTGCCCCTCTGTTCCACGGCCGCCTCGACCATCTTCACCACCCCGGGGTGGCTGCACCCGGTCAGGATCACCAGCCCTTTCGGGGTCTCGATGACCAGGGCCTGCTCGAAGACCGAGCCCGCGATGAGGCCCGTCGAGTAGACCCCGGGCACGACCTCAAAAGGCTTGCTGTCGGCGGGCCCGTGCACCACCAGGCGGGCGTTGAGCGCCGTGAGGCCGGCCAAGCCGCCCGTGTGGTCGGCATGCGCGTGCGAGATCACCACCTGCTCGAGGGAGGACGGATCGACGCCGAGCTTCTTGACGTTCCCCATGAACACATCCGGCTTCGCGCCGGTGTCAAACAGGATGCGGTGCCCGCCGTAGCTCACCAGGGCGGCGAAGCCCCAGTCCGGCGCCAGGCCGGCCGGCGCGGCGGTGTTGTCATAAAGGATCTGGATCTCCAGCGGCCCGGATTGCGCCGCCGCCAGAGCGGCAGTCAACAACAGCAGCTTCAACAGACGCACAAGTCACCTCATTTTCCGCGTGCGGTAGTCGCCCACGCCCCAGATGCGCACCACCGTGCACATCTCGAACAGCCGCGAGCGGGCGCGCTCGCCGATACGATCGCTCAACGAGATCCTGTAATCCACCTGCGAGGCTCCGGGAACGCGCTGCACGATGGTGTCCCCCGCGGCGGGGTCGGGCAGATTGGTGGTGGCGATCAGCGCTTTGCGGTGGTTGCAGCGGTAGGTCACTATCGAGGTCACCGTGTCCTCGATCCACTCCAGAACCCGGTGCGCCCCCAGGTCGTCCAGCAGCAGGACTTCGGCTTCCAGGGCCGAGCGATAAACTTCGCGGTCGCTGGCCCCCGCCGTGGGATCGTAGCCCGCGCGGATGCGGTCCAGCAGGTTCTGGTAGTCGAAGAAGACGCCGGCGAAGCCCCGCGCGATCAGCATCCGCAGCGCCGCCACGGCCAGGTGCGTCTTGCCCGCGCCCGCCTCACCCATCAGCAGCAGGCCGGGCTTGGGCAGGTCGGGGAACTGGTTGGCATAGGTGAGCACGTCTACCATGGCCTTCGACAGCCCCCTGTAAGCCAGCGGATTGTCTTCGGGCAGCAGGAAATTGTCCAACGAAGCCTCGGCATACAAGGGAGGAATCCCGGCAGTTTCCATCAGCGTCCGGGCGCGCAACGGCGCCGCGCATCCGCAACGCTCGGCGCCCGAAACCCCCTCGCGCTCGACAATCACCCAACCGGACCCGCCGCACTTCGGGCACGCTGCTTCCGCCATGTTTCCCCATTATGCGCCAGCCGTAGCCAGGTTTCTACCGGCCGTAATCCGTACGTAGCGAGCAACGGCCGCCGGGGGACCCCCAGTGGCGCGGCGCGCCAGTTCATGGGCTCCTCACCGGCCCGGTGAGCCAGCCGGGGGGCTGGCTCGCGGGTCAGGGGACCCGCCCTACTGCGGACCGTCGTAGGGCGGACGCCCCCGTCCGCGTCCGGCCCCCTGGCCGGACAGTTTCTTACGTACGGATTACGATGCCAGGCCTCCCCTGCACATGCTATGGTTTGACTGATAGCCGCCGGTTATGCCCGCCGAAAGCACTCACGGCTCGCTGCGCAAGCGGGGGATGCGCCTGACGCGGCAGCGCCGGATCCTGCTGGAGCTGATCGACCGCTCGGGCCGGCACCTGGACGCCGCGCAGCTCTACCGCCTGGCCCGGGAACGCGACCCTGGAATCAACCGGGTCACCGTCTACCGCACCCTGAAGATGCTCAAGCAGGGCCAACTGGTGGACGAGCTCGACTTGATGCACTACGACGGTGACCAGCACTACTACGAGACCCGTCTCAAGCAGGAACACGCGCACATGGTCTGCTTGCAGTGCGGAAAGATCGAGGAGTTCTTCGGGGAGCCGCTCCGCAAACTGCGGCGGCAGATCGAGACGGATTTCGGCTTTCAGATTCTAGTGGCGCGCACGGAAATCGGCGGCTACTGCGCACACTGCCGGGCCATGCGGGTGCGCGAGATGCAGGAGGCAGCCGCGCGGGCGCCGCAGCCGGGGCCGCGCCTGCGGCGGAGGAAGTAATGGGGGCGCCGGGACCCGGCGGCGGCCCACTGCCCGCCACGCTCATCGTCATCAGCCCTTCCGGGGACCGAACCCGCACCCCGGTTCAGCCCGTTCCCTTCCGCATCGGCAGAACCACCGAGAACCACCTCGCCTTGCGGGACAGCCGCATCTCCAGGCGGCACGCCCGGATCCTGTGCGAAGCCGGCGAGTACGTCCTCGAGGACTCGAACTCGAGCCACGGCGTTTTCTTGAACGGCGCTCGCATCCGCCGCCAGAGGCTCGCCGACGCGGACCGGATCGAATTCGGATGCGAGGACTCCTACAGCCTCATCTTCCACCTTGAGCCCGGCACGGCGGCGCGCGTCGCGGCCGAGGCCGGCTCCGGCCTGGCCCGGCTGCGGGCTACCCTGGAGGTGGCGCGGGCGTTGCAGGCCGCTTTATCGACCGACGAGGTGCTGGAAGCGGTCGTTCAGGCAGCGCTGGAGGTGACCGGCTGCGAGCGCGGCTTCCTCCTGCTCCGCCAGGGAAACGATCTGGCGGTCCGCGTGGCGCGCAGCCGCACGGGACGGCTCGACAAAGGCGACCTCCGTCTGCCCACCCGTCTGCTGCTGCGCGCCCTGGAGCAGCGCCGGGAGTTCCTCTCGATGAGCTTCGACCCTGCCGGCGGCGGCGAGCAGAGCGTAGCCGACCTGGAGCTGCGCCACGTCTTGGCCGTCCCCCTGGTGCGGATCCGCGCGGGCGCTCCCCAGGAGACCGCCGTCCTCGTCGCGGCTGAAAACACGGTAGGCCTGCTTTACCTGGACTCGCGTGCCGCGCCCGCCGAGCCACCCGCCGGCAGCCGCGAGCTGCTGACCACGCTGGCCCTGGAGGCTTCCACCGTGCTGGAGCACGCCCGTCTGCTCGAGGAGCAGTGGGCCCGCCAGCGCATGGAGGAAGAACTGCGCATCGCGCGGCGTATCCAGGAAAGTCTGCTGCCACGCTCCTGGCCCTCGAGCGGCTGGTTCCGGGCCATGGGCTCCAACATCCCCTCTCTCCAGGTGGGTGGCGACTACCTGGACGTCCGGCCGGTGAGTGCGTCTTGCTGGGCCGCGGTGGTGGCCGACGTCTCCGGCAAGGGAGTCGGCTCGGCCCTGCTGGCGGCGCTGCTCCAGGGTATGTTCCTGGCGGCGCCCTACACCCGGCTGCCGATGGAAGAGATGATGGGTCGCGTCAATCGCTTCTTGCTGGACCGGACGGGCGGAGAGCAATACGCGACGGTTTTCTACTGCACCCTGGAGGCGACCGGTCTGCTCCGCTGGATCAATGCCGGTCATCTGCCGCCGCTGCTGGTGCGGTCTGCGGGCGAGCTTCGGGAGCTGCCGGCCAACGGCACGCCACTGGGCATGCTCGAAGACGCCGCTTACCAGGTCGAGACCACCGCGCTGGCGGCCGCCGACAAGTTGGTGATCTGCACGGACGGGTTCTCGGAAGCGCGAAACTTGCAAGGCGAGTTCTTCGGGCTCAAGAGACTGCGTGCGACTGTCCGCGCCCACGCCGCCGCGCCGTGCCAGGAACTGCACCACGCGCTGGTGAACGCTGCGGAGGAGTTCACCGGCAGCGCCCCGCAGAACGACGACATCACCGTGCTGGTGCTGGAGTTCGGCCCGGAGCACGCATGAGCGCCAGCAGCTCCGCGGCGCAGGCGGCCAGCGCCGCTCCCAACCAGAAGGGCGCCGGAGGCCCCAGCCACTGCCACAGCCAGCCGGCCAGCAAGCTGGCCGCCAGGCTCATCAGCCCGACGGCCATCGCATAAACGCCCAGTGCCGTGGCCCGCGCCTCCGGAGTCACCAGGTCAACCACGAAAGCGCGCGAGACGCCATCCGTCAGCCCCATGTACAGGCCGTAGACGACGAAGCACGGAACCAGCCAGCCCGGGCCGGGCGCCAGCGCAAATCCCAGGTACACCAGCGCGAACACCCACAGGCCGGCCACCAGCACCCGCTTGCGGCCCAGCCGGTCCGAGAGCCGCCCTGCCGGATACGCCGAGAGCACGTAGGACAAGTTGAAGGCGGCAAACAGCAAGACAATCTTCGAGGCCGCCAGGCCCAACTGCCCGGCGCGCAAGATCAAGAAGACGTCCGAGGAGTTCCCCAGCGCGAACAGCAGCCCGATGCCGAGAAACCGGCGATATGCCGGCGTCGCGCCGCGAAGGCTGAACTTGGGCGGTCGCGCGCCCCTGGCGCCGGTCCGCTTCGGGTCCCTCACCAGCGCGAGCAGCGCGACACCAACCGCCGCGGGAAGGAACGCGACCAGGAACACAGCCCGGTAGTCCTGCCGGAAGGCCGCCAGCAAGGCCAGCGCCGCCAGCGGCCCTACCACCGCACCGACCTGGTCCGCGCTGCGGTGGAAGCCGAAGGCCCGCCCGCGCGACTCCTCCGGGGTCGAATCAGCGATCAGGGCGTCGCGCGGGGAGCCGCGGAGCCCCTTGCCGAAGCGGTCCAGCACCCGCGCCGCCAGCACCAGCGGCCAGCCGGCAGCCAGAGCCAGCAGAGGCTTGGCCACAGCCGCCAGGCCGTAGCCGCCGATCACCAGTGGTCGCCGCCGACCCAGCCGGTCCGAGAGCCACCCCGAGAAGCCTTTCAGGATGCTCGCGGTCGCTTCCGCCAGGCCCTCGATCACGCCCACCACCGCCACCGGCGCGCCCAGCGTCCGAGTCAAGAACAGCGGAATCAGCGGGTAGATCATTTCGCTGGAGGCGTCGGTGCACAGGCTCACCAGCCCCAGCAGGAACACGTTCCAGGGGATGCCGGGAATCGGCGACGCCCTGCGGCCAGGGTGGTCGTCGCGGGTGGTCATCTGATTTCAGTGTAGTCTGACGGAGCGCGTATAATGCCAAGTGAGGGCGTCATGACGACCAAGCTGTTGATGGACGTCGAAGAGTACCTGCACGCCAGCTTCGACGGAGCGGATTGCGAATACCTGGACGGCGAGATCGTGGAGCGGAACATGGGGGAGATGCCGCACAGCACTGTGCAGAAGATTCTGATGTTTTTCTTGACGCAGATGGAGTCGCGCCTGGGAATCCAGGTGCTGCCCGAGATCCGCATTCAGACCGAGCCGCGCCGCTACCGGGTGGCGGACATCGCGGTCTGGCGTGCCGGGTACATCGGAGAGCGCATCCCGACCGTGGCCCCCTTCCTGATCGTCGAAATCCTGTCCCCGGAAGACCGCATGGTGCGTATGCAGCCAAAAGTGCGGGAGTATCTCTCGATGGGCGCGGAATTCATCTGGTTGATCGACCCGTTGGAAGGGCAAGCTCTTTGCTTCTCGCAGCAGAACCCGGCGGGCTGGGCCTGCGACGTGCTGCGCACGGAGAATCCGGCCATCGAGATCTCACTCGAAGCCGCCCTGGGCGGGCAAGGGTAACGAAGGTCCTCTACCGCTATGCCATTCGCCTCCATCCCCGAGGCCCTTGAAGAACTCCGCGCCGACCGCATGCTGGTGGTGGTGGACGACGAGGACCGGGAGAACGAGGGCGACCTGACGGCGGCCGCCGAAAAGGTCACGCCGGAAATCATCAACTTCATGGCCGCCCAGGGCCGCGGCCTGATCTGCCTGGCGCTGACGACGCAGCGCTGTGATGAGCTTCACCTGCGGCCCATGTCGCCGGACAACACTTCGCGGTTCGGCACCGCCTTCTGCGAGTCCATCGACGCGCGGGAAGGCGTGACCACCGGGATCTCGGCCGCCGACCGGGCACGGACCATCCAGGTGGCCCTCGAGCCCGCCAGCCGCCCTGCCGACCTGGCCCGCCCGGGCCACGTCTTCCCCCTGCGTGCCCGCGAGGGCGGGGTGCTGGTCCGCGCCGGACAAACTGAAGCCGCCGTGGACCTGGCGCGCCTGGCCGGCCTGACGCCGGCCGGGGTGATCTGCGAAATCATGAACGAGGACGGCACCATGGCCCGGGTGCCGCAACTGGAGGAGTTCTGCCGCCGCCACCAGCTCAAGATGATCTCGGTGGCCGAGTTGATCCGCTATCGGCTGGCCCATGAGCGCATCGTGCGGCGGGTAGCCGAAGGGCGCCTGGCTACCGAGTTCGGCGAGTTCCGCAGCCTGGCCTACACCGCCTCGACTGACCCCGAGATGCATCTGGCGCTGGTTCGCGGCGACGTGCAGGGGCGCGAGCGCGTCCTGGTGCGGATGCACTCCCACTGCGTCTACGGCGACGTCTTCGGCGCCACCTCCTGCGAGTGCGGCGGGATGATGCGGGCCGCGCTCCGGCAAATCGCTGCCGAGGAGTTGGGCGTGCTGGTCTACCTCCACCAGTCCGGCCGCGGAATCCGAGTTGTCCCCGATGAGACCGGCGCCCCGCAGCTTGTGCCCCACACCCCGGATCTCGCGCACTACTCCGGAGCCAGCGGCCGGCGCCGCCTTCAGTACGAAAGCGGCATCGGCGCGCAGATTCTCTCCGACCTGGGCCTCCACACCATCCGCCTGTTGACCAACCATCCCCGGAAGTTCGTGGGTTTGGAGGCCTTCGGCATCCGGATCGTCGAGCAAGTGGCGGTGGCGGTTTAAGGTTATTAACGTAGAACACCGCGCACGGTTTAGTCGTAAGCTGGAATAAGGAGCCTATTATGCGCACGGCGGGAAGAATACTGGTCCTTCTGCTGGCGGTCGCGGCAAGCGTTTTTGCCGCCGACTCCGGCCTCTTGAACCTGGTCATGCCGGACGCCGCAGTGGTGGTCGGCATCCGGGTGGAGCAGATCCTGGCCTCGCCCATCGGCCAGTCGATTCTTTCGCAAGCCGCCGTGCCGGCCGAGGAGATTACGAAAGTGATCGCACTCGTCGGCTTTGATCCGCGGCGCGACGTGAGCGAGGTGCTGATCGCCGCTCCCGCCGGCAGCTCCAGCAAGGGGCGGCGCGGACTGCTGCTCGCGCGCGGGTCCTTTGATCCCGCGCGGCTGTCTGCCTTGGCCCAGCTCGGCAAGGCCGAACTGAATACTTATCAGGGAGTGCAAATCGCCAGCAGCAAAGAAAAGGAACCCATGGCGCTGGCCTTCCTGGACCGATCGACCTTGGCCGCCGGAGACCCGGAAAGCGTGCGCGGGGCGATTGGGCGCCGGGGATCCCCCGTCCGCCTTCCCGCCAAGCTCATGGCCAAGGTGAATGAACTGAGCGGCGCCTACGACATCTGGGGCGTCTCGGTGATTCCTCCCGCCGAAATGGCCAAAGCGCTCCCCAACCCGCAGGTCAGCGGCGCGCTGAAGGGTGACATGCTCCAGGGGATCGAGCAGGTCAGCGGCGGCGTCCGCCTTAGCTCTCGAATCGACATCTCTTTCGAGGCCCTGACCCGCAGTGAGAAGGACGCCACCGCCCTGAATGACGTGGTTCGCTTCCTCACCGGGCTGGCGCTCAGCCAGGGCAAACCAGGGGCGGCCAAGGCGCTCGAGAATCTCCAGCTCAAGGTGGAAGGCCGGACGGTGAAGTTCGCGCTCACCATCCCCGAGCAGCAGGTGGCCCAGATGATCGAGGCTCAGAAAAAAGCCATGGCCGCCCAGCGCGCGCGTGCCAAGCCTGCACCGGAGCGGCCTGCCGACAACAGCATCACCATCTACTCCTCGCCCAAGGACATGGGCGTGGTGAAACTGCCCGGGCCGAAGTAGGGAACACACACAGACTGGAGAGTCTGTGCCACAGGCATTCTTGCCTGTGTTTCTAGTAGCCGACCGCTCTGCCCCCGCGGCGGCCATCGGAGAGCCCGATTCTCCAGCCGCTGCTCTCTTCGATCGCCACGGCGTGGACGTCCCCCTGCGCGCGCAATACGGGGTTGAGCGTGTGCCCCAGGGCCTTCAGCTTCTCGGCCACGTCGAAGACGAGCGCGCCCGGCTCGGCGTCCACGCGGTCCGGCTGGTACTGGTGGTGGATGCGCGGAAACTCGATGGCGTCGCGCAGCGACATCCGGTAGTCAATCAGATTGACAATCACCTGGAGCAGCGTGTTGGCGATAGTGTAAGCGCCCGGCGAGCCCAGGGCCACCCAGGGCTTGCCGTCCGGGCGGAGCACGATCACCGGCGTCATCGAGGCCACGGGGCGCCTGCCAGGCCCCACCTGGTTGTGGCTTCCCTGCCGGGTCGAGAAAGCGCTCATGATGTCGTTGAGCAGAACGCCGGTGCCCTTGGGGATCACTTGCGAGCCGTAGAACCCGTTCAGCGTGTAAGTGTTCGAAACGAGGTTGCCGGCCGTGTCTACGATGCTGAAGTGCGTGGTCTCCTCCGATTCACCCGCCTCGCCGGGCTGCGCGGGTCCTTCCAGCTCGCCGCTCGGCGTCGCCCGGTCCAGCCGGATCGAGCGCGCCAGCTCGGCGGCGTACTCTTTGCCAATCAGCCGGTCCACCGGGATCTGGAAAAACGCGGGGTCAGCCAGGTGCACGCTGCGATCCCGATAGGCGCGCTTCATGGCCTCAATCATCAGGTGCCGCGACGGGCTGGATCCTTCCATGCCCAGCCGCTGGGGAAACTGCTCTAGGATGTTCAGCATCTCGATGAGCGACACGCCCCCGCCGGAGGACGGCGGCACCGTCAGAATAGTGTGCTCGCGATACGTGCTCTGTAGCGGCTCCACGGCCCGCGCCCGGTAACGCTTCAGGTCTTCATAGGTAATGGTGCCGCCGCGCGCCGCCATGTCAGCCGCAATGCGCCGCGCGGTCTCCCCTTCGTAAAACTCACTGGCCCCTTGCCGGGCAATCCGCGCAATGGTGGCGGCCAGCTCCGGCTGGCGGACGAGTTCGCCCTGCTTGAGCGGCCGGTCTCCCCCGTGCAGGAAGACCTTGGCGGTTTCCGGGAACTCCTTCATCACCGGCACCTGGAGCGCCAGGATCAGCTCCATGCGCTGCGAAGCTGGGAAGCCGCGCGCGGCCAGCCGCCGCGCAGGTTCGAGCAGCTCCCGCCAGCTTTTCTTTCCAAACAGGCGGTGCGCCAGCGCCAGCCCCGCCACCGTCCCCGGGACCGCCGAGGCTTTGTAGCCCACGCGCGCCTCTTGGGGTAACTGAAACATGCCCGGGCGCGCCGCCGCCGGCGCCGTCTCGCGATAGTCAATCGCCTGGCAGCGCCCATCGGCCATCCGGATCACCATGTAGCCCCCGCCGCCCAGATTGCCCGCCTCGGGGTGGACCACCGCCAGCACGAAACCCATTGCCACCGCCGCATCTACGGCATTCCCGCCGCGGCTGAGGACTTCCAAGCCCGCTTCGGAGGCCAGCTCGTGCACGCTGGCCACCATGGCCTGGCGCGCCCGCTCCGGTTGGCTCACCATCGGGCGCGCGCCCTTCAGTTGCAGCCCGCTCTGGGAGACCTCCTGCCCGGGCAGTGTCAGACTGACGAACAACAGCCAGAAAACAAACCGCAGCATAAGGTCGAGTATAGGGCGGATCAGGGGAAGAGCGCTTGCGAACCGTGAGCCCCTCACTCGTCTCACGGGGAGTAGTGGAGGCAGAATCACCGCCGGCAGAACGGCCGCGCTGCCCGGGGAAACGACCCTCGGACGCGGCACTGCCTAGCCCATTGGGCCGTCAACCTGGCATGGGAGTCCAGGGTCCTCTATTCGAGACCACCAGCTTCGATTAGTACTTGAGTGATTTGGGCATGCCGCACGAACCTAGCCAGCCTCAGAGCAGTCCAACCATCCTTGTCTCTCCCATTCACGTCGGCGCCGTGCAGGAGCAAAGCCTTGACCGCCCTGGTGAACCGCCTGCCCACCGCTATCATCAGGGCACTCTTGCCATCCTTGTTTTGTGCGTTCATATCGGCCCCTCCAGCAGCCAGCAGCCCCACGGTGTCCGTGACACAGCCACGCCAGCCATGCTCCCAACCGCCCAAGGTAAGACCGCCGAAAACGCCGATCAGCCTAGGGGCTTCGTCAGGCTCGAACTTCGGCATGAAATCCGAGGGGTCGTCTGAAACCTCCTCGCCTACCGCATACATCAACGCGGTGCGGCCTTTGTGGTCTACCGCATTAGCATCTGCGCCGTGCTCCAGCAGCGCACTCACAGTCTTGGTGCACAGTGACCTGGCCGCGTACATCAGTGCGGTCCGGCACCGATGGTCTCCGGCATTCACATCCGCTCCCAGACCCAACAACTCCTTGACCGTGCCCGTGCAGAGGTCACAAAAGGGGGCACCACAAGACGCCGTGGCATGTATTAGGGCAGTTTGCCCCACGACGTCCCTGGCGTTCACCGCTGCGCCGTTCCCCACCAGGGCTCTGAGGGTCTCGGTGCGGAGTGAGCTTGCAGCACGCATCAGCGGGCTGCGGCCCTTGCGGTCTCTCGCATTGGGGTCCGCACCGCGCGCCAGCAGCGCCTCAACCTCTGGTGTTTTCCCCTTCCTCGCCGCACCCAGAAGCTCTGCATTCAGATAACCGGCCCGACCGGAAATAAGGAACCGCACAACCGAGGTCAGCCACATGATTCGCTCCCCTTCAAGCCCAGCGCAGAGGTCGGAGCTCAAGGTTTGGCTTCGCGCCCGAGGGCGGGGCCAGTGTGGTCTCCACCTCCACCTGGTTGATCACCTTCTTGACGCCCTTGACCTTGCGGGTGAGGCGCTCGGCTTCTTGCTTCTGCTTCAGCTCGCGCACCTTGCCCGGCTGGGTGACCACACCCTGCTCGACCCTCACCTCGAGCTCCCCGCCCTTGACATCCCGGTCGCCAGCCAGCTTAAGCCGCACTTGGTCGTGATTGCCCGCCTCGGGGTGGACCACCGCCAGCACGAAACCCATTGCCACCGCCGCATCTACGGCATTCCCGCCGCGGCTGAGGACTTCCAAGCCCGCTTCGGAGGCCAGCTCGTGCACGCTGGCCACCATGGCCTGGCGCGCCCGCTCCGGTTGGCTCACCATCGGGCGCGCGCCCTTCAGTTGCAGCCCGCTCTGGGAGACCTCCTGCCCGGGCAGTGTCAGACTGACGAACAACAGCGAGAAGACAAGCCGCACCATACGGTCGAGTATAGGGCGGATCGAGCGCTCAGCGCTGCTTGAGCATCAGCAGGAGCATCACCACTGGCGACAAGCTCGAAACCGACAGCCCGACCGCGGGTTGCATTGGACCGAGCAGGCAGCGGATGATAGCATGAAAGTGGTGAGCCGCACCCTGGACATATCAGACGATCTCTACGCGCGCCTTGAAGTCGAAGCGCGGTCGCGGGGCTTGACGACCATCGAGCGCCTGTTGGAGCAATGGGAAAGCCAGCAGGCCGAGACACTCCAGCGTCAGGAGGTGGTTAGCCGGATCGACGCTTTGCGGCGGCAGATCGAAGCCAGGTACGGCCAGATGCCCGACAGCGCGGCCCTGGTTCGCGAAGACCGCGAACACAGATGAGCAGCCTCGTCGTTGACAGCGCTGTCGCAATCAAGTGGTTCGTGGCGGAGCCTCATTCAGCCGAGGCGCGGCGAGTACTGGAGAGCTATCGCGCCGGAGCAACCGTCTTCCTTGCACCGGACTTGATTCATTCCGAGTTCGGGAACATCGTCTGGAAGAAGCACCTTTTTCAGGGGTTGACCGCCGCGGATGCACGCGCGATCCTAGCCGAGTTTCGCAACGTGGTTTTCAGGATCACCCCGGCATCGGATCTCCTGGAGGAAGCCTTCCGCTTAGCAGCCCAACACCGGCGCACCGTCTACGACATGCTCTACGTTGCCCTGAGCCTGCGCGAAGGCTGCCCGATGGTGACCGCGGACGAGAAGCTTTACGCTGCCCTTCATCCGGTGCTTCCAAACATCGTCAGCTTGGCGGACTGGCGATAGAAGCAAGTGTGCCGCTGCTGGAGCCCCCGGCGGCGCCACTTCCCGGCCTCCCTCACCAGCGCGTGCACGCAAGGCGGATCAAGCGCTCAGCGCTGCTTGAGCATCTGCGCCAGCAACGCCACCGGCGACAAGCTCAAAACCGACGGCGACACAGCGGTGTTACGGCTGAATCGAGCCCCTGCTACCGCTTTCCACTCAGCCTGATGAGGTCAGTGACGTCCACGGTGTGCCGGGCGGACGCCTCGCCGGCCGCCTTGGCCAGGATCGCATTGGCGCGCCGCTCCAGTTCCTTGGCTTCGCCTTTGCGTTTCATCTGCCGCAGCAGCACGGCGTAGTTCAAGAGGACGCCCCCGTACACTTCGTGCTCTCCTCCGAAGCCCGCCTCCGCGATGGCCAAGGCCCTCCTGAAGAGAGTCTCGGCTTCTGCTGGCTGATGCATGGTCGAGTAGATCGACGCCAGGTTCGACAGGGGCTTCACCAGTTCCGGATGGTCCGCGCCGAGGGCCTTTTCCAGAATCGCAAGAGCGCGTTGTTGGTGCGCGACCGCCTCGGCCGGCCGCCCCGTCTGCGCGCACAGCAAGGACAGATTGCTCAACACAGAGGCCACCTCGCGCCGCTCACGCCCCACGCTCTTCTCCCAGATTGACAGCGCTTGCCGGTACAGAGGTTCAGCTTCGGCGTACCGGCCTTGGGCGTGCCAGGCCATGCCGAGGCCATTGAGCAGCATCGCCACATCGGCCTGGTACGGTCCCGCCTCCTCCCGCCGGAGGGCCAGGGCCCTTCGGCTCAGCCGCTCCGCCTTGCCGTACTGGCCGTGTTCCAGATACAGGGACGCCAGATTATGCAGCGGCTTGGCCAGGGCTGAGTGATCCTTGCCGTGGCTCTGCTCATACAGCGCTATGGTGCGCTGATAGTACTTCTCGGCTTCAGTGATCTTGCCCAGATCCTGGCAGACAGATGCGAGGCTGTTGAGAGTGCTGGGAAGGCGAGGGTCGCCGGGTGGGAAGCTATCCGTCTCCTTCAAGGCGGCCAGGAGGACTGTTTCCGCCTCTATGTATTTGCCCTCCCGCTGAAGCTGCGTGCCTCGGTCGGTGTTTTGTTGCCAGGAGATCTGCTGCGCGCCCAGCAGCAACCCCAGAGCCCCTCCCAGCGGTATTCGCCACCTCTGCGCCACGGCAGCCTCCCTGATGACAGGCTCCAGGTTAGGCGGAGGCTCTGGTGGCGGCAATTGAAACGAGCAGCCAACTTTGACCTGGCTGCTCATGGCATCTTCTAGCTGCTAGTGGCAGCGGCTCTTGCGGCCTGAACCGCGGGGCGTTATATTCAAAGCCGAACCCCCATGGGTAGCTTCCACCGTCCGCCGAGAGACGCCGCCGCCGCCCCGGCCTCGGGCGACCGGCTGGACTCCTGGAAAGAGATCGCCGCCTACCTCAACCGCGGCGTTCGTACCGTAGTCAGATGGGAAAGCGAGGAAGGCCTGCCAGTCCACCGGCTCGTCCACGATACGCGCGGCTCCGTCTATGGTTACAGGAGCGAACTGGACGCCTGGTGGAAAAGTCGCAGGGGCCATCTCGAGCAGGTTCAACCGGTTCGGGCCGCCAGGCCTCGCCGGAGGCTCCTCTGGGGTGCTGCGCTGCTCACTGGGGTCGCTGCCGTCGCGCTATCGCTCTGGCTCGGCTTCCCGCGCAGGAGCACGCAGCCCGCCTCGAGGACGGTGCCGCTCACCAGCTATCCCGGCATCGAACTGTCCCCTTCATTCTCGCCGGAGGGCCGGCAGGTAGCCTTCGCCTGGAACGGCGAGAAGCAGGACAACTTCGATATCTACGTGAAGCTGGTCGGCAGCGAGGATAGGCCGCTGCGGCTGACCACACACCCGGCGCGGGACAACTTCCCCGCCTGGTCTCCCGACGGACGGCAGATCGCTTTTCTGCGAGCCGCATCGGAGAATGACTATGGCATCTTCCTGGTGCCCGCCTTGGGCGGCGTGGAGCGGAAGGTGGCTGAGGTTTCCATATCGGTTGCCTCACGCCCCAGCCTAGCCTGGACCCCGGACGGCAGGTGGCTCGTGACTGCTGCCACAGTTTCAGGGCCCCGCACGAGCGCCCTGCGTCTGGTTTCGGCGGAGAGCGGCGAGATGCGCCAGTTGACCACCCCGCCTGCCACGTCGTGGGGTGATGTGGGCGGCGTCCCTTCACCGGACGGTCGCCACCTGGCATTTCTCCGTCGGCCAACCTTTTGGGTTCCGGACATCTTCGTGCTGCCACTTTCCAGGGATCTTCTGCCACTCGGTGAACCCCGGCGGCTCACCCACCAGCGCTGGTGGACTGCCAATTCCCTCAGGTGGACGGCGGACGGGCGTGAGTTGCTCTGCGTCAGGGAGCGCGGGGGCGAGGCCGACTTGTGGCGCATCCCGGTCGCCGAAAGCGGGTCCGCCCGGCTGGTCAGCGCCATCGGCCGGGCCGGGGTAGATCTTGCCGTATCGCCCGTGGGAGAGAAACTGGCCTACTCGGATTTCTACCGGGACGCCGACATCTGGCGGCTCGAACTCAACCAAGGGCGCGCCCCGAAACCGATCCGGTACGTCTCCTCCACCAGACCCGACCTCAGTCCCTCGATCTCTCCAGACGGCAAGCGGATCGTCTTTACTTCCCTGCGCTCGGGAAGCTCGCAGATCTGGGTGGCCGACAGTGATGGCTCGAACGTGGCGCCGTTGACGCCCCCAAGGCAGCCGGTGGCCGGCGCGCCACGCTGGTCTCCCGATGGAGCCCAGATCGCTTTCGACGGCCTCATCGAAGGGGACTTTGACATTTACGTTATCAGCGCGGCCGGGGGCAAGCCGCGCCGTTTGACCGCGAACCCGGTAACCGATGCCGTTCCGAGCTGGTCGCGTGACGGCAAGTGGATCTACTTCGCCTCCAACCGGACCGGGGAGTTCCGGATCTGGAAGATGCCCTCCTCCAAGGGGCCGGGTTCCGAGGTCCAGGTCACGAAAAAAGGCTCAGCCCGGCTGGGGCTGGCGTTCGAGTCCACCGACGGCAAGTTTCTCTACTACTCGGTCTTCCCGAAAGGCCCCGGCAGCGCGAGCGTCTGGCGAATGCCGGCGCAGGGCGGCGAAGAAGTTCCCGTCATCCCCTCCATCAATAACGTGCGCAACTTCGACGTGGTTGACGACGGAATCTACTTCGAAACGGCCGTCTCGCGAGGCCAGTTCTCCCTCTGCTTCTATCGCTTCGCCACCGGCAAGTCCGAGCTGATTGCGAGGATTGACAAGGACGGCTACCAATGCCTGAGCATATCTCCGGACCGCCGCTGGCTCCTGTTTAACGCCCTCGAGGAGCGCGGCGGCGACCTCTGGCTGATCGAGAACTTCCGCTGAGCGGATCGGGCGCTCAGCGCTGCTTGAGCATCAGCGCCAGCAACGCCACCGGCGACAGGCTCGAAACCGACGGCAGGACCGCGGGTTGCATTGGACCGAGCAGGGGGCGGATGATATCATGAAACGGGTGAGCCGTACCTAGATGAGCCGCACCCTGGACATACCAGACGATCTCTACGCGCGCCTTGAAGTCGAAGCCCGGTCGCGGGGCTTGACGACCATCGAGCGCCTGTTGGAGCAATGGGATAGCCAGCAGGCCGCAACACTCCAGCGTCAGGAAGTGGTCAGCCGGATCGACGCTCTGCGGCGGCAGATCGAAGCCAAGTACGGCCAGATGCCCGACAGCGCGGCCCTGCTTCGCGAAGACCGCGAGCATAGATGAGCAGCCTCGTCGTTGACAGCGCTGTCGCAATCAAGTGGTTCGTGGCGGAGCCTCATTCAGCCGAGGCGCGGCGAGTACTGGAGAGCTATCGCGCCGGAGCAACCGTCTTCCTTGCACCGGACTTGATTCATTCCGAGTTCGGGAACATCGTCTGGAAGAAGCACCTTTTTCAGGGGTTGACCGCCGCGGATGCACGCGCGATCCTAGCCGAGTTTCGCAACGTGGTTTTCAGGATCACCCCGGCATCGGATCTCCTGGAGGAAGCCTTCCGCTTAGCAGCCCAACACCGGCGCACCGTCTACGACATGCTCTACGTTGCCCTGAGCCTGCGCGAAGGCTGCCCGATGGTGACCGCGGACGAGAAGCTTTACGCTGCCCTTCATCCGGTGCTTCCAAACATCGTCAGCTTGGCGGACTGGCGATAGAAGCAGGTGTGCCGCTGCTGGAGCCCCCGGCGGCGCCACTTCCAGGCCTCCGTCACCGGCGCGTGCACGCAAGGCGGATCCGGCGCTCAGCGCTGCTTGAGCATCAGCAGGAGCATCACCACCGGCGTCTTGGCGTAAATGCCGTGGGCGAGCTCGGGCCGCATGTAAGCCCAGGCGCCGGCCCGCGCTTCGTGCGTGTCCTCACCCAGCTTCAGGCGCGCCTCTCCCTCCAGAATGTGCACTACCGCCGGCACCTTGGCCGTGTGCTCACTCAATTCCTGTCCCGCCGAAAAGCCGAACAGCACCACTCGCAGCCGGTCGTCGTCGTGGAGCGTGCGGCTCAGGATGCCGTCGGTAGGGACCGTCATCTCGCCCGCCAGGCTGGCCATGTACCTGTAATCCATACGGACCAGCATAGCGCCCCGCCGGTGGCCGGAAAACCGTTGGGATCGTCGCGGCGCAGCGGCTGGAAAAAGGGGAAAGTGCTGCCTGTCCCGGTTTCAGAGCGTCAGCACCTCGAACCCTTCGGCGGCGGCGGCGGCGGCCAGGCGCTGATCAAGAGAAACGAAGGGCCGCCCGCGCGGGCTTTCTGCCGACCACACGAGCGCGGCGGCAAGCTGCATGGCTTCGGCGGCCCGGAGGGGGTGGCTCTCGACGAGGCCTTGGGCCAAGTCGCGCACTCGCTCCGCGGGCACAACCTCCACCCATTTCCTCTCCAGCGACCGCAGGTGGCTCACGGCGCCCGCGAATTCCTCGGCGCTGATCTCGCCAAGGCGCAAGAGACGGCAAAACGCCCCCACCACCTCGACGGGCGTCGCCCACCACACGGTGACGGACCTGCTCTTTAGCGCAGTCCGAACAAAAAGGCTTGCGCCCTGATCTGTGCACAGCGGCACCACGGCGCTGGCATCCCAAAAGGCGTCAATGTTCCTCACGCTCGGCCTCGATGGCAGCCCGCAGTTTCTCCAGCGGGATCTTCGGCGCCGGCATGGAGAAAAACGCCTTCCAATCCAGCGGCTCTGTGGGCAGCCGCAGCAGTCCCTGCGCCGCCAGCTCCAGGAGGTCGTCGCTGAACCCTCTCGTCTTGGAGGGGGGAACCAGCCTGGCCACGGCGCGCTTGCGATTACGAATGAGGATCTCCTCGCCCCGCTGAGCCCGTTCCAAGTAGCTGCTCAGGCGGCTTCGCAGTTCGGCCACGTTGACGCTAGGCATTTCATGTACATTATGTACATATAACCCTCCGGACGTCAACCCGGCTGTTCCGGCTACTTGAGAACGCCCTTCAAGGCGGCCGCCAGCCGCTCGATGTCTCCCTCGGTGTTGTAGAAGTGCGCCGAGACGCGCAGGTGATCGTGGCGGGCCGAGACCAGCACGCGCCGCGCCCCCAGCGCGCAGGCCAGCTCGGATGCCGGCTTCCCCTCGAAACGCGCGGCCACAATCGAGGAATTGAAGTGCGGGGATTCGTCCGCTGGCAGGCGCGCGCCCAAACCGCGCAGCGCTTCGCGCAGCCTCCCGGCCAGCTCCAGCACGCGCCGCTCGATGGCCTCAGGGCCGATCTCGAGAACCAGACCGATCGAAGCCTCCAGGGCGTAGAGCACGGGGAACGTGAGCATGGCGCCCTCGTACTTCTCAGCGTCGCTCGAGAACTCCGGCGTCCCGTGATGCAGGTGGTCCACGTGGCGCCAGTGGCGGTGGCTGCGCCAGCCGATGACACCGGGCGCCAGCCGCTCGCGCAGCGAAGGCCGCACATACATGAAGCCCGCCCCGGTGGGCGACATCAGCCACTTGTAGGCGTGCACGGCGTACATGTCGGGCTCGACCGCCTGCGCGTCGAAGGTGAGGGCGCCCAGGCTCTGCGTGCCGTCCACAAACAGCAGAATCTCACGCTCACGGAGGCGCGCGGCGATCTCCGCCAGAGGCGGGCGGAAGCCGTTGATGTAGTTGACCTCGCTCAGCGCCACCAGGCGCGTGCGCTCCGTTAGCGCCTCGTAGAAGCCCTTCCAGGGGGTCTCCACCAGCTCCACCCCGCGGTCTCGGACCAGGGCGGAGCAGTAGAGGTTGTTCGGGAATTCGTTGTGCAGGGTGACAATGCGGTCGCCGGGCTGCCAGTCCAGCCCCCCGACGAGCAGCGACAGCGCCGTGGCCGCGTTGGGCACGAAAGCGATGTCGGAGGCCTGGCAGTTGATCAGGCGCGCCACCAGGCCACGAATGCGGTCCGCATCCTCGAACCAGCTCAGGAAGTCCGAGCAAGCCAGCTCCTCCCGGCGTGCAAAGTGCCCGGCCACCGCCTCGCAGGCCCGGCGGGGAAGCTGGCCGAAAGTGGCCGTGTTGAGGTAGGTCCAGTGGGCCAGTGCCGGGAACTCGGCGCGGTGCCGCGCCCAGTCAACGGCCATCCGCGATCGCCTTTCGCACCTGGGTAGCGGCGAAGACCGCGGCCTCCGCCACCGGCACATCCCGGGATTCCCTGCTGCGCCGCTCGGTGACCTCGACCAGCCCCTGCGCAAGCTTCTTGCCGACGGTGATGCGGTAGGGCACGCCGATCAGGTCGGCGTCCTTGAACTTCACCCCGGGCCGCTCGTCGCGGTCGTCGAACAAGGGGTCCGGCCCGCCCGACCGGCAGGCCTGGTAGATCTCCTCGGCCGCCGCCATCTGCTTCGCATCCGAGCTGTTGACCGGGGTGATGACCACCTCAAAGGGGGCAATCGCAGCCGGCAGGACCATGCCGTCGGCATCGCCGTACAGTTCCACGGCCGCGCTCAAGATGCGCTCCATGCCGATGCCGTAGGACCCCATGATGGGAGTCACTTCCTGGCCCTCGGCGTTGAGCACCCGCAGTCCCATGGACTCGGAGTACTTGTAGCCGAGCTTGAAAATGTGGCCCACTTCGATGGCTTTCAGTAGCTCCAAGGGAGCATGGCAGCTCGGGCAGGCGTCCCCAGAGGCGGTTTGCCGGAGATCGAAGTATTCCGGGGCAAAATCCTCGCCCGGCGTGACGTGGCGCAGGTGGTAATCGTTCTTGTTGGCGCCGGCGATCATGTTGCGCCGGCCCTCCAGTTCCCGGTCGGCCAGGATGCGCATGTTGCGGACGCCTACCGGCCCCAGCGAGCCGGCCTCCGCGCCAAACCAGCCGAGAATCTCCACCGGATGAGCGGGCCGGACCTCGCCGGCGCCCAAAACCTCCGCGAGCTTGGTCTCGCTGAGTTGATGGTCGCCCCGCAGCAGCACCAGCACCGGAGCGCCGTCCGCCGCTACCACCAGGCTCTTGATCTGCGAGCTTTCCGGCAGGCCGGTAAACTCGGCCACTTCGGCGATGGTCTTCCGGCCCGGCGTGTGGAACTCCTCCAGGGCAAAGTCGCCGTGCGGATCCGCGGCCGCGGGCGGGGCAGCCTGCGAAACCGCCTTTTCGCGGTTGGCGGCGTAGGCGCACCCCGAGCAACGCACGATCCAGTCCTCTCCGGCTTCTCCCGGCACCATGAACTCGTGCGACTGGCTCCCGCCCATGGCGCCCGAGTGCGCCTCCACCACCACGTACTTCAACCCGCAGCGATCGAAAATGCGGCAGTAGGCGCGGTGGTGCTTCTGGTAGGCCACGTCCAGCCCGGCCGGATCCAGGTCGAAGGTGTAGGAGTCCTTCATGATGAACTGCCGCACGCGCAGCAGGCCGGAGCGCGGGCGCGGCTCGTCGCGGAACTTGGTCTGGATCTGGTACCAGATCTGCGGGAGCTGCTTGTAGCTGCGCAGCTCGCCCCGGGCGATCGTGGTCATGACCTCCTCGTGGGTCATGCCCAGGCACAGGTCGCGCTGGAAGCGGTCCTTGAGGCGGAACATGTTGTCGCCCATCAGCTCCCAGCGGCCGGACTCCTGCCAGACTTCCGCCGGGTTCAGGGCAGGCAGCAGCATCTCCTGGGCCCCGATGGCGTCCATTTCCTCGCGCACGATCCGGATGATGCGGTTCAGGGAGCGCTGCGCCAGCAGAAGGTAGCTATAGATGCCCGCGCCGAGCTGACGGATGTAGCCCGCCCGCAGCAAGAGCTTGTGGCTGGGGACCTCGGCCTCGGCGGGGTCCTCGCGAAGGGTGGGAATGAACAGTTGGCTCCAACGCATGGGAACGGCCTTCCGAGCCGCGACCGTCAGGGAGCGGCGCCCCGAAGTGGCAACGGCAGCGAATCCTAAATCTTACCATGTTAGAATAGCGTTTCCCCCTATGCGAATCGCTATCGGTTCCGACCACGCCGGCTACCAGTTGAAGCAGCAGTTGCGCGCGGTGCTGGAGAGGAAGGGCCACCAGGTGGTGGACTTCGGCGCCGATTCCGCGCAGTCCACCGACTACCCCGACTACGCTGCGGCGGTGGCCCGCGAGGTGGCTTCCGGCCGGGCGGACCACGGTGTGCTGGTCTGCCTGACCGGCGTCGGTATGTCTATGGCGGCCAACAAGATAGCGGGCATTCGCGCCGCCCTCGGCACTTCAGTCGAGGAAGTGCGCCTGGTGCGGGCGCACAACGACGCCAACATCCTGACCCTGGGCGCCAAGTTCGTTGATGCGGCCACCGCGGAAGCCCTCCTGGACGTGTTTCTCGAGACCGAATTCGAAGGCGGGCGTCACAGCCGGCGGGTGGCCAAGATCGCCCTGCTGGAGGGCCGAGCCGGGCCCGCCTTTCAGGTGGAGCCGATGGCGCGCTCCCTGGCCGAGGTGGACCCGGAGGTCTACGCGGCGGTTCGCAACGAGGTCCTCCGCCAGGACTCGGGGCTCGAGCTGATCGCCAGCGAGAACTTTACCTCCGAGGCGGTGCTGGAGGCCACGGCCAGCGTCTTCACCAACAAGTACGCCGAGGGTTACCCGGGCCGGCGCTACTACGGGGGCTGCCAGTATGTCGATGTAGTGGAGTCGCTGGCCCGGGAGCGCGTCAAGAGAATCTTCGGGGCCGAGCACGCCAACGTGCAGCCCCACTCCGGCTCGCAGGCCAACATGGCGGCTTACGCCGCGGTGGTCCAGCCCGGGGACGTCATCCTGGGCATGAATCTCTCCCACGGGGGCCACCTCACCCATGGCCACCACCTGAACTTCTCCGGGAAGACCTACAAGGTGGTGCCTTATGGAGTGCGCCGGGAAGATGAAACCGTCGATTACGACGAATTGCGCCGCCTGGCGCTGGAGCACCGGCCCAAGCTGATCATCGCCGGGGGTAGCGCCTATCCCCGGATCCTGGATTTCCGGCGTTTCCGGGAGATCGCCGACGAGGCGGGCGCGGTCCTGCTGGTGGACATGGCGCACTTCGCGGGCCTGGTGGCCGCGGGGCTGCACCCCAACCCTTGCGAGTACGCCGACATCGTCACCTCGACCACGCACAAGACGCTGCGCGGGCCGCGGTCCGGACTCATCCTGTGCCGGGAGAAGTACGCGGCGGCCATCGACAAGACGGTCTTCCCGGGCGTGCAGGGCGGGCCGCTGGTCCACGTGATTGCGGCCAAGGCGGTCTGCTTCCTGGAGGCCCTGACGCCGGGCTTTGTGGAGTACCAGACACAGGTCATAGCCAACGCGCAAGCCCTGGCCCGCGGGCTGGCCGAGGAGGGCTGGCGCGTGGTCTCAGGGGGCACCGACACCCATCTGCTCCTGGTGGACGTGTTCTCGAAGGGGATCCGGGGCCGGGAAGCGGAAGCGGCCCTGGACCAGGCTCACATCACGGTGAACAAGAACACCATTCCGTTCGACGTCAACCCT
Organism: uncultured Solibacteraceae bacterium; assembly: GCA_964353255.1. Classification (GTDB taxonomy): domain Bacteria; phylum Acidobacteriota; class Terriglobia; order Bryobacterales; family Bryobacteraceae; genus VFZS01. Next base: position 5,046 of record CAYGVJ010000016.1, on the reverse strand, counting down.
CCGCTGAACCCCAGCGGCATCCGCCTGGGCAGCCCGGCGGTGACTACGCGGGGTTTCCGGGAGCCGGAGATGCGGGAAGTGGCGGGCCTGATCGCCGCAGTGCTCCGCAATCTGGATTCGGAGGCCACCCGCGCCCGGGTGCAGGCGCAAGTGGCGGAGCTCACCGCACGTTTTCCGCTGTACGGCTGGAAGCTGGCCTCAGCCGCGGCGAGGTAGATGCCTTTGCGTATCGTCATCGACGTCCGGCGCATCCGGGACTTCGGCATAGGGACTTACATCCGCAACCTGGTGCGCGGGCTGGCCCGCCTGGACCGCGAGAACCACTACGTCCTGGTCTTCCTGCGCGCCGACGAGGGCGAGCTGGCGGGCCTGCCGGAGAACTTCTCGAAGGTGATTTACGACCGGCCCGACACCGACCCGCTCAACCACATCACTTTCTACTTCTTCTTGAGACGGTTCTCGCCGGATCTGGTTCACATCCCGCTGAACGCGGTTCCTCTGCTGATGCCGCGGCCTTACGTGGTGACGATACACGACATGAGCAGCCTGCTCTACGCCGAGGGGCCGCGCCTGCGCCGGAGCCTGCGTCTCTTCCTGTTCCGCCGGGGGCTGATCCGCGCCACCCGGACCATTGCGGTTTCGGCGGCCACGCGCCACGACGTGGAGACGGTGCTGGGCATCCCGGCCGAACGCGTCCGGCAGATCTACGAAGCGCCCGACCCGCGGTTCCTCAGAAAAGGCCCCCTGAATGACTCGGGCGAGGAGGCCGAGGCGCCATCGGCGGGCCGGGAGGAAGTGCTGGAGCGCTATCAGGTCAACTACCCCTTCATCCTCTATACGGGGACGATCCGCCCCCAGAAGAACATCCCGCGTCTGGTGGAAGCCTTCGCCGTGTTGCGCGGCGACCTGGAAAATCATCCGGTCTACAAGGACCTGCGGTTGATCATCATCGGAGACGAGATCTCCAAGTATCCCTCGGTCCGCCGGGCCGTCATCCAGACCCGCGTGGAAGAGGTGGTCCGGTTTCTGGGCTTCGTGCCGATCGCGACTTTGCGCGTCTTCTATGAGGCGGCCGCGGCTTTCGTCTTCCCCTCCCTGTACGAGGGTTTCGGGCTGCCTCCTCTGGAAGCCATGGGTTGCGGCACGCCGGTGGTCACCTCCAACGTGAGTTCCTTGCCGGAGGTGGTGGGCAGCGCCGCGATCCTGATCAATCCGGAGAACGTCTTCGACATCGCGCGGGGGATCCGCGAGGCGCTGCTGGATGAGGAACGCCGCAGCGAGTTGATCCGCCGGGGGTTCGAGCAGGTGCGACGCTATAGCTGGGCCCAAACGGCCCGCCAGGTGCTGGAGGTCTATCGCGAGGCTGTCAAAGAGCACTCCGGCTCAGAAGCAGCCCCGCGGTAACGCCCTCCCGTCTCTCCCACTCGCGCGAGTCCAGCAGGTCCAAAACGGTTATGCTCAAGGCCCGCAGGATGCGATCGGCAATCTCCGGAGAAAGCGCCCGGGCTCCTTTCAGGATGTGGTGCATGTGGGGCTGCGAGACACCGGCGGAACGCGCCAGGCCGCGCTCCGTCAGGAGGCCGTTGCCCATCAGGGAACGGAGCGTTTCGATCAGGCGCCGTTGCAGTTGTTCGAAGTACATGTCCTTTCCGACGGCGATTCCTCTTTGAAATAGAGGGCCGAAGATTGGCAAAATCTCAGACATTTTGAACCTCCGGCGGCGCTCCGGGCTGCGCGCACCTTGCGGCTAAACCCTTGGCAGATCAGGACTAAGGCCGCGGGGCGGCGCCCGAGCCTCGGGCGGCTCCGCGCATGGTGTTCACGCGGGTTGACCATTTTGCAGGTTTGTGTAACCTGGATAACAGCTATTTAGGGCTGCCGGTCAGGCCCGCAGGGGGGCGCCGGGGAGCCTGGAGGACATCAACATGGAATGGACACGTTCAGACACAATCGCACTTGCCAGGAACTCGTGCGTGCAATGCCACGGTATCGGATTGCACCTGGGAAAGGGCGGGAAACTCGCGCCCTGCAACTGCGTTCTTCGCGCCATCTTTCGCGCCTGCCTCAGCCGCTTTCGTCACTGTGCGACTAAGGAGAAATACATGAGCAGAATTTCGCTCGAATTCATTCCCGGAGGAGAGCGAAATCTGACCTGGGGGCGCAAGGACGAAGAGTATATGGCGGACTTCATCCTGGTCAGCCGCCGGACGCTGGAGGAGTTCGAGTTCCGCGTCTTCAGGTTTCACTTTCTGCTGGGCGCGGACTGGAAGCTCTGCTGCCGGCGGCTGAACATCGACCGAGGAAACTTCTTTCACGCGGTGTACCGGATCCAGCAGAAGCTGGGACGAGTCTTCCGGGAACTGGAGCCCTACGGCCTGTTCCCGGTGGACGAGTACTTCCATGGGCCGGTGCGCACGCAGCCGCGCCCGTCCGGCCGGCCGGGCGCCGAGGTGATTCGGATCCCGGCGACCTGTTTCAACCGCGGCCTGCGGCCGAGCCTGGCCCGATCAGCCTGAGCGGACCGCCTTCGAGCTCTCGGTTCCGCTGGGACCAGGTCCCGGCTGACTCACCGGGGCCCGCAGCGGTGTGACAAGCGGGTGAAAACGCAGTACACTATCACACTGCGGCCATGAAACATTATCTTGCCTTCGATCTGGGCGCGGAGAGCGGCCGCGCCATGCTGGGTTCGATCTCGGAGCACGCGCTGGAGCTGGAGGAACTGCACCGGTTTCCCAACGTGCCGGTGCGGCTGCCGACCGGGCTGTACTGGGACACCTTGCGACTGTTCCACGAGATCCGGCGGGGCCTGGCGATAGCGGGACGCGAGCGCAAGCTGGCGCTGGAAGGAATCGGCATTGATACCTGGGGTGTGGACTTCGGCCTGCTGGGGCGGGACGGGGCGCTGGTGGACAACCCCCGGCACTACCGCGACGCCCGCAACAACGGGATCCTGGAGAAAGCCTTCGCCGTCGTGCCCCGCGTCGAGATATACGCCCAGACGGGCCTGCAATTCATGCAGTTCAACACCCTGTTCCAGTTGTATGCCATGAAGCTGGCCGACGCGCCGGCGCTGGAGACGGCTCGCACCCTGTTGATGATGCCCGACCTGCTCAACTACTGGCTGACCGGGGTAACGCGCGCCGAGCTGAGCGATGCCAGCACCACGCAGTTCTACAACCCGGTGGCCAAGCGCTGGGCGGTGGAGCTGTTCGACCGTTTCGGCCTGCCGCAGGCCATCCTGCCGGAGATCGTGCCCGCGGGGACGCGGCTCGGCCCGCTGCTGGAGGAGGTGGCCGAGGCCGCCGGGCTGGGCCCAACGCCGGTCTACGCCACCTGCGGTCACGATACAGCCGCGGCGGTGGCGGCAGTGCCGGCCCAGGGGAACCACTGGTGCTACATCAGCTCCGGAACCTGGTCGCTGATGGGTGTGGAGTTGGAGACGCCGGTCGTCAACGAGGGCGCGCTGCGGCTGACCTTCACCAACGAGATCGGCTTCGGCGGCAGCGTCCGGTTCTTGAAGAACATCGCCGGGCTATGGTTGGTTCAGGAGTGCCGCCGGGCGTGGGCGCTGGAGGGCCGGGAGTACAGCTACGAAGAGCTGGCCCGTCTGGCGGCGGCGGCTCCGCCGTTCACGGCGGTCATCGACCCGGATGCCTTCCTGGAGCCTGGACGGATGCCGGAGAAAATCGCCGGCTTCTGCCACTCGACGGGGCAGACGGCGCCGGCCGAACCTGCCACGGTCTGCCGCACGATTCTGGAAAGCCTGGCGTTGCGCTACCGGCAGGTCCTGGAGAGCCTGGAATCCCTGTTGGGCCGGCGGCTGGATGTGATCCACATCGTGGGGGGCGGTTCCCGCAACCGGGTCTTGAACCAGTTTGTGGCGGACGCCACCGGTCGCCCGGTGCTGGCTGGGCCGGCCGAGGCTACCGCCGCGGGCAACGTCCTGGTTCAGGCCATCGGCTCCGGCTTCCTGTCAGGGCTGGCGGAGGCGCGGCAACTGCTGCGGCGCTCTTTTCCGCTGGTGGCCGTCGAGCCGGATCCCCAGGCCGACTGGGACCGGGCCTACGAGAAGTTCTGCCGGGTGCGCCCCCAGCAGTGACGGTTCGGCTTATTTGAGTGCGGTCGCCTCGCGGGAGGTGATGACCCGGTCGATCATGCCGTACTCGAGGGCCTGCTGCGGCTCCATGATGTAGTCGCGGTCCACGTCGCGGCCCACTTTTTCGACCGGCTGCCCGGTGACCTCCGCGAGGATCACGTTGAGCTGCTCCCGCATGCGGAGGATCTCCCGGGCATAGATGTCGATGTCGGTGGCCTGCCCGGCCAGGCCGCTCATCGTGGGCTGGTGGATGAGAATGCGGGCATGAGGCAGGCTGTAGCGCTTGCCTTTGGCGCCCGCGGCCAGCAGCACCGCTCCCATCGAGGCCGCCTGCCCGACGCAGATCGTCACAATGTCGGGTTCGACGAAGCGCATGGTGTCCAGAATGGCCAGCCCGGCCGTGATCGAGCCGCCCGGGGTGTTGATGTAGATGTTGATGTCGCGCTGCGGGTCTTCGGCCGCCAGGAACAGCAGTTGGGCAATGACCAGGTTGGCCACGGCATCCTCGATGGGGGTGCCCAGGAAGATGATGTTCTCTTTGAGCAGCCGGGAGTAGATGTCGTAGGCGCGCTCGCCGCGCGAGGTCTGCTCGACGACCATAGGGACCAAGATCGAATTCTGCATGCGGGCTCTCCTGCCGCCGTGGTTCACACGCTGGGGCGTCACTTCCTGGCCGCCGCGAGCCTTCTGCCGCGCCGCGGCTTCTCCAGTACGCCCCGCTTGGATGCCAGGGAGACGACCAGCTCGGCGATGGTAGTGGTCTCCAAATATCTAATGATACGCCGCCGCAGGGCCTGCCAGGAATCGTGCATCCCGCAGGGCGCCTCGTCGGTGCATTCCGACAGGCCGCTGACGCACTTCTGGTAGTCGGTGAGGCCGTTCAGCGCCTCGACCAGCCGCATGATGGTGATCTTCTTGGGGGGGACCCGCAGGCAGAATCCCCCGGTGGG
>CAYGVJ010000015.1:0-52323 GCA_964353255.1 uncultured Solibacteraceae bacterium | reverse complement strand
GAGGCGCGCGGCAAGCCGTCGATCTCGCCCAGCAGGGCGCGCGAGGCTTCGTACCCGGTGCCCCCGGCGCGGCGCAGGCCGAGAATGAAGTTGCCCAGCTCGATGTCCGCCCCGCAAAGCTTGGGCAGGCGCGGCGGATTGAAAGTGTTCTCGGTCATCGTTTCAGGCCACCTTGAGGTAACGATGCGGTTGGGACACCTTGCGCTCGACGGCATCCACCCGAACCACGTCCACGTCCTGCGGCAGGTCATCCAGATACCGGCGGCTGTTGGCCGGAGTCAGCAGCCGCGTGGCTGAGGAGAAGAACTCCGCCGTGGCCGCCAGGATGTCCTCGACGGACACCCCGGAGGGGCCGGCCTCGGCTTCCCGCTGGCAGGCACGCTGCTTGGCCGACTGGGCGATCTTGGCCAGCTCGGCCCCGCTGACCAAGTCACGCGCACGGACCGCGCGCCGCTTGCCGTCGCGGAAAACGACGGTCGCCAGGTCGCTGTCCGCATTCGGCGAGTAGACCTGCGCGACGGCGGCCTCGATGAGGGCCTTGCGCGCTGCCCCCGGATCGCAGCCGTCGTGGACATAGGGTACGTCGGCTTCCAGATGCTTGCCCAGGATGTCGCGGCCCGCCCGCCGGTTCGGCCGCGGGACCCGGATGACCAGGTCGCCCAGGCGGCCGGGGCGGACCAGCGCCTGGTCCAGCGCCTCCAGCCGGTTGGTGGCCGTCACCACCACTACGTTGCCCCGGTCCTCCAGCCCGTTCAGCTCGGCCATGAAGGAGTTGAGCACCTTGTCGTCGATGCGGTTGAGCGACTCGCCGCGCGAGCTCCCGATCGCGTCCACCTCGTCGAAGAACATCACCACCGGCTCCTCCGGCTCCTCCTCGCCGACCTGGCGGGCGATGCGGAAGACCTCGCGGTAGTTCTCCTCGGTCTTGCCGTACCACATGCTGTGCAGCTCCCCGGGCTTGACGTTGATGAAGCGCGACCGCCCGGTCTTCGACAACTGCGCCAGCCAGTTGGCCAGCGCCCGGGCCAGCATGGTCTTGCCCGTGCCGGGGGGACCCCACACCAGCACCGCCTTCTTGCGCGGCAGCCGGTACTTGCGAACGGTCGCCGCATGGTACAGGTGCAGGCGGAAGGTCTGCTGCAACTCCTCGATCTGGCGCTCCAGGCCGCCGATACCGTCGAAGGTCTCCGCCGGGGTGTCTTCCAGGAAAAAGTGCCCGCCGCGGGAACGTTCGATTTTCTCGAAGGCCAGCCAGGCCGCGCGGTCGAAGCGCACCTGGTCGCCGGTGTGGAACTCGACCCCTCCGAGCCAGCCGGCGGCCTCCACGACGATCTCTTCCTCGCGCGAGCGGAGCACCAGCCGGCGGTCTGGAGTGTACCGCTCGAAGGTGGCCGTTTCGCCGCAGCGGAAGGCGCGGGCGGCAGTCTTGGCCACCAGGGCGTTAAGTTCACCCGAGAGCAGGACTTCGTCGCCGACCTGGAGCGCCCCGGCCTGGACCCCGTCGGCCAGGTTGACCACCCGCCGCGCCCCGCCATGGATCACCAGGGCCGCCGGGCCGTTCCCGGTCTCGACCGACCCCAGGAACACGGCCGGATGCCAGGGCGTGCCCGCCAGCCTCTCCAGCACTTCCTTGAGCTTCTCCTGGTTCTCTTTGGCCGCCAGCAGCCCCTGGCGCAGGTTGGCCACCTCCTCGAGGAAGAACCGGTCCAGGCGCTGGGCGACCTCGGCGGAGTGCGAGCGGACGGCCTGCATCAGCCCCAGCTTCTCCTCCGCGCCGGGCGCGCTATCCCCTATCGCGCACAATTGCCCCATCAGGACGCCGAACTCCGGATCTCTCAATGCGTCACGCTCCATGGTCCCCTCCGATGACGTAGTAGCCGCGCGGCTGAACCAGCCCCTGGCGCCAGCCGAACAGCGTGTGCTTCACTTCATCGCCGGCAATCACGGTCGCCACCAGCGCCACGCTGTAAGCGCGCGGAAAGATCGCCCGGAACAACGCCTGGTCGTCGGCGCTGAAGAAGCCCTTCGCCAGGCTGCAGGCACGCTGCTTCTCCGGCGGGCACGTCTTGCACCACTCCTGGACCGGGTGGCTGTGCCAGAAACCCAGGTAAAGCTCCCCGCGACGGCGCAAAGCGATTGCGGCCTGAACCGCGGTCCAGGTTTGCGCGGTGAACGTCAGCCGGGTGGTCGAGCCTTCCGTGTGCTCAGCCCATACCTGAGCGGTCACCTCGGCGAAGATCTCCGGCAAACCGGCATCTCGCCGCAGGTGGCCGATCAGAATTCCGCCAGTTTCCCGCTCGCCCGCGGCGCGGGTAAGCGCCGCGGCCTCCTCCAGCACCTGCCTGGGGATGAAAACCGGCATGTCCGGGGCCTCCAGAGTCCCAGCCGGCACGCCCCGCTCAAGAAAGCCCGCCAGAGGTGTTTCCACCAGCGGCAGGACCGGCGCAATCTCTTCGGCAGTCAGCCCGAGGCCGGAAGCCGCCGGGCGCTCCGCAGGGCGCGGGAACGCCACCACCGAGTACTTGAAGTACTCGCCGTCCTTGAGTTCGCCGCGCTCGACGAACTGGGAGGAGGCTGCCTGCGCCGGGCCCGCGAAGTACGTTATGGGAAAGTCGCCGGCCGCCCCGCCCGCGCCGTTCCCGGAGATCGAAACCCGGAAGCCGCCCAGGTACGGCTCGCCGAGCTTCCCGTGCCAGACCGGCTGCACCGAGGCGGCCCGGCCAGCTTCCGCCACCGGCAGCTCACCCCGGCGGATGGCCAGGAACCGGGTCCACTCCCGGGCCGGCTCCCAGTCCACTTCCACCGGGACCTGGCCCAGGGGCGTCCCATCATCATTGAACATCTCCAAGGCGTACTGGTATGGGTTCGCGAGCATCAGCCTCCTCCTGGGGCGCCTCTTACCCCCCGTCGATCCCGGCATCGATGTTCGGCTGCAAGACCACCCGATCATCGGTTTCCAGGGCGTCGGAAACGAGTTCAGAGGCGTGCAAATGGCGGCCTTCACGCTCCAGGCGGGCGTGATAGGTCAGTTGGTGGCCCCCGGCGTCGTTTTCCGGCAGGTCCATCAGCGGCAACAGCCCGCGGATGACTTCTCCCACCGTGGCATCGGTCGGAACGTTGGGAACGCTGACGACCTTCTGCCCGGAGACGTCGCTGGCCTCGATTCGGATTTGCGTCATGGTCTGCAATCTGCTCATAGGTTCTCTCCTTCTTTGGTTGATGAATGGCGGATCCTCAGATAGCGACCCGCAATGCTCTCGTCCTCCAAGAGCTTGACCTCCTCGCCGCACAAGCGGCAGCCCACCGACAGAGCCGCGAGCGCATGACCAAGTTCGGCAGCCCCGGGCGGCGTAGCGAAATCCACCTCCAGGCGGAGGGCCATCTGGCCGTCGCTGGCTTCCGCGGCCCCGCGCGCCGGCCGGAGCGCCCCGCCGGCAGTCAGCAGCAGCAGCCCCAATGCCTGGCGGCTGGCCGCGGAGAGCGCCTGGGCGCGCGCCAGTTCCACCCAGAGGCGGACTCCGCCTACCCCGCGCTGTTCCACCAACGCCTGATAGAAGCCCTCGCGGGCTTCCAACTCGACCGCCAGCCGGCCGCCGGCGCGCTCCGTAAACGCCCACCCGGACTCGCCCAGCGCCTGCCGAAGCTGCGCGCCCCCCGCCTCGATCGGGCCCGGGCCAATCACCGCGTGCGTCGCGGGCGACTCGCCGTGCGAGCGGCCCAGCGCCGCCCGGAAGCCCGCACAGCTCTCGTGCAGGCGGCCGGCGATGTCTACCGCTTCATCCAAAGCAATCTCCGCCCGCAGCTGAAGGGCGCCTCCGGAAACTGCCACGAACTTGCCGGGGCCGTCCAGTTGGCCGTTCCACTCGAGTAGCCGGAACAGCGGCGTGCCCGCGGCCGCCTCCTCCAGCGGCGCCTCCAGCGCCAGCCAGCCCTCTTCGATCGAGGCAGTCACCGGCAACGCGCGGCCGTTGGCCAGCGCGAAGCTCCAGCGCATCTCCCCGGCCGGTTCCAGGCCGGGGACGCACTTGGCCAAGCACTCGATGGCGCGCGCTCTCATTACGCGGTACACAACGCCTCCCCGGTGATCTTCAAGGTTCGCCGTTTCAGCGGACGGCTGTCCACGGGCAGCCGGTCGGGATTGTTCCGGACCCAGCCGCAGGCTTCCTTGTTCAGCGCGTCGTCCTCGCGCGGGGTGACCTTCTGGTACGAGATGATCTCGTAGAGCTGGTAGAGCATATCCGCCAGCGAGGTTCCCGGCGCCAGCCGCCCGATGCACACCACCGGCCCCCGGTTGCTGATGTTGGGATGGAAAACCTCCCGCGGGCCCAACCAGGTCAGCACCTCGGCCGGCTCCGCGCGCCGCAGGTAATCCGGCGGGAACTGGATGAGGACCTCGAAGCAGTCGGCCTCGTCAACCTTCCCGGCCGAGTCGCGCACCAGGCCCTTACAGCGGAACTGGGCGATGTAGTCCCGCGGCGGGTCGCCGCCCAGCGCGAGCAGCCCGAGCAGATCGCTCGATTCCGCCAGTCGCACGCCCTCCTCGTACTGCCGCCGGAGGAACGCTTCCAAGACCTTGTCCGCCATTAGCCCTCCTCTGTGACAATCTCGAAGTAGCGATCGCCGCCGCCGAACACGTCGCCCGCCCGAAGACCCAGGCTGGCTAGCGACCGCGAGAGCCAGCGAGCCGGCAGGCTGGCGTCCAGCCGGACCAGCCGGTCGGAACCGGGCGCCACCAGCGTGCGCCCGCACTCGGGGCACCCCGGCGCCCGCGGGCGTAGCAGCCGCAGCCCGACCCGCCGCCGGTAGCCGCACCCCATGCAGACCAGGCGCCGCACAAACGGCGTCCCATCCACCCGGATCTCGCCGCCCAGATCCAGCGCCTCCCGAACAGTGAAGCGTCCGGGGTGGCACTCGAGCGCCTCAACCCGCCAGTTCTCGTGATCGAACCGGCACTTGGGATTCCGCCGGATAGTGGTCACGTAGTGCTTGTGCCAGCGGGCGTCGATGGTGACTTGACGACCCGCAGCCACCGCTTCAGCCTTCCCGCCCAGCAATTCCTGGCACTCCAGAGCTTGGAGCGAGGCCGCCAGCGCCCCCAGCGCCGAGGGAGACCGTGAGGGCGCAGGCGCTTCGGCGCCCCGGCACGGATAAACCTGCTCCAGCGCCGCGTAGTCGGCCTCCGACCAGGCGCATTCCAAACACGGGCCGGCAGCATCGCCGGGAACGTAGGCGTTCATCCGCGCCAGCAGGCCGTCGCCGCGGACCCCTGCGTCAATCCACGGCGCACCCAACCGCCAGGCCGCCTCGTTGACGTACTGCCGGGCCCGGAGGGAGTCCAAGCAGGCCAGAATCACATCGGCGCGCAGTCGCCCCAGAGGCACGTCCTCGACCGCCGCCACCACCGCCTCCACCCGCAGCAGGGGATTGATCCGCCGCAGGCGCCGCGCCTGGACCAGCGCCTTGGCGCCTCCGACATCCCGCGGCTCAATGTCCTGCCCCGCCAAGTTCCCCAGTTCGTAGCGGTCTCGGTCAACCAGGGTCACCCGTTCCAGACCGGGCATTCGGGCCAGGTGAGACACCAGGTGCGAGCCGATGTTCCCGCCCGCGCCCACCACGGTCACACGTTTCCCGGACATGGTCACATCTCCTCCGGTGTCCATTGAAAGCCGGCGCCCAGCTCCGTCTTCTGGGGGCACAGCGCACAGGTCGGCGCGTAGGAGAAGCAGGGCAACTCCTCGGTCTGGTGGTGCCAGACGCCACACTGCGGGCACCTGACGGCGCTGGCTCCGACGGGGATCTCCTGCTTGCAGCGCGGACAGAAGATGGCACGGCCGGCGCCGGGGAACGGCTCAACCGCGGCCAGACTCTCGGTGGAGAAAAAGACCGGCTCCGCTTCGCCGATGCGCACCTCGTCCCGGTCACGCAACGCGCGGATGCCGGTCACCAGCGGCAAGCCGTTGACCGAAACCCCCGCCGCAGCACCCGCTAGCAGTGCCCAGCCGGCCGCGCCACAGCCGATCAGCAACGCGGCCTCCCCACCGCCGTGATCCTTCGGAGCCGCCGCGCGGGGAGGGATGGCCCGCAGATCCAGAGCTCCACCTTCGAGCGGCAGGACCGCCCACTGCCCCGCGTCGTCTGTTGCCCAGAGATGTGCCATTCAAGACCATGGTGAGGCAGCCTCAGGGCAGGCGGCAGATTTGCCAGCCCGATCACCTGCCGGGCGTCAAGATATCTCGCCGGGAATCAACGAATTAGGCGTGCTGACTTAATCCCGATCACTAACTGTCGCCGCCGATCGCCCCTACCGCCAGTTGGGGAACAACGCCGGGCGCGCGCGGCGGCAGCTCTCGAGGAGGTCAGGAACACGCTGGCGCCGATCAAGCAGCTTCTCGAGCAGGTCCTCCAAGGCTCGGTCCTCACCGTCAAGCCATTGCAGTGGAACCCGCTTGTAGGCCTGATCGACCACCTCCTCGGGGAAGTTGACCACCTGATCGAGCCAGGGTTGGAAGCCCTCAAGCCCTGTGACCTGCTCGTAGACCAGGGGCCGGTGGTAAAGGCCGTGCAGGGGCGCATCGGGATAATCCCAGCAAGGTCCGTTGAAAGCGAAGCCGTGGTCGATCATGCTGGCGACGAAGCCCTCGCGCACCGGCGGGGCGTCGTTCCTCGGGGACCAGTTGGTGAAGCGGGTGCGGAAGAAGACCGACTGGCGGCCGTTGGCATTGGCGGTCCACTTGTCGAACACCAGCATGCCCAGGAACTCCACCAAGTTAATCACCTGGCCGAGCAACGCGTCCGGAAGGAAGTCGTAGACCGCCACGCGATCAGGGTCGCCGGGGTAGCGGGAACCGAAGTGCCAGCCGGGTTCGACCCCTACGCTCCGCGCCCCCAGTTGGACGGCAACGTCCGGGTGCGCGGCCAGGAAACCAGCCGAGAGGTAGATCACGGCGGTCTCCGGGGTAAGGATCTGGAGGTAGCGGAGGAACTCCGCCGCCAGCCACTCGTTGATGAGGATGCGGCGGTGCTGGGGATTGTTCTGAAACTTGACCACGTAGAAGTGCCCGTCCTCGGCCCGCACCAGGTGCGACTGGGCGCCCCCGCGCATTTTCCGGACATAGCCGCAGGCGTTGATGGGCATCTCGATGAAGTACCCTAGTTTTCTACCACAAACTGAGGAGGTCTTTGCCGATGGGTGAAGGCTATGCAGGCAATTGGCATCCGCCAGTGCGCAGCCCGGGGGAGGTCGCTCTGGAGTTGATGAAGTTCGTGGCGCTCGCTACTGGCTATGCGAAGGGCGCACCCGCCCCCGGGTACACGGGCAAATCGAGCCGGAGCCCGGAAGAATACACAGAGGCTCTGCTGGAGCTGTATCAGCGGTGCCGCGCGCCGCTCAGACCCTGAGCTGCCGGGCTACTTCTTCCGCGCGGGCTTCCTCTTGGCAACCTTCTTGGGCGCGGCCTTCTTGGCGGCCTTCTTGGGAGCGGCTTTCTTGGGCGCCGCCTTCTTGGCCGGGGCTTTCACCGCCGCCTTCTTGGCCGGAGCTATTACCGGCGCCTTCTTGGCCGGAGCTATTACCGGCGCCTTCTTGGCCGGCGCTATTACCGCCGCCTTCTTGGCCGGCGCTATTACCGGCGCCTTCTTGGCCGGAGCTTTCACCGCCGCCTTCTTGGCCGGCGCTTTCACCGCCGCCTTCTCGGCCGGAGCTATTACCGCCGCCTTCTCGGCCGGAGCTTTCGTGGGGACCGCCTTGCGTACGGCCGCCTTGGCGGTCACCTTCTTGGCTGGCGGCGCGGGCTTGGCCGCCGCCACCGGCGGGGGCAGCACGGGGGCGGGCCCGACCAGAGCCGCGCCGACAGGCACTTCCTCTTCTTCCTCTTGCTCGGCGCCGTACTCTTCCAGCTCGGATTCCAGCTCCACGTGCTCTTCAGTGAACTCAAGGTCATCGCGCTCGTCGCCAACGCGAGCGAGCATGAAGTCATCAAACATTTCTCAGGCCTCCTGTGCCAGCTTGGTCAACACATAGAATAACTCGTTTTGAGGGGAAGGCAAGAGCGAAGCGAAAAAAATTACAGCCGGAATCCGGCTCACAGTGAGGCGCGCTGAACGGTGGCTGGTTTCGCGGAGGCCGGCTTGCGGGCGGCGCGGCGGGCGGAAGCGGCTCTGGCGGGGGCCTTGAACAGCGGCGCGGCGGTCGGTATCAGCAGCAAGTCGCCAGCCTCCGGCCCGCCCGCCGGCGACCGGTTGGCCGCCAGTATCGAGCTGGCCGTGACGCGATACCGTTGCGCCACGCCCGCCAGGCTTTCGCCCTCGCTGAGCCGGTGCACGCGCCAGGAGGCGCGCCGCTCGGCGGGAACGGTCTCCAGGGCGGCGCTCACCGCGGCGCCACTGCCTCGCGGAACGTGCAGCGTGTAGCCCGGCGGCGCGATGTTCTTCAGCAGGGCAGGGTTGAGGTCGCGCACCTGGGCGACGGTGCATCCGGCCAGGTCAGAGATCAACAAAAGGTGCGTCGCGGAGGTGATCTCGACCGTGTCGTACTCCAGCGGCGACTCCACCTCGAGGCCCTCCAAGCCGTACTGCCGCGCGTTCTTGGTTACGATAATCATGGCCAGGACAATGGGCACGTAATTCGCCGTCTCGCGGGGCAACACGCTGCGCCGTCGCAACTCCCAGAAATCGACGTAGCCGGTGCGCTCGACAGCCCGGTCGATGACCACCGGGCCGGCGTTGTAAGCGGCCAGGGCCAGGTACCAGTCTCCGAAGTGGTGATACAGGTCGCGCAGGTGGCGAGCCGCGGCCCGCGTGGACTTCTCCGGATCCAGGCGGTCATCGGCGTAAATGGACTGCATCAGGCCGTATTCCCGCCCCCGGTTGCGGATGAACTGCCACATGCCGGTGGCCCGCTGTCGGGAGACCGCCCTGGGCTGAAATCCGGATTCGGCCTGGGCCATGTGGATCAACTCCTGCGGCAAGCCCTCCTCGTCCAGAATCCGCTGGATCAAGGAGCGATAGCGCCCGGCGCGGCGGAGCCCGTGGGCCAGAATCTTGCGGCCACGCAGGGAGGAGAAGTACTGGACGTAGGACAAGACCGCGTCATTGGCTTCCAGGGGGAGCTGAGAAACCGTGGCTCGCACCTCCTCGAGCACCTTGTTCCTGAGGGTGGGGTCAACCGGAAAGGTCAACTGCGGGATGTCCTCCAGGGGAGGCTTCTGAAAGCCGGGCTCCGACGTGGTGTCCCCCGCCCCAAGCCCGGCCAGGTCCAGGCCGTGGATGGCTTCGACCAGCTTTTCGAGCTTGCGCTCCGCCCGGGCGCGATCCGGAGCCCGCTCGGGGGCCGCCAGCAGCACATCTATCGCCTGATCGAACCGGAGCCGGGCGGCATCCAACTCGCCTTCCTGGTAGTGCTTCCGGCCGGCCAGGAAGTGCCACTCCGCCTCACGGATCAGGCTGTCGATACGGGCCGGATAAGTGCCGCCTTCCGGGATCGCTTCCAGCAACATGGGCAGGGCGCGAAGGTCGGCGAGCCCCTCCAGGCGCGGCGGGTCGGGGGTCACAAACCGCGGCTCAGGCGGCTTGGGAGCGGGTGGGAGGAAGAAGGCTCGAAGCGACGGCGGTTTCGGCGCCACGCAGCCGATCAACCCGCCAGCCAGCGCCAGGAGCCAGATCCGGGATGTCAGTCCCTTAGGACGCCTCATTCCTCCCCTGGCAGTAAGGGTGCGGCATTCAGGCTTGTCACGTTTGAAACTAAGACTTTACCCCAACTGGAATGGGGCGGTCAAGCGTCCGGCTGGACGCACCCCGGGGGCGGCCATGCCCGGCCCCTACTCCTCTTCCGCGGCCTCGCCCGCCTTGGCCGCCTTGGCCGCAGCGACTATCTTGTCGGCCAGCATCGGCGGGACGAAGTCGTAGTGGCTGAATTCCATGGTGAAGGAAGCGCGGCCCTGGGTCATCGAGATCAGGTCGTTCTGGTAGTTCAGCATCTCGGCCATAGGGACCTGGGCGCGGACGATCTGCGTGCCGCCCCGCGTGTCCATGCCTGAGATGCGGCCCCGCCGCCCGTTGAGATCTCCCATCAGGTCGCCGGCATATTCGACCGGCGCCTGGATCTCGACGTTCATGATGGGTTCGAGCAGCGCCGGCTTGGCCTCCTCCATGGCCGCCTTGAAGGCCTTGCGCGCCGCCAGCTTGAAGGAAAGCTCCGAGGAGTCCACGTCATGGTAAGAGCCGTCGTAGAGGGTGACTCTGAAGTCCACCACAGGGTAGCCCGCCAGGTAACCGGCTCCAGCGGCTTCAATGATGCCCTTTTCCACAGCCGGGATGTAATTCCTCGGGATAGAGCCGCCGAAGATGTCGTTGACGAACTCGAACTTGGCGCCCCGCGGGAGAGGCTCCATGCGGATGCGGCAATCCCCAAACTGGCCGTGGCCGCCGGTCTGCTTCTTGTGGCGGCCCTGGACGTCAGCGGTACCCCGGATGGTTTCCCGGTAGGCGACCTTGGGAGCTTTGAGAGTGACGTCCACGCCGTAGCGCTTCTTCAAGCGACTGACGATCACCTCGACGTGCTGCTGCCCGCTGCCGGCCAGCAGAAACTCCTTGGTCTGCGGATCACGGTAGAAGCGCAGGGACTGGTCTTCCTCGAGGATGCGCTGTACGGCATTGCCCACGCGGTCCTCATCCTGGCGCGACTTGGCCTCGATGGCGTAAGCGATCGAGGGTTCCGGCAGCTTTACCGGGGGGTATGCAACCGGAGACCCCTTCTCGTGAAGCGTGTCACCGGTGAGGGTTTCCTTCAGCTTGGCGACGGCCCCGATGTCGCCCGCGTGCAGTTCGGTGACCGGTTGGATGGCTTTGCCCATCAGGCAGCCAATGTGGGAGAGGCGCTCGCTGGCCCCACTGCGGCTGTTTTGCAGGCCGGCATCGTTTTTCACCACCCCGGAGTAGACCTTGAAATACGAGACGCGCCCGGCAAAAGGATCGGCTATCGTTTTGAAAACAAAGGCAGAAACAGCCTGGCCCTGGGAAACCGGGGCCGGGAAGTTGGCAACCACGAAGTCCAGGAGCAGGTCCGAACAGATGCCCGCCGTGGCCGCAGCGCACAACACCGGGAAGATCTTACGCTCGTGCACGGCCTGCCGCAAACCCTCCAGCACGTGCTCCGGCGAGAGCGTGCCCTGGTCGATGAACTCCTCCAGCAGGGCCTCATCGCCCTCGGCAACCATCTCGACCAGAGCCTCGTGCGCCTGCTGTGCGGTCTGGGCCAAATCGGCGGGGATCTGGCCCGGCGTTCCCTTGCCGTCCCCTTCGGCCTGGTAAGTGTAAGCCTTCATCTGGATCAGGTCGATGACGCCCCGGAACTCCCGCTCCGCCCCCAGCGGCAACTGGATCGGAACGGCGGCTCGGCCGAAGTTGGCCTGTATGCTCTCGAGCGCCCGCTCGAAGCTGGCGCGCTCACGGTCCAGCTTGTTGATCACAATGGCCCGGGGCAACCCGTACTGGTCGGCAAACTGCCAGACCTTCTCGGTCTGCACCTCGACGCCCGCGATGCCGTCCACCAGCACCAGGGCGGAGTCCGCGGCCACCAGCGAAGCCTGGGTGTCGTTGATGAAGATGTTGAAACCCGGCGTGTCCAACAGGTTGACCTTGCACTTCTTCCATTCCAGGAAGGCCAAGCCCGTCGAGATCGTGACCCTGCGCTGGATCTCGTCGTCGTCGAAATCGGTGACCGTGTTGCCCTCATCGACGCGCGTCAGCCGGGTGGTGGCTCCCGCGGCGTACAACAAGGCCGCAGCCAGCGAGGTTTTCCCGCTGTGGCCGTGCCCGATCAAACCGACATTCCGTATGTCCTTGCCCTCGTAAACCTTCACGCTGATACTCCCTTACCAGCCCTTGGAAAAAGCCCGTCCTGAGCTGCCTTGTGGGACATGCTTCAGCTTGTCCCCCTGAAGCCTCACGGAAGGCTTTTTCCGTGGGCTGGCATACTACGGCGGCCAACCCTTGGGGTGGTGAAACTCGGGGGCCAAAACCTGGATCGTAGCATAGTCGGCAGGGGCGCGTAGGCTGGAGCCGGAAGCGGCGGGCCGCACCCGGCGGCCGTTACTTGCGATAATTTAAGGTGACCTGCTTCGCGCGGGGCGATTGATGCCGCTTCCTATACCGCCGTTCATATCCTCGCTGCCCAAGCTGACTGTCACCGGCGTCATCGACATCCTGATCGTGGCCTTCCTCATTTACCAGGCGATCCAGGTGGTCCGGCACACGCGCGCCGCACACGTACTGGCGGGTCTGGGCGTGCTGCTGGCCGTCTACCTGCTCTCCGTCTGGCTGCAACTGGAACTGCTGCGGTCGATTCTTGCCACCATCGTTCCCTACACCGCCATCGCTTTGATCGTGTTGTTTCAGTCCGAGATCCGCCGGACCCTGGCGCGCATCGGGCGGCGGCGTTGGCTGGGCCTGGGCGGAGAGCTGGAGCGGCGGGAATCCCTCGACGACATCCTGTTGGCCTTGAGCCGGTTGTCGCAAGAGAAGATCGGGGCTCTGATCGTGCTGGAGCGCGACACCGGCCTGCGAACCTTCATCGAAAGCGGCGTGGCGCTGGACTCCCAGGTCTCCAGGGACCTGCTGCTCTCGATATTCCAGCCCACCAGCGCCCTGCACGACGGCGCGGTGATAATCCATGGCGACCGGGTCCGAGCGGCCGCCTGCTTCTTACCGCTGAGCATGAACCCGCTGGTGGCCCGCAAGCTGGGCACGCGGCACCGGGCGGCCATCGGCATCACCGAGGAAGCCGACTGCATGGCCATCGTGGTCTCGGAGGAGACCGGGCGGCTCTCGGTGGCGGCCCTCGGGGAGATCGAACTGGACGTGACGTTGAACCGGATTGAGGAGCGTGTGGCCAAGCACTTCGGGCGCAAACGACAGCGAGGCCGGTTCGCGCCGGTACCCGCGGGCGGGTTGCGCCCGAACTCCACGGCCGCCAAGGGCAAGACGGCAACGCCATGAAACGCGTCCTGCTGGACAACCTGGGCTGGAAACTGCTTTCGCTAGGCCTGGCCTTCCTGCTCTGGCTCACCTTCGTCAGCACTCCCGAAGTGGCCACGTCCATGTCGGCGGCCGTGCAGCTTCAAGACATCCCGTCCGACCTGGAGATAGTCTCTATGCTGCCCGAGCGGGTGCAACTGCAAATCCAGGGCTCGGCCGCCAAGCTGGGCGCCTTCGACTTGTCGGGGATGGCCGTCGTGTTGAGCCTCCGGGATGTTCACGGAGCGGGCGAGCGGACCTATACCATTGACTACCACACCGTGCGGCTGCCGTTCGGGGTGCGGTTGATCCGGGCCGTGCCGGGGCAGCTCCACCTGGTGTTCGAGCGGCGGACCAGCCGCGAAGTGCCGGTCAGAGTGAGATTCTCCAGACCGCCGCCCCACCCTTACCATGTGCGGCATCAAGAGGTGCAGCCCCCCCGATTGACCATTCTAGGCCCGGAAAGCAGGGTGCGCGAGGTGGAGTTCGCCGAGACTGACCCGATCGAACTGCCCCCCAAGGCCGGGCAGAGCGAGTTTCGGGTCAACGCTTTCGTCCGGGATCCGCAGGTGCGCTTCGGCACGCCTCCGGTGGTGCGCGTCAAGGTGACGCTGGAGGTTTCAGGCGGGGGGCGTAACTGAGGCTGGGCCGCGGTTCAGGAGATGTCCAAGGAGTTATTCGGCACTGACGGGATCCGGGGCGTAGCAGGCCAGTATCCGCTGGATGCGCCGACGGTCCATGCCTTTGGCGTGGCTTTGGGAGAAGTGGCGGCGGGAATGGCGGAAGCGCCCGAGGTCGTGCTGGGCATCGACACGCGCGAGTCCGGTCCCTGGTTGGCGGAGCACGTTTCCGGGGGACTGGCCCGCCATGGGGTGCGCGTCCAGCATGCCGGGGTCATCACCACCCCCGGCGTAGCCTACCTGACGCGCACGGATTCCTTTGTCGCCGGGGTCATGATCTCAGCCTCTCACAACCCTTACCAGGACAACGGGATAAAGGTCTTCTCCCACTCCGGCTACAAGCTCGACGACGATCAGGAGCGGCACATCGAGCGGCGGATCTTCGCCACGCTCGCTCAGGGGATCGAGCCAGTGCCCTGCCCCCTGGAGGCTGACCCGTCGCTGGAGGTGAGATACCTGGAACACTTGCGCTCCACCTGTCGCCGCTCGCTGGATGGGCTGAACGTGATTGTGGACTGTGGCAACGGGGCAGCCTCCCAGTTGGCGCCGGAACTGCTCGAGCGGCTGGGAGCGCGGGTACAGGCCATCGCCAGCACACCCGACGGACGCAACATCAACCTGGGTTGCGGGGCCCTTCACCCGGAGGCGCTTGCCCGGCAAGTGCCGGAAGCGGGCGCGGACTTGGGCGTGGCCTTCGACGGTGACGCCGACCGGGCCATCTTCGTGTCGCGCACCGGCAAGGTCGTGGATGGCGACGGAGTCCTGCTCATGGCGGCCCGCTGGCTATTGAGCCAGGGACGGCTCAAGGGCCCCGGAGGTGAGCCTCTGGTGGTAGCCACGGTCATGTCGAACCTGGGCCTCGAGCGAGCCCTGGAGAGGTACGGCGTCCGGTTGCTTCGGACGCCGGTGGGCGACAAGTACGTGCTGGAGGGGATGCTGCGCACCGGGGCGATCCTGGGAGGAGAGCAATCCGGGCACGTGATCTTCCGCGATTACGCCACCACCGGCGACGGCCTGCTCACCGCGGTGCGGGTGATGGAGATCATGGTGGGGTCGGGCCTGGGGCTGGATGAGCTGACCGCAGAACTCCAGATTTATCCGCAGCGGCTGGTGAACGTGCGCGTGCGCGAGAGAAAGAAACTGGCGGATATCCCGGCGGTGGCGGGGGCCATCCGTGCCGCAGAAGCCGCTTTCGGTTCCGCTGGCCGGGTGCTGGTGCGGTTCTCAGGCACCGAGCCGGTGGCCCGCGTCATGGTCGAGGGGCCGGAGGCGCGGCTGGTCGAGGCACACGCCCACCTCATCGCCGACGCTATCCGGCAGGAATTGGGTGCGTAAAGGGGCGGAACCGGCCATGGACGCCACACCCCGCCCCGGTTGAATGCCTGAAGCCTCAGACGGCGGGCGGCTTCACCTCTTCCTTCTTCTCGCCCTTCTTCAACTTCTTCTTGGGCGTCTTCTTCTTCTTCTCGGTCTGCTTCTGCTCTTCCTTGGGCTTTTCCTGCGCCACGACGAAGGTCGGCAGGGCGAAAGCCAGCCCCACCAGCATCACAGCCAACTTCTTCATTCGTTTCCTCCTGGGCGGGGATTATCCGCCGCAATCCCAGGATGAGACCCCCGCCGCCGCCGGGCGATAGCCCCGAGGGGCTAACACCGGAGGCCAAATCGGGGGACCGAAGGGCCGCCGGGAGCGGGTTCCTTTACACTGGAGAGAGGATGACTCCGGCCAGCGCACGGCCCAAGGCTATGCTGTCGCAGCAGATAACCCAAACTACGATTTTCCGGGTGCTGGCGGCGGGTTTCATGCTGACGCTGCTGCTGCTGCTGGCAGCCGGCTTTCTGAACGTCAACAGCCTCCGCTCCATCAAGCAGAGCGCGATGGACCTGATGGAGGAAGAGGAGCTGACCGCCCGGCTGATGGAGGATGTCCAGCGCGAGCAGGCCGCCCTGAACGCCGTCTTCTTCAAGCTGTCGCGCGATCCGGAGTACGTGGACCGCGAGAAGGTCCTCTCGGAACTGAACTCCAGCGACCAGCGGCTGGAGGAGATCGGCGAATCCGTGGCCGAGACGCCGGAGGAGCCGCTGTGGAACGAAATGAAGAAGGCTTCCGCGGCCTTCTCGGGGGAGGCGCGGCGCCTGCTGGCGCTGGAGAATCCCACCACGCTGCTGTCGCGCGACCTGTTCCGCCGGCACGAAGAAACCCTGGCCATTGCGGTCAAGCTGGCCGCCCTGAGCCGGCAGAACGCCGCCGCGGCCCGGCAGCAGATCGACTGGCGTTCCGGGGAGCTGATGCAGCAATCCGCCATCCTGTTGGGCGCCCTGCTGCTGCTGGCCCTGCTGAGCGCCGTGCTCACCGTGCGCCTGACCCTCGGGTTGCTGCGGCGGATGGAGTGGCAGACCAGCGAGCTTAGCCGCGTCTCCTGGCACATGCTGGAGAACCAGGAGACCACCGCGCGGCGTTTCTCCCATGAGCTGCACGACGAATTGGGGCAGTCGCTCACCGCGGTCAAGGCCACCTTGCTGGCGGCGCAGTCCGGGGGCGGCTCCGACGGGGGGAAGCTGGAAGACTGCGTGCATCTGGTGAACGGGGCCATCCAGAACGTGCGAGAACTCTCCCAACTGCTGCACCCGACCATTCTGGACGACTTCGGCCTGGACGCCGCGCTGCGCTGGCTGGCCGAGAGCTTCACCACCCGCACCGGCATCGAGGTCGAGTACCGCTCGGAATTCGCGGACCGCTTGCCGGATGAGACCGAAACCCACCT
The DNA here is from genome assembly GCA_964353255.1 of uncultured Solibacteraceae bacterium. Classification (GTDB taxonomy): domain Bacteria; phylum Acidobacteriota; class Terriglobia; order Bryobacterales; family Bryobacteraceae; genus VFZS01. The sequence goes on along the minus strand of CAYGVJ010000015.1, from coordinate 35,870 downwards.
GTTCCGTATCTGCCAGGAGGCGCTGACCAACGCCGCCCGGCATTCCGGCGCCAGCCGCGTGCGCATCCATCTGCGGTCGGACGGGGACCAGATCCGGCTCACCATAGAGGACAACGGGCGGGGCCTGGCTGGCGGCGCGCGCGCGGAGCAAACGGGCATGGGTTTGATCGGCATGCGAGCCCGGGCCCGCAGCGCCGGGGGCGAGCTGGCCATCCGCGCAGGAGATGGCGCCGGGTTGGCCGTGGAGGCCAAATTGCCGCTGCGGGGAGCACGAAGTGAAGAAGATCCGCATCCTGCTGGCCGATGATCACGTCATGGTGCGCCAGGGGTTCCGGATGATCCTGGCCGCCCAGCCGGACATGGAGATCGTGGGCGAGGCTGGCAACGGCCGAGAGGCCCTGGAACTGGCTGAGAAACTGCAACCCGACGTCGTAGTCATGGACGTGGCCATGCCCGAGCTGAACGGGATCGAGGCCACGCGGCGCCTGGCGGCGTCCTCCCCGCGCACGCGGGTGCTGGCGCTGAGCATGTACAAGGACTCGGTGTACGTGCGGGAAATCCTGCGGGCCGGGGCGCGCGGCTATCTGCTCAAGGACGCCATCGACCGGGACCTGCTGGCGGCCGTGCGCGCCGTAGCCAGCGGCGAAGGCTACCTCAGCCCGGCGGTCTCCGAGGCCGTCCTGAGCGACTACCGCCGCCACGTCAGCGATCCGCTGGACCTGCTCAGCAGCCGGGAGCGGGAGGTCCTGCAACTGATCGCCGAGGGCAAGACCAACAAGGACATCGCCTCCGCGCTCAAGCTCAGCGTCTACACCGTGGAAGCCCACCGCGGCCGGATCATGGAGAAGCTGAACCTGCACAGCGTCGGCGAGCTGGTTCGTTTCGCCCTGCGCCACGGGCTGATAGACTGATTCCTTATTCCCCCATGCGGCTCCTGGTCTTCTCCGACATCCACGGCGATTGGACGGCCTTGCAGCGCCTGATGGATATGGAGGCTGACTACTACTTCGCCGCGGGCGACCTGGTGAGCTGGAGCCGCGGCCTGGACGAGTGCGGCCGGATCCTCAGCCGCCGCGCAGACCGCGTCTACGTTCTCCCCGGCAATCACGAGTCGGTCGAGGTCATCGCCGGCCTGGCCAAGCGGTTTGGCTTTCAAGAGTTCCACGGGAGGAGCTTCGAGGCCGGCGGCTACCACATCGCCGGGCTGGGCTACTCGAATCCCACGCCGTTCAATACGCCGGGCGAATACGGCGAGGAGGAACTGGCGCGGCGGCTGGAGCCGTTCGCAACCTTGGCGCCCCTGGTGCTGACGTGCCACTGCCCGCCGCTGGGCACCCCGCTGGACCAAGTGCGCAAGGGTGTGCATGCCGGCAGCCGCGCGGTGCGCGAGTTCATCGACCGCCACCAGCCCGCCTACTTTTTCTGCGGCCACATTCACGAAGCCGAGGGCGCCACGGCACAGCTCGGCGCAACGCGCGGCATCAACGCCGGCAAGCGGGGGTACTTGCTGGAGCTCTAGCCGGCGGCCGCGCGGACACGGGCCAGCTCCTCGATGGAGAAGGTCCTCAAGTGGAACGTGTACTTGAACGACCTCAACAACTACCAGGCTGGGATGGTGGCCGGCTCTCCACAGCGTCACCCCCCGGCGTCCCCCCGCGGCCTTGCCAGGAACTCCACGGCGCGATACAATCCCCATAGGTCGGCGTAGGGTGGCGGTTTGGTCCAACCGATTTTTAGCCCACCGGTTGCGGGGCGGAGGCTCCCTCCCACTCCTCGAGTTCTCAGCGCCGCAACCGGCAGGCTAAGAATCCTCTGAGTTAGGCGGACCAGCAAGCGCCTGCGGTAAGATTGAGTCGTGGAGTTCGAATGGGATGCCGACAAGGCAGCCTCGAACCTGTCCAAGCATGGCGTCAGCTTTGCGGAGGCGATGACGGTATTCGGCGACGCGGTCGAAGTGATGATTCACGACCCAGTCCACTCGGACGCGGAGTTGCGATTCGTCAGCATCGGTCTTTCGGAAGCAGGTCGCTTGCTGGTCGTCGCCTACACGGAACGTGACCAGCGGGTTCGAATCATCAGTGCGCGGGAGACCACTCCGAGGGAGCGGAGACAGTATGAGTCAAAACGTCAATCCTGAAGGGGACGAGGACATCCTGCCGGAGTACGACTTTGCTCACGGTGTACGAGGGAAGCATCACGAAGCTTACAAGGCAGGAACCAACGTCATTTTTCTTGAGCCCGATCTCGCGAAGGTTTTCAAGGATTCCGCCTCTGTCAACCGTGTGCTGCGACTACTTCTGGACGTGGCCAAGGAGAACGTCCCGACGAATAGGCCGGCCTGACCAGGCGCGCCAGGCGACCCGTAAAAAGCACGGGCGCCTGAGCGCTTGGGCGTTAGGCAGGCGCGGCCCGGGATAGTGTACACTGCGCACAGAGGCACAGACACATGATTCGAACAGTCGAAGCTGTGATCGATGAGCAGGGCAACCTGCGGCTGCTCGAGCCCGTGCATCTCCCGTCGGCGCGGCGTGCGCTCGTGACGATCTTAGGAGACCGCCCGGCTGTGCGCGCGCCCGAGAGTGCGCTGCTGAGCGAGGCGGCGCTTGCCGAGGACTGGAACCGCCCGGAGGAGGAGGAGGCATGGTCGCACCTAGACCAGGGGCGGTAGTGGTGGTGCGCTTCCCATTCTCGGACCTGTCACAGACCAAGCTGCGCCCGGCCGTGGTTCTTACCGACGCTGGCCGTGGGGACTGGATCCTGTGCCAAGTCACCAGCCAGCCTTACGGGGACGCCCGGGCCATCAAGCCCGACGACGCCAGCTTCGCCGCGGGCTCCCTGCGCGTCACGAGCTATGCGCGGCCTGGCAGGCTTTTTACCGCCAGCCGGGACTTGATCGCGGCGCAGGTTGGCAACCTGAAGTCGGAACCATTCCGGCAGATCATCGATTCGGTGGCGAGCCTTCTGGGGGCCGGTAGTTCTCAATGAGGCACCGCAGATAGGAACGGGCGATGCCTAACACGCCGCTCCAGGCGACCCGCAAAAAGCACGGGCGTCTGAGCGGCCAGCCGTCAGCCCTCAGATGGGAGGGGACAATCAAGGGATATGGGACCGGTTCTTCGCTGGAACCCGGAGAAGGCTCGCTCGAATCTGCGGAAGCACGGCGTCAGCTTTGAAGAGGCGGCGTGGGTGTTTCGAGATGTCCTCTCCGTTACCATCAGCGACCCGCTCCATTCAGCCGAGGAGGGTCGATTCGTGACTGTTGGACGGTCGGCTCGTGATCGAACCCTGGTTGTGGTACATTCGGAAGTCGGGGAGACGATTCGAATCATCAGCGCGAGACTCGCCACCCGAGGTGAACGGAGAGAGTATGAGGAAGGTACGCTCTAGGCACGAATCCGAGGAGATGCTGCCGGAGTACGACTTTTCCGCCGGCGTTCGCGGGAAATACGCGAGTCGGTTTGCAGACGACACGGTGATGGTAGTCCTTGACCCCGACGTTGCTGAAGTGTTTCCCGACCCGAGCTCGGTAAACAAAGCTCTTCGGGCGCTCGGGCACATCATTCGCGACCGCGCTCCGAAGATCGGCCGGCGGCGCTCCGCTGGCTGACCGCTAACCCGGCGCTCCAGGCGGCCCGCGAAAAGCACCGCCGCTTGAGCGCCGAACTCGTTGGGCCGCTTGGCTGCCCCCGTTCTTCCCAGCGGGAGAGGACCGCGGCCGGATTGACAACGGCCGGTGCGGTATGACCATAATAATGGTCATCAATGGCCGGCAGGCGACCGTTCGCACTAGTCTACGACCCGGAAGTCAAAGCGCACCTGCGAGCGATCGAGCGCACCTATCGCCCCCTGATCCGGATGACCATCGAAGAGCAGTTGCGGTTCCAGCCGGACAAAGAAACGCGAAACCGAAAGCCACTGCAACGACCGGTCGCGTTCGAAGCCTTGTGGGAGCTCCGGTTTGGTCGGGAGAACCGTTTTCGGGTGTTCTATGCGGTGAGCCACGAGCGCCGGGAAGTGCAGATCCTGGCAATCGGGACCAAAGAGCGGGACCGGCTGGTGATCGGACGGGAGAAGATCAAGCTATGAAGATCGCTTCGGTGGCGGATATCAAGGCACATTTCAGCGCTTACCTGAGGTCGGCCGAGCACGGCCCGGTGGTTGTCACTCGGGGTGGGAAGCCTGTGGGGGCTTTGCTGGCGATTGACGATGAAGAAGAGCTGGAACGCTTGGTTTTGGCCTACTCGCCGCGACTGCGAACGCTTCTAAATGCGGCTCGGCAACGCATTCGAGCGGGGGCTGGCATCCGCCACGAGGACTTGTGGCGAGAGGTGGAAGGCGGCAACGAGAGCAGACCGCAGAGCGGCCCACCCACGAAAACGGCCTAACCCGGCGCTCCAGGCGACCCGCGAAAAGCACGGCCGCCTGAGCGCCACGGCGCAGCTCGGCGCAATGCGCGGCATCAACGCCGGCAAGCACGGATACCTGCTGGAGCTGTGAGGCGGCACAGGCATTCTTGCCGGTGTACGCATATTGAGGTCAGCGGATGAAAACCGCGAAAGCACGCACCCTGGCGGAGCGGCGGCGCTGGCTGCTGCGAGTGTTGGTGATTATCGGGCTAACGCTGCCGGTGCTCATTCTCGACGTGTATCTGGGCGAGCCCCGCGGCGTGGCGTTCAGCCCGGATGGCCAGTGGCTGGTCTCGGCGCACGACCACGGAAAGATCCGGATCTGGGATGCCGCGAGCGGGCGGCTCGTCCGCGAATTCCCGCCCAGCGAACTGCCGCCGCTGGAGAGCGTGGCGCTCAGCCCGGACGGGCGCCTGGTTGGCGTGGGGCAGCAGAACGGAGCCGTGAGACTGTTCGAGACCCGAACCGGGCAGCAAACGAAATCGCCGGATCTGAAGAACGCAGTGTGGGTCACCAGTATCGTCTTCAGCCCGGACGGGAGCAGGCTGGCCTGCGGTCACTGGGACGGGAAAGTAAATGTGGCAGATGCGTCCACAGGCGCTGTCCTGGCGGGCTTCGAGCCGCGCGGCAGCCCCGTATTGAGCCTGGCCTTCAGCGGCGAGGCGCGGCTCCTGGCGGCGGGACATGCGGACGGCGCAGTCCGGGTTTTCGAGGTTGCCAGCCGGCGGGAGATCACGCTGCTCACAGGGCGCGCTGGAGGGATCACCAGTCTGGCTTTCTCCCCGGATGGGAAGTCGCTCGCGGCCGGCGGCGCAAATGGGACCGCGAGGTTGTGGGACATCGCCACGGACCGGGAACTGCGGCAGTGGGGTGGCAACCGGGGGCCGCTGATCCACCTGGCTTTCGGGCCGGATGAAACGCTGATCGCCGCGGCGGCGGAGGATTCCGTGATCTCGGTGCGCACGCTCGCCGGCTCCGGGCCGGCGCAACGGCTCGCAGGACATGAAGGGACCGTTACGAGTGTAGACCTGCACCTGGCGCGCGGTCTGGCGGCGTCCTGCGGTCGTGACCGGACGGTGCGGGTGTGGTCGCTCAACAGCGGGCGCGAGCTGTGGCGTCAGGAAGCCGGTGAATTCCGCATTGAGGGGCGGGCTGCAATCTCGAAGCTGCCCGAGGCTGCGCAGGCCGTGTTCCTCATCCTCGGTGCGTTCCTCGTTCTCTTTGCCCTGGTGGCAGCGGCTTTCTACGTCATTTCCGCATTTATGCCGCGCAAGGTGCGAGCCGTGGGCTTCAGTCCCAACGGCCAGCTCCTGGCGGTGCAGGCGGGCTGGGACATTCTGGTGTTGGATCCCTCGACCGGCCAGGAGCGGTGGGGAAGACCCATCTCGTTCCTGGGGGCATACACGTTCGTCGCGGCCTTCGGCCTGGAGGGTTCCCTCTGCTGCGCGTTTGCCTCCGAGACCTCCGTACTGGCCACGGCCGACCCAGGGGGCATTTTCGTCTATGACGCGGCCTCAGGGAAGCGCCTGCGCTCGTTTAGGATGGAGTTGGACCCGAGGGGCGTCGCCATCAGCCCAGATGGGAACATGGTGGTTGTGGCGCACAAGAAGGGGCTTCAGCTCTGGGTGAGGGGGACGGAGACGGTGGGGCGACTGCCAAACCTCACCCATCACCCGGGCCCTCTAACCTGCGCGGCGTTCAGCCCCGACGGCGCACTGCTGGCCACGGGCGGCGACGGGATCGCGTTGTGGGATCTCCACCGCAGCCAGGTCATTACCCGCCTGGCGGGCCACGGCGGGCCAGTCACCAGCGTGGTTTTCAGCCCCGCCGGGGACCGGCTGGTTTCCGGGAGCGAGGACGCCACCGTTCGCGTGTGGGAGGTGGCGAGCCGGGCCGAGGTCCATTGCCTCTCGGGTCACAGCGGGCCCGTTACGAGCGTCGCTGTCAACCCAGACGGACGCATGGTCGCTTCCGCCGGCGCGGACGGGACGGTGCGGTTGTGGGACCTTGAGAGGGGCCAGGAGTTGCAGCGGCTGGACGGGCACACAGGCAGGGTCAATGCGGTGGTCTTCAGCCGGGATGGAGCGCAGGTGGTTTCCGGTGGCGACGACCGCAGCGTGCGGGCCTGGGACGCGGCCAGCGGCGCGCTGCTCCGTCAGTGGGTGGCGAAGCGCGACGGGCTGTTCGGCGTCCGCTTCGTGCCGCAATGAGGCGGCCATTCTGACTCCTGAACGCCGGCAAGCGGGGATACCTGCTAGAGGTGTGAAAGGCGGAGAGCCCGATCTGCCCTGTCCTCTTCACTTGACAGATCTCTAACGGTTATGGCACTCGTACCTCATGGGCAAGACTGGGCTACGGACCTTCTTCGCTTTTCTCTTAGCCACTGCGGGGACCGCAGTCTTCGCACAGTCCTACACCGCGTCCATCCGCGGTGTGGTCACGGACCCGACGCAGGCTTCCATCGCCGGCGCTCAGGTAGTGGCGACTGAGACGCAGCGCAACATTCAACAGACCGCGGTCGCCGATGCCGCCGGCCGTTACGTCCTGACGAATCTGCCGCCCGGCCGATATCTGCTCACCGTCGAAGCGCGCGGCTTCAAGAAGTACGTGGGCGAAGCGCTCGAAGTTCAGGTGAGCCAGGACATCACCATCAACGTCGCGCTCCAGGTCGGCGAAGTCACCGAGTCGGTGACCGTCACCGCCGAAGCGGCGCTGCTCGAGGCGAGCACGTCGTCGGTCGGCAAGGTGGTGGAGAACCGCGAGATCGTCAACCTGCCGTTGAACACGCGCAACCCGTACGCGCTTGTCTTCCTGACACCGGGCGTCTCGGGTACGGTCGGCATCAACTACGACGACATGCGCTACTCGGTCAACGGCGCGCGCGTGCGCATGCTGGACACCATGGTGGACGGCGTGGCAGCTTCCCATCCGACCGTGAACGGGGCTGGCGGCGTCTCGGTGTTCCCGTCGGTGGAGTCGATCGCCGAGTTCAAGGTGATGGGGGCGAATCCACCGGCCGAGTTCGGCCGCAGCCAGGGCTCCATCCTGAACGTGGTCTATCGCTCGGGCGGCAACGCCTGGCACGGGAGCGCGATCGAATTCCTGCGCAACTCCGAGTTCGATGCCAACAGCTTCTTCTCCAACAAGAACAACGTGCCGCTGACCAGCTTCAAGCGCAACCAGTTCGGCGGCGACATCTCCGGCCCGATCCGCCGCGACAAGACCTTCTTCCTGTTCGATTACGCCGGGCTGCGCGAGCGCAGCGCCTCCTCGACCACTCAAACCGTCCCCACGAACCTGCAACGCAGCGGGGATTTCTCGAAGACCTTCGCCGCCAACGGGCAGCTCGTCAACATCTTCAATCCCTTCTCCACCAGGCAGAGCGGCTCGGCCTACGTGCGCGATCCGTTCCCGGGCAACCAGATCCCCGCGCAAATGTTGGACCCCGTGGCGACGAACGTCATGAAGTACTTCCCGGCGGCCAACACGGCCGGCAACCCCATCACCAATCAGAACAACTTCTTCAAGACCGGGGCCCGCGCGCTGGACGTGGATCAGTTCGACGTCCGCGTGGATCATAACCTCAGCCCCTCGCGCCGCGTGTTCGGCCGGTACTCGCACCGCACCAACAAAGACGCTCCGGCCGCGTTCTTCCCTGAAGATCTCAGGATCGCCGAGGGCCGCGTCATCACCGAGAATCACATGCATAACGCGGTCGCGGATTACAGCCACAGCCTCAACGCCACCACGGTTCTCAACGTGCGAGCCGGCTTTGCCCGCACGCTGTTCGTCTACAACAACCAGGGCCTCGGATTCCGTCCCTCCCAACTGGGCCTGCCCGCATCCATCGACCAAGCCGCTGACCGGCTCATGTTTCCGGGCATCAGCCCGTCGGGTTACGTGAGCCTGGGCGGCAACGACCATCGCCGCAGCGGCTTCAACAACTTTACGCTGCTGGGCAGCCTGAGCCAGGTGAGGAGCGCGCATTCGATCAAGTACGGCTTCGAGGGGCGGCTGATCCGCGTCAACGTCTGGGAAGCGCGCTCCTCGGCCAGCTTCAGCTTCAGCCAGTCTTTCACCCAGGGACCGAACCCGACGGCGGCGAGCGCCACCGCGGGCAACGCGCTCGCCTCTTTGCTGCTCGGCGCGGGCTCCAGCGGCAATCTGTATCAGGCCTGGAAGAACGTAGCGGCGCAGAGCTTCTATTACGCCGGCTACTTCCAGGATGACTGGAAGGTGTCGCGCAAGCTGACCCTCAACCTGGGCCTCCGCTACGATTACGACCAGCCGCGCACCGAGCGCTTCAACCGTTTCAACTGGTTCGACCCGTTCGTCGCCTCCCCACTGGCCTCGAAGATCCCTGGCCTGACGGGCGGCTTGCAGTTCGTTGGGGTCGATGGCCACCCCAGGAGCCAGTACATTCCCGACAGGAACAATCTTGGGCCACGCCTGGGCCTGGCTTACCAGTTGACTGAGAAGACCGTTATCCGCATGGCATACGGCCACCTGTTCGGGCTGTCGCCCCAGGAGGCCATCGGCACCGTCGGACCTTACGGATTCCGCGTCGAGAACACGTGGCAGACCACCGCCGACGGCGGACTGACGCCGCTGAACCTGCTCCGTAATCCCTATCCCAACGGCTTCCAGCCTCCGCCGGGCGCTTCCGCAGGACTGCTGACCGCTGTGGGCGGGCCCATCCAGGCGCCCGTCCGGGACACGGTCACGCCGTGGTCGATGCAGTGGAACTTCACCATCCAGCGCGAACTCCCTGCCCGTATTCTGTTCGAAACCGCCTACGTGGGCACGCGGGGCTTGCAGCTTTCGCGCGGGGGTGAGGATACATTCAGGATCAACCAGCTCCCCCTGGATCTCATGTCGCTCGGCAACAAGCTCCTGGATACGGTGGACAACCCCTTTTACGTGCCGAACGGGCCGGGCTTTTTCGCCAACCGGACCGTGGCGCGCAATCAGCTTCTGCGGCCCTTCCCGCAGTTCCTCGACGTGAACCCGCTGTTTGCCAGCGGGTCCTCTTCCACCTACCAATCCTGGCAGACCAGCATCAAGAAACGGCTCAGCGTGGGGCTGCAATTCGGGGGTTCCTACACCTGGTCGAAGAGCATCGACAACGGCGAGGGGGGTTTTCAGGACAATTACCGAATCAGACTGAACCGCTCCATCACCGATCTGGACGTGCCGCACCGCTTTATCATCAGTTACGTCTACGAACTCCCGTTCGGACGGGGCCGGCACTTCGGCCGGTCCGTACCTCGCCTGATGGACGCGCTGCTGGGCGGATGGACGATCGAAGGCATCACCAACTACCAGAGCGGCGGCGCCTTCGGCATCTCCGCCAACAATGTCTGCCGCTGCTTCAACAGCGGCTCGTACGCCAATTCCAAGGGCTACAGCGCCAAACTCGAAGGCCGCGCCGAGGACCGGCTCTCGCGCTGGTTCGACACCAGCGCCTTCACCCAGCCCGATCCGTTTACCATCGGCAGCATGGGTCCGCGGTCCGCGGACCTGCGCAACGACAAGGTCGCCAACTGGGACCTGGGCATTTCCAAGGATTTCCGTCCCATTGAGAGGCTCCGCGTGCAATTCCGCGCCGACGCGCTCAACGCCTGGAACCATCCGCGGTTCAGCGGCCCGACCACCAGCGTGACCTCGAGTTCGTTCGGGATCGTCAGCGGCCAGTCCAACGCGCCGCGGCAGGTGCAGTTCGGCTTGAAGCTGTTGTGGTAGAAACGGTCAGCCGCAGGCACGGCGCCAACACCGGCAAGCGGGGATACCTGCTGGAGTTGTAGCCGGCAAGCCGGGACCGCTCAAGCCGAGCGTGCCTTTCCGACTTGCCGAGATCGGCGCCGGCTTATCCAAAGAAGCAGGAATATAACCGCTAACGCGCTGTAGCTGAGCGCCATGAACCACCACTGACGCCAGGAAATCCCAATGAACCGATACGAGGAAAGTGGCCAAAGGAACGGTGTAGGGTAATGCGCCGAGTGGGTAGGGATGTCCATCAGAACATGCAAGGCCCAGCCGAGCAGCTCCCAAACCGGACGGCGGAAAAGCAACCACACAACCGCGAACACCAGCGCAAATACCACCAGGCTATGGGTGATCTCGTAAAGGTCGAAGTCCAGCCAGCCACGTCGCGTCGCTGAGTGATGAACGTGTATGCGAGTGGCCCCGGACAGGCGATACCACAACCCGGCGATGACTGCCGGGGTGAAGGCGAACAAATCCGGGAACAGGGCCCAGGCGGCGAACCACGCGACCCGGATTCGCGTCGCCACCCTTCGACTAGCCGCCTCGGCGGCAGCGGCTGCCCAGAGGGCATGCGCGACGATTTCCATCTGAGACTCCACCATACTACAGGAGCAGACACTCTGAGCTGCCGGCAGGCCATTGGCTGCCCATCTGGCATACAATCTGTTCTGGCAACTCAGGACGAACTAAGGAGGTTTCCACCAAGATGAATGCCAAGCGCAGGAGTCTGCTCACAGCCGCGCTGGCCGGGGCCGCCACCGCCGGCGCCGCGCGCGCCCAGTCCGGCCCGGTGAAGAAGGTCCATGGTCCCAAGCCCAAGGCTACGCCGCTGTTCTCCAGCGCCGTCTCCTACGGCAACCTGCTTTTCATCGCCGGCAAAGGAGCGCATTTCGCCGGCGACATCAAGGCCCACACCAAGCACGTGCTGGACGAAATCGAGAAGGAACTGGTGAACGCCGGCTCCTCGATGGAGAAGGTGCTCAAGTGCAACGTGTACCTGAACGACCTGAAAGACTACCCGGCGATGAACGAGGTCTTCCGGGGCCGCTTCGGGCCGGAGCCGCCGGTGCGCACCACCATCGCCGCGGCCGGAGGCATTCCGGGCGGCTCGCTGGTTGAGATCGACGTGATCGCCTACATCTGAGCGGAGGGTACGCGCTCAGCCGTACAGCCCGCGCTGGCGGATGTAGTCGGGGCGCCGGCTTGCACTGGCCCGGCGTGGGCAGTAGGATTCATGGGAGAGAGGAGGGCCGCAATGTCAGGTCGCAAGTACTTGTTGTATGCAGCGGGCGTGTTGCTCGCCGCAGCCGTGGTCATCCTGCTGGCTTACCAGCAAACGTCGGCGCAAGTACCCGTACCGCTGGAGCGACCCAAAGCTTCCACCCTCGAGACGTGGGTGGCACAGGTGAAGGCACGCCTTCCGGTTTACGCCAGCCTGGAAGAGGGCTCCCGACCGGTGGGGACCGGACCCCTCTCGGGGTTTACATGCCAACTCTACAGAGCCACCTTGGAAGTGTGGAACCAGAGCGGACATCCGCTGGAGACCGGCAACGATTTCCTGCTCGTCGAGGCTTCTCGTCAGGGCGCGGCTGCCAAAGCAGGAGAAAGCCCGCTGGTGGGCGGCTACTTCTCGAAGTCGCCGCTCGAGGACTACGCCGGAGCAGCCGAGAGGCTGAGCCGGGGCTTTGACTCGTACGAGTTCCTGGGCCTGTACAACCTCCAGGTCCCAGGAGACTCAGGGGTAATACTCCGACACCACCGGTCCACCTTCACGTTTAACTACGACCGCCGCGGGGAACCTCCGCGGGCCGATTATGGCCGTGCGGCGCCTGGCGAGAGCCTCTCACTTTCGGTTGAGTACGAGCTGGACGTCACCCTCGAATCGTACCTTCTGGACCAGGTGGTGCTCGTCTCGCCGGCTCTGCGCCTGCGCGACAAGCAGCGTGAGGCGCCTTTCCGTTATCTGCTCGCCTTCACCAAGCGGGCTTCCGGCAGCGAACGGGCGGAGAGAACCGCCTGGAAGCTGGCAGAGACAAGACTCATTCCGCTGACGGCGGAGTCCCTTGTTCCTCTGGCCACCGAAGCAGCCGCCCCGCTATGGCAGAGGGTCCTGGCGACCCACTGGGCCGGCGAGGATGCTGGGGCCGCTGCCGAACCGGTGCTGGTGGCCATTGCCACCGCCAAAGGTAAGGAGAAGGAGCGGCTGCGCATGACAGCGCTGGGCGCCTTGCGCCCGAGCAAGGACGCAACGGTCCTTGAGAAGGTCCTGGCCATCGCGCAGGATCGTTCCGAGGACGAGCGCGTACGCTTCTACGCGATCCAGGCTCTTGGACAGCTTGGAGGCCACGGGGCTACCGAGCCGCTGCTAGCCATGGTGCGGGGTAAGGATGAACGAGAGGCGCGGCAAGCCATCGGGGTGCTGGGCAGGCTCGGCGACAAGGCCGCCGCCGAGCCCCTGCTGTCAGTTCTTGAGGATTCGAAGCGCTCGGACGACCACCGTGCCACGGGGAAGGCCCTGGCCCGCCTAGCCGACAACCGGCACCTGGAGCGACTGGCGCGGTTGGCGAAGACTAAGGAACGGAAGACGCGGAACGCAGCCATCGAAGCCATCGGAGGCATCGGCACGCCGGAGGCGATGACACTGCTTGCCGGGCTTTCGGGCGGGGAGCAGGAGACAGCATGGGAGGCGCTGCGGGCTCTTGGCAAGATCGATCACCCGGCCGCCGTAGCGGCGCTCCAACCGCGCCTGGCCGACCCGGGAAAAGAAGTCCGCTACGCTGCCGTGTATGGGATTGCTGCTGTGGAGAACGAGCAGCGGCTCGCGCTTCTCCGTGAGGCTCTCCGCTCCGAGTACAAGGACGTTCGCGAGCAAGCGGCCGAAAAGCTTGGTCTGTTCAGGCTGGCCGCGGCGCCGGCGGAATTGCCCGGCCTGTTGAGGGACCCGCAGCCGGATGTGCGCTCGGCCGCTGCCCGAGCTTTGGGGCAGCTCAAAGACAAGACCGCGATCGAGCCCCTGGCGGGAGCCCTCCGGGACAAAGACGGATCGGTGCGGGAATCCGCTGTCGCGGCGCTCGGATGGATTGGAACCCCGGCGGCTATCGAAGCCCTGCGGGCAGCCCGCAACAACCCCGAATCCGCAGTGCGCGTGGAGGCCACCAACGCCTTTGGTCGCATCCGCAGCCCGCAGGCGGTTGAAGCGCTCGTCGAAGCGCTCAAGGACCAGGATGGAGACATCCGTCGGGCTACGACTGTATCTCTGGGCAAGCTGCGATACGCCAGGTCCGTCGAGACCCTGATCTCGCTGCTGGGAGACAAAGACAAGGTAGTGGCAGCGATGGCAGCCTCGGGTCTCCGCGAACTTACCGGCGAGGACCTCGGCGAGAAAGCCGAGCCCTGGCAGAAATGGTGGACCGTGAATAAAGGTAAGTTCCCGACCCGGTAGTTCTCTGCCATACTGAGCGGAGAGGATCCTCTCAGCCGTACAGCCCGCGCTGGCGGATGTAGTCGAGGACGGCGGGGGGAATCTCGCCGGGCAGCTCGCCGGCAGCCAGGCGCGCGCGCAACTCGGAGGAGGAAACCGGCAGCGCCACGGTCTCCAGCGTATGCACCCGAGCGCCGGAAGGAACGCTGTAGCTGTGCCCCGGGCGGGTGACGACGATGAAGTCCACCTGCCGGACCACGTCCTCCCAGCGGTACCAAGTCTCGATCTCCGCGAAGGCATCTGCTCCAATCAGAAGGAACAGCTCCTCATCCGGCGCGAGTGCGGCCCGCACCTTCTCGACGGTGACGACCGAGTAGCTGACGCGGTCGCCGGCCTCCAGGCGCGAGGCCTCGAACCGCGGCTCGCCTCGGCAGGCCAGCTCCACCATGCGGTAGCGGTCCTCGTAGCGGGTCGAGGTGGCGCCGCCTTTGTGCGGCGGGTGCGAGGCCGGAACAAACAGCACTCGGTCGAGCGCGAACCGCCGCGCGGCTTCGCGCGCCACCGTCAGATGGGCCGCGTGGATGGGATCGAAGGTCCCGCCGAAAATCGCGAGTCTCAAAACGTGATACCCACCAGCGCTTCGATCTGGTGCAGGTTGGAGAGGCTGAAACCTCCGGCGGCGTTGCGGAGGTTTTCCGAGCGCCACTTGGTGTAGCGCACCTCGGGCGAGATGCGCACCAGCGCCAAATGTCCTTCCAGGCCGAAGCCAAACACCCAGCCTTGGGCGGAAGACTTGCTCAACTCGCCCAGTTCCTTGAGGCCGCTCAGGCGGTTGAAGCTCATTCCGGCAGCCACGTACGGACTGACCACGCCGGGAGAGAGCCTGGCCTTGAGCAGAAGGGGAAACTCCCAGGCGCTGCCGCTGGCCTTCGTCGAGGCGCCCCCGAATTCAGCGCGGTATTTCACCGGGCGGTACAAAGCATCCAGCTCGATACTGAGCCGCGCCGGCAGATGAAGCTCGACGGTCGGCCCGAGAACGTAGCGGCCGCTGGAAGGGTAGTATCGCAGGCCCTTCCAGGATTCCGACTTGACCGCGTCGGTCACAGGCACGCCGCCCTTGAGACCGAAGGAGGCTATCTGGGGAAACGCGAGCGTGGCGGGGACGAGCAACAGAAGCGCAAGTCGCAAGATGCTAGCGATCCAGGTCATACTTGCGTGATTCTACACCAGACTTGAGGCCCTTGCTGTGAGTCTGCCCGAGGGCGGCCTCGCGGGCGAGCTCATCGGCGCGGCAGTTGTCCGGGTCGGCAGCGTGACCCTTGGTCCACACCCAGCGCGCGTGATGATGCTGGGCCAGCTCCTCCAGCACCTGCCACAGATCCTGATTCAGCACGGGCCGCTTGTCGGCAGTCTTCCAGCCATTGCGCTTCCAGATCCGGATCCAGCGGGTGATGCCGTTCTTCAAGTATTGCGAATCCGTAGTGATCTCCGCCTGGCACGTCTCTTTCAGCGCCCGCAGACCCTCGATGGCGGCAGCCAGCTCCATGCGGTTGTTGGTGGTGTGGCGGGAAGAGCCGAAGACCTCGCGCTGGTAGTTTCCATACCGCAGAATCGCGGCCCAGCCCCCCGGGCCAGGATTGCCCACGCAGGAGCCATCGGTGATGATGCGGACGATTTTCATCCGGACACCGGATCCAGCTCGCAGTGGAAGAACGCGTCCACCAGCTCGAGGATCTCGCGCGGCTGGCGGGCCAGGCAGATTTCGCGGCGCAGGCGCGCTCCATCGCGCACGCCGCGCGTGAAGTAACTGGCGAACTGCTTCATCCTGCCGATGGTCTCCGGGTGGGCGCCTTCGATGCGCAGGCGGTAGTAACCGCGGAGAAGCTGGTAGCGGTCGCGCTCCGTGGGTCGCCGGCAGAACCCGCCGGCCAGCAGCTCGGAAATCTGGCGGAAGATCAGAGGATTGGTGGCCGCCGCGCGGCCGACCATGACCGCGTCGCAGCCGGTCTCGGCGACCATCCGGAGAGCGTCCTCGGGCGTGGTGACGTCGCCGTTGCCGATCACGGGAATCCTCACCGCCGTCTTCACTGCGCCGATCAGGCTCCAGTCGGCCTTCCCGGCGAAACCCTGCTCCCGCGTGCGCGGGTGGAGTGTGACGGCCTCCAGACCGCAGTCCGCGGCCAGCCGCGCCACCTCGACAGCCACCACTTCCTGCTGGCTCCATCCGGAGCGGTACTTGACGGTGAGCGGGATCGAGACCGCGGCACGCATGGCGCGCAGAATTCGCTCGACCTGCGTCAAGTCGCGAAGCAGCGCTGAACCGCCGCGCCCCTTGCACACCTTCGCGGCCGGACAGCCTAGGTTGACGTCCACCAGATCAAAGCCCAGCTCCTGGCACATGCGCGCCGCCTCGGCCATGACCCCAGGGTCAGCGCCGAACAGTTGCGCCCCGATGGGACGCTCCTCCGGCGCAAAGGTTACGTAGGCCAGCGTGCGAGCCGGCCGGCGAGCCGCCCCTGTGCGCACCAGGCCCTCCGCGCTGACCAGCTCGGTAATCACCAGCCCGCAGCCGCCCAGACTGCGCATGAAGCACCGGAAAATCGAATCCGTCAGACCCGCCATCGGCGCCAGAGCCGTCGCGGGGCGGACTTCCAGCTCACCGATACGCAGGCTGGCGGGGAACGACGCCATACGGTCTCATTCTAGCGTCTGGGTTTTGCCTCTTGCCCGAGCCACGCCGGTGTATCCTGGAGACAGGTGGTGCAAGATGCCACAAGTGCAGGCGCTGCCAGCTAAGGCTCCCTCTGCCGAAGACCCCGTCCTTGCCGAGGTCGTCCGCCGGCTGGTCAGTGCTTACCAGCCAGAGAAGATCTACCTGTTCGGTTCAGTGGCGCGAGGGGAGGCCGACCCGGACAGCGATTTCGACATCATGGTAGTGGTCCCCGACGAGGCTCGCGACCAATTGCAGGACTGTGACGCAGCGTATCAGGTGCTCAGGGGGTTGAGAATCGCCAAGGACATCTTGGTCTGGAAGCACAGCGACTTCGAGGCGCGTTTGGCCCTGAGGGCCTCGCTCCCGTCCACGATCATCCAGCAGGGAAAGCTCCTCTATGCGGCCTGACTCATTGCGGGCTGCGGACGCGAGAGCTTGGTTCCAGGAGGCGATGCGACGCTTGCTCCGCTGGTCGAGCGGACTGACCGGTTGAGCAAGTATGCCTCACGGTTCCGCTACCCGGGTGCTCCGTATCAAGCCACCTTGGAAGAGGTCCACTCCGCCACTGGCGTGGCCCGCGAATTGCTGGAGGCGGCCTTGGACCGAGTGCCGGCGGAAGTTCGGCCGTAGTCGGATGAACTCAGAGACGTGTGCCGTGTGATCTTCCCAAGTGGCTGCGCGGAGCGCTTCAAGTCAGTTGTACGGCGCTCAGGGGATCTCCAGCTCGTACAACGTCGCCGGGCCGCGCTGGCCGAGCGGCTTGAGGCCCCACAGCGCCGCGTTCTTGCGGAAATCGGCGGCCCCGAAGTCGGTGTCCCCTACCACCAGGAAATCAATGCCTTGGGCCTTGACCTCCCGCATCGCCATGCGGCCCAAGCCCAGGGGGGGCGGCAGCTCGAATGCTTGTTGCGGCGCCTCGGCGAGCGTTCTCCAAACTCCGCCGCGGTCCTGGCCCTCCAGACGAACGCGGACTTCCTCCTGCTCGGGAGAGCAGTCCAGGACGACTGAGTCAACCGTCTCCGGCCTGCCGAGATCCACTTCCAGGAACATGCCCGGCGCGATGCTCTGCCAGCTTCGCCACCGCGTCGCCGGGCTGCCGTCGAAGGCCAACTGCACGCCGGTGGGATTCGGGCTGGCGCGCACCCTCCACACGTACGAGCGCGGCAGTTCAATTCCCTTAAGAGACACGCGGAGTTCGGAAACGCTCCAGAGGCCCCGGCCGCGTGCGGTCTGGACCACGCGCACCTTCTCGACGGGCGCTGCCTTGAACTGGAAGGCCCACCGCTGGGTCGGCGGCGACTCTCGAACCAGGGGCGTCAGGAGGATGTCGCTGATAACGTTGTTGAAAGCCGCCTGATAGCCCACCAGGATGTCGCGCGTGGTGTAGGCCTCCGGGAGCGACCCAAAGGAAAAGACCTTGGCTCCGCGCGGCACTTTTTCCTCTATGAAGCGCGCGAGCACATAGCCGGAGTGCCGGCGCGCCAGGTCGGCCTCCTCCGGCTCGAGCCGCAGCGCCTGGCGGATCGGGACGCCCTTGAGGCGCCAGGCCCACGGCCCGCAGTATCTGCCCATACACGCCGGCCACGAGGCCAGAGCGTGCATCAGCACGAGCGCCGCCGCAAGCTTGTCCCAGGCCGAAAAGGCCAACCCCATGGCCAGGGCCAGGAAGGGCACGGCGGGGATCAGGAAGCGCGTGCCGATGTTGGCGTAGTAAGGCAACGCGAAGAGCGCTCCGGCAGCCAGCAGCCGGCGGCCCGCCTGGAACCGCAGGGCCGCCAGAGCCAGTGGCGCCAGCAAGAACACCGGACCGAGCAACCCGCACAGCGCCTCGCCGCGCACCGTGAGCTGGTAGGGGATCTTCCACCGGCTCGGCAGTTCCCCATAGTTCTGCATCATCCGCACGTACTCTTCTTCGAACGAAACGTGGACGTAGGGATTCGGAAAGAGCCGGTTCAGGAAAGGCGAGAAGGGATTGTTCAGCCACAGGGCGTTCTTGGCCATCCACGGAACCATCATCAGCAAGGCGCAGGCCGCCACCGTCGCCAGCGGCTTTACGAGTGGCTGCCTGGCCCGGAGCAGTCTCCACAGCACGAAGCCCAGGGCGAAGGGAACGGCCAGGAAAGCCGTGTACTTGGCCGCGTAGGCGAACCCTGCCAGCAAGCCGACGAGCGCCAGCAGGGCCGGCGTGCGCTCCCGGTCCCAGATTTCAAGAAGGTAGAACAGCCCGAACAGGATCGCGGCCACGGCGACGTCAATGTACGCCGAAGTCCCGTCAACGCCCATCACCGGACTCGCGAACGCCAGCAGCGCGCCGGTCGCGCCGGCGGCCGGAAAGCCGAAGCGCCGTCCGTAGCAGAGCATCGACAGCGGCAGAGCGATCAGGAAAGCCGCGTGCACCAGCGCCGCCGCGGAATGGCGCCCGAAGGCGAAGGCGAACAGGAACAGCATCTCGACGCCTTGCGAGAGGTTGGCGTACATGTTGGTGGTGAGGCGCCGGAACCCGTGCTCGCGCAGGTAGCGGGCCGCCAGCCCGAGGTGGTAGGCGCTGCCGTCGGCGCTGGCCTCGGGCGCCATAGCGTTGATGAGGTACAGGAGGGCGAAGACGGCGAACACGACGCCGAACAGGACCCGCCACAGGCGCGGCAGGGCAGGCAAGCACGGCGCGGCCGCTTGGCCCCGGAGACGCCAGAGCGCCGCCGCGATCGCCGCCAGGCCGCACGCCAGGAAGACGCTCTTATGCACCAGCCCCGCCGCGGCCAACATGAACACCAGCAGGCTCAGGCAGGGCGCCCCCGCCAGGAACCAGAAAAGGGGCTGTTCCTGGCGATGAAGCCGCAGGCCGAGGCGCTCCACGAGGAGGCTGCCCAGCGCCAGGCAAGTCGCCACCGTGAAGGTCGCGCCGAACAGGATGTAGAAGACCTGCGGCATCTACTGCACAAACCCGGCGCGGATCAGGATGAAACCCAGTTGCGCCCCGTCGCCCGAGGCAATCCATACCTTGTCGATTTCGGCGGCTGCTATGGTGCTGGCACCCGTGCGCAGCCAGTCGGCGGGAACCGCTTTCTCGAAATGCACCTCGCCGTGCTTGGCGCAGCGCACCTTGTCCAACAGGCGGCCGTTGATGAACACGGAGACGGTCACTGGCCCGCGCTGCGGAAAGGTCGTCTCAGGAACGCTGAAGTCCATGACAAAGCGAAGATTGCTGGTGACCGGCAGGTGGAAGCGCAACTCGGGACGCTTCCCGGTCCAGCGCCAGGGACTGCCCGGCTCAGCAGGCACAATGCCCCCCACGAAGTAGACGTCGGCGTTGGGCGCGCTCATGTTCACGAAGTGCCCGAGCGCGCCGCCTTGGGGGCCGTACAGCGGCTCGCGCTGGATGGGCGGCGCGTAGGTGTCCGGGATGCTGGAACAACCCGCCAGCAGCAGCCAGCCGCAGAGGGGAACGAACCGGAGGACGCGCACGAAACTGCCAGTTTAGCGAACCCGCCGGCAGCGCGCCAGCCGGGGAACAACCTGCTCGGGTAGCCTGAACTCAGAAGTCGAGGCGCAAGCCGAACTGCACCACCCGCGGCGGATAGTTCGTCTGCGCGGCGAGCACGCCGAACGTCGCCGGGTTTTGGAGGTTGACGGTCGGATCATCGAGGACCGGGTGATTGAAAAAGTTGAAAAACTGCCCGTTCAGGGTGAAGCTCATCCGTTCGGCGAGCCGGAATCTGCGCATCAGGGTGAGGTCCAGGTTCCAGCGGTTCAGGCCACGCAGCCGCCCGCCGCCGTTGCTGGTGGTATCCACACTGAGCATGGTCGGGCGGAAGGAGGCGTAAACTGCGCTGGGATCAGCGAAGATGTTCAGCCCGCTGCCACCGCGCAACGGATCGGCCCCCGTCCCGACCTGCGTCTGGGGATTCCCGGCCACGCCCGAGTGTACGCTGTTGCCGAAGGTGTTCTTGGTGAGCAGGATCGCGCCGGCTCCACGGGCACCGTTGCCTTGGCCGAACTCCTGCCCGGAGCCGGTGACGACGTGCAGCGGGAGCCCCGTGTATGCCGTGAAAATGGGCGCGACCGACCAGCCCTGGACCAGGTAGTTCAGGCCCCCCCGCTTGCCGCGGGCGAACGGCAGTTCGTACCTCCCCAGCAGGTTGAAAACAAACTTCCGGTCGAAGAGCGAGTTGCCGTGATCATAGTGCAGGTCGAATGCATTCGCGGTAGCGGTGTCCTGGTCCTGGTTGTAACCCGCGGTGTCCAGCGAGTGCCCGTAAGTGAAATTCCCGTCCAGGGTGAGACCCTTCCAGTTTCGAACCCGGTAGGACACAAAGCCGGCGTTGTAGTTGGAGTATCCCTGGCTGGCCCAGAACCAGTAAGTGCCGACCTGGTTAGTGACGGGAGTTGCCGTGCCAAATACAAAGGATGGCTGGATGCCGTTCCACAGCTCTCGGACGCGCGTATTCAGCAGGGAGCCGCTGAACCGTGAGGCCACCCCAGCCGTGCAGCTCGGATTGGGAGCGCTGCAAAGCGCGCTCCCAGCCAGCGCCTTCTCGAAGAACGGCTGCGGGGTGACCGCCGCGGCGCTCACGCCGCTGCGGACCTGGGCGGCGGCCGTGTCAAAGGCTTGAGCGAAACTCTGCCCGCCCAGCACCATAAAGAACGGCACCTGGTTCAGCTCGAGAGGCGAGTAGAGGTCCGAGGCGGTGCGCCGCACGTAGCCGATCTCCAGCAGTGAGTTCCCGGGGAGTTCGCGCTGAATGGTAAAGTTCCACTGGTTGTTCTTCCCTGGGACCCACTGCGGGTCGATCTGGTAGGAGGACTGGGCGTAGGGCTGGTTGGCGCCGGCGAATCCGGTCACGCCGGGAATCAGCGGGACGATGGCCTTCCCCGAGAGCGCCTGGAGCGGCACGGTGCTGCCGTCAACGCCGATGCGAAAAGCGGTGGTCGGGTCTGTTCCGGAGTTGCCTTTGCACTGCCCGTCGCGCGAAGGCCCCACGCATTGCACCGGCTGCCCGAAGCCCAAGCCCTGCAAAGGATCGATGGTCTTCTGGACTCCGTTCAACCGATCGAACAGGCGCGCGTAGCCTCCGCGGAACACGGCTCTCTTGCCGCCGAAGATCTTGCCCAAGAAACCAGAACTGATCTGCGGGGACCAGGCTAGCGACACGCGCGGCGCGACCGTGTCCCAAACGGCGTCATACGGGGACTGGCGCCCGGTGGACTTGATCGGCGCGAAGCCCAACGTCGGGTTGTAGACCTGGCCGTTGAGCGCCGCTTGCCGGCGGCGGTCCAAATAGTCTCGCGGAACGATCACGCGGCTGTCCGAGTCGAGCGAGAGGATCTGCTTGCCATCGGCCTCGCTGGGTGGCGGTTCGACGGACCAGTTCAGGCCGTAGCTCAGCGTCAAGGTCGGACGGAGGTGCCAGGAATCGTTCGCGTAGAGGCTGAAATTGCTGTAAGTGACGCTGGTGGACAGCCTGGCTCCCGGCGTCGCCTGCAGATTGGCGTCCCGGGTGCCCATCACGAATCCCGAATCCACCAGGCCGAGCGCCTGGGCGTAGAACAGGTTCCAGTTGCTGGACTGGCTCGAGGGCAGGCAATTGGTGGTCAGGGTGCTGGTGCAGGTAGGCGGCCGGTTCGCGGTCGGGATGATGACGCCGGTCGCGGTGGTGACGTTGTAGAGCGGTTGAAGCAGAGCCCCTTGGGAATCGTCGCGGTTGAAGTTCACGCCCGTGTGAGCGTAGGTCCCGCCGAAACGGAAAAAGTGCGTGCCCCGCTGCCAGGAGAGGTTCTCCCGGAAAGCCGGGGTGTGGCTGTTCCAGGCGCGCTGGCGGGTCTGCCCGACCCCGAGGTTGACCGGATCCATGCCGCCGACAACCAGCGCCGCGGCCGTACCGGGGACTTGCGGCATTGCGCCGGCGGTGGGCCAACTCCACCAGTCGCGCATAAAACTGAAGCTGGATTCGTTCGTCAGATTAGGCGTCACGATGCCCGTCGCACTCAGCACCAGGTACCGCGGCTGCCGCGGAATCGTGGACGTGACCGCGGGAACTCCCTTGGTGTTGCCGGGCACCAGGCCGCCGATATCGAACTGCCGGTTCGCCGCCGCCGTTTCCTTGTAGAGGCGGTAGCTGCCCACGGCCTGCCAGTTGGAACCGAAGGAGTGGTCGAGGCGAATCACGCCGAAGTCGCCCCGGTTCGGCATCGCGGCGGCGCCGCTGAAGCCGATGGTGTTTAGCCCGTCGCCCAGGCTGGAGTCGTTGCCGGCAGGCAGGTACTTGCTCCAAATCGAGCCGACCACCGGGTTCAAGCCCAGCCCGCGCGGGTCGCAAGGCTGATTTCCCTGCGAGCCGCATTGCTGCGCCGTCGCCAGGTTGTAAGAGAGGAGGCTGCCGGAGGCATCCCGGAACCGCAGGATCCCCTGGCGCATCGTATCCGTGGGCACGGTGCGCGAGACTTGGAAGTTGCTGACGAGTCTCCGGCCTTCATAGTGCATGTAGAAGAAGGTCTTGAACGACTCGGGCAGGCCGGGGATATAGCCGCCCAGGCTGCCGCCGAAACGGTTGTCTTTGCTTTCCGGCCGAATCTGGCGCAGCCGGTTGCGGGCCCAGGTATTAGCGTTCACGTTGTCGTTCTGGAGGTACTCGTACACCGAGCCGTGAAAGGCGTTGCTGCCGCGCTTGGTCACCACCACGGTTTCGCTGCCGGCAGAGCCGCTGAAACTCGCCGTCGGGTTGCTGGTGGCTACGCGGAATTCCTGGATGCTCTCCACCGGCGTGGGAATCGGCCCCTCCTGCGTTCCTTGGAAGTTGCTGTAGTAGTCCGAATTCCCCGAGACGGCGTTGGTGATGTTGCCGCCGTCCAGCACGATCATGTTCTGGTCGCTGCGCGCCCCGGCCACCTGGCCGCCGAAGTAGCCGGCCTGGTTCCCGCCCTGCTGGGGAATCGCCGTGGGTTGCAGCAGCAGCAGGGCGGTAACGCTGCGCTGGAGAGTAGGCAGCCAGAGCAGGGTGTCCCCGCCGATGGTGCTGCCGATGGTGGAGTCGAGCATCTGGAGCTCGGCGCCCGGGTTGACGGTCACCTCGACGGTCTGTTGCATTTGGCCGACCTGAAGTTCGACGTCGATCGTGTACGATTTGCCGACCTCGACCACGACGGTTGGCACCAGCGATTGCTGGAATCCCTTCGAGACCACTCGGACCGAGTAGGTGCCCGGCGCCACCCCGACGAACACATACCGTCCGGCGGCGTTGGTGGTGACCGTGCGGGCCACGCCGGTGGCGGGGTCCTGCAATTGGACGCTTGCGCCGGGCACCACCGCGCCGGACGGGTCCCTCACTAATCCCAATACTGTTCCGGTGTTGGTTGTCTGCGTCCACGACAAAGCGGAACACAGGAGAAGAAAACCGACAGCCAGTGCGCATTGAACTCGCATACACTACCCCCTTCACTGTCTCGTTTGAGGTATGGTGCCGGGGTTCCTGTTTCGGCGCCCCGGGTGGCTACAAGTATACACCAGACCGCGCGCCTTTACTGGAAGTGCTTCAGAAACGGCCACAACCCTTTGAGCCGGAACTTCAGGCCGCGGCAGACGTGAATAGCGCGGTTCTCCTCGGCCATGCCGTAAGGGTGATAGTGCACGGCGGCCTCCTCGACGCTCGCGCACACGCGGCCGAGGTATTCGCGGCTGGCCTGAAGCACAATCATCACCTCGCCGGTGTAGTTGCGCGGGCCCCAGAGGAAGTAGCTGTTGTGCCGGCTGATGGCCTTGGGCAGACCGTAGCGCGGGCCGAAGAAGTCGATGGCGCCGGCCTCGCCGTAGTTGCCGGCCAGGATGGCCGCCCTGCCGCGTTCCTCGGCCGGCAGGGCGTAGTAGACCTTCGCCACCGTGCCGACCAGCTCCGGCCAGCCGAACATGTCCCCGAAAAGCTGCGGTAGTTTGCCTTGGTGGTGGACTTCAGTCTTGGGCACGTTGATTCCCAGAGCGGCTTGATAGCGCACATACGACTCTGGGGGAAGCGCCGGCAGGGCCAGGGGCGCGAAGATCGCGCCGGTCACAAGGAGGACCGCCGGCAGCGCTATCTTGACCCACCGCGGCCGGCACTTCTCCCACAGCACGCCCCCGGCGGCGAACAGCATCGGATAAGCGGGCGCCAGGTAGTAGTTCTTGGCCTTGAGCGCCATCATCACGCCCAGCAGGACCAAGTACGCCCATCCGAGCAGGCGGTGGCGCTTCCCCTCGGCGTCGAAGAACAGAAACCACAGGCCCGCGACCCACACCAGCGCGGTCGTGGGCAGCAGCATGACTGCCTGCTGCCAGAGAAAGGCCGGCGGCGCCAGCTCAACGTTCTTGTGCGTCCTGCTGACGTTGTTCAGGAACTCCAGCGTGGGCCATCCGTGCCGGTACTGCCAAAGCAGGTTCGGCAGAAAGATGACCAGGGCGATGGCGCCCGCGATCCAGATCCACTTCTGGCGGAAGGCGCGGCGCTGGCCGGTAAGCAGCAAACCCGCCACCAGCGCGAAGCCGAAGAACAGCATGGAGTGCTTGTTCTGGAGGCCCAACCCGGCCAACACGCCGAACCAGATCCAGAGTCTCGGCTGGCCGCGCCTGACCGCCAGAATGGCGACGTACGCGCAGCCCATCCAGAACAACGGCTCGAAGGCGTTCATCGAGAGAATGGTGTCGAGGCCCAGGTAGATGGGGGCCACCAGCACGCACAGGCAGGCCAGCGCCACGGCGAACCTGCCGCCGCCCAACTCGCGCGCGATCAGGCCGGTGAGCAACACCTTCGCGGCTCCGGCCAGCGCCGGTAGTAACCGGATGGCGTGGAGCGAATCGCCGAACAACAGCCGGCCCACCTTTGCCACCAGCGCCGCTAGCGGGGCGTGATCCACGTAGCCCCAATCCAGGTGGTCGCCACAGGCCAGGAAGTACAGCTCATCGCGGAAATACCCGTACTGCCCGTTGGTCAACAAGTGGAGGAGCAGTTTGGTCGCGGCAAATGCCAGCGCCACACCAAACGTGCTACTCAGCACAGGCACAGGCTGCTCCTGAGAGGCTGGGACAAGCTGAAGCTCATCCTACCGGCCGGTCGCGGTGGTCGGATGGTAATTCGGGTACGCCGGGCGCTTGAGCTGCGGGACGGGGTTCTGCTTCAGCTCCGCCATGACTACCTCGATGGCCTTCTCGAGCTGCGGGTCGCGGCCCTGTAACACCAGCGCGGGGTCGTGCTCGACCTCGATGTCCGGCGGGATGCCGATGTTCTCGACCTCCCACTGGCCGTTGGGATTGTAGATCCCGGAGGCGGGTGCGGAGACGAAACCACCGTCCAAAAGCGGCGGCGCTCCGGCCATGCCGACCAGGCCGCCCCAGGTGCGCTTGCCGATGAGCTTGCCGACGCCGGCGCGGCGGAAGTACCAGGGCATGGCATCCCCGCCCGATCCCGCGAACTCGTTAATCAGCATGACCTTGGGGCCGAAGATGGCTCCGTAGGGTTGCACCAGGTCGCGGCCATCGCGAAAAGCCGCCCCGCTGAGCATGGGGCGCTTGAGGTACTCGATGATGTCGGTGGCCAGCATGCCGCCCCCGTTGAAGCGCTCGTCGATGATGGCGGCTTCCTTGCCCACCTGGGCGAAGAAGTAGCGGTTGAAGTTGGTCAAGCCCCCGAAGGCCGTATCCGGCATGTAGACGTAGGCCACGCGCCCCCCGGTGGCCTGGTCCACCTTGCGGCGGTTGCCCTCGATCCAGGCCAGGTGGCGCAAGCTGGTCTCGCTGTCCACCGGCACAACGGTCACTTCGCGGGACTTGGCGCCGCCGGGGTCCGGCCCCACCTTGAGCACCACCTGCTTGCCGGCCGTGCCTTCGAAGAAGCTGTCGAGGTTGTCGCTGGCCCGCAGCTCGCGACCGTTCACCGCCAGCAGGTACTCGCCCACCGCCACGTTGACGCCGGGTTGCGTCAACGGCGCGCGGGTCTGCGGGTTCCAGTTCTCGCCGTTGTAGACGCGCTCGAAACGGTAGCGCCCGTTGTCGAGCTTGTAGTCGGCGCCCAGCAGTCCGGTGGACACGCGCCGGACCTCCGGCTGGTCGCCGCCGCCTACGCCGAGGTGGCCCACCGTCATCTCGCCGAGCATCTCAGCGAACAGGTAGTTCAAATCGGCGCGCGAGGCGATGTTCTCCAGGAACGGAGCGTACTTCTTCTCGGCTGCCTTGAGATCCAGCCCGTGAAAGCCGGGGTCGTAGAAGAAGTCGCGCTCGGTGCGCCAGGCTTGGTTATACATGTGCTTCCACTCGGCGCGGGGATCGGAGCGGACCTCCAGGTTGTCCGTGCGCAACGTGTTGTCGCCGGGCGCGCCCGGAGCGGGCGGCGTCGGCGTGGGAGGTCCCGCAGCCGGGCCGCTGGGCTGCGGCCTTGGCGTGGCAATGACCCACCGGTCACCCTGGCGGTAGAGCATCTTCTCGCCGTTGAGCGCGATCTCGAAGCCGCGCACGTTGCTGATGACCACGTCTGACTTGCGGTTCTTGAAATCGTAGCGGTGCACGGTCAGGCCGGCAGGTTCCGGCCCCGGGGTCGGCACGGGCGCCTCCAGGGCCAGGAGCACGCCCGCCTTGGCCACTTGCAGGCCGATGTAGCGGCGGGCCGGCAGGGGCATCGCCAGGATGCGCTGCCCGATGTTGTCGAAGTCGATCTTCACCACGACTTTTTCCGCCGGCTTGGGCTTGGCCGGTTCGGGTTTCTTGGCCTTCTCTTGGGCGGCCTCCGGCTTCTCCGCTCCCTCACGGTCGCGGCTCGGTTCGGCGGCCTTCTCTTCATCGCTCTCCGGGGCCAGCGGAGAGGGAACGTCCTTGGCCAGCACCGCCAGGTAGATGCTGCTCGTAACCTGACGCGTAAGCCGATGCAGATCCAGCTCCATCGACGGGCCTACGTCGGTGCTGGCGGCGAAGTAGAGGTACTTGCCGTCCTTGTCGAAGACCGGGTACAGAGCGTCACTCATGCCGTCGGTGATCTGCGTGCTCTTGGCTTCGGCCAGCGAGTAGAGGAAGATGGCTCGCCAGCTGTTGCTGAGCTTGCGAGGATAAGCCAGCCACTTCGAATCCGGCGACCAGGCGGGCACGAGGTCGGCGACGCCCAGCCAAGACAGGTCCTGGTCCACTTTGACCGGCTTGCCTTTAGCAATGTCCACGTACCAGATGTTGAAGTGGCAATCGACGTAAGCGATCTTCTGGCTGTCGGGCGACCACTGCGGCGCCCCGTAGAAGGCGGGCGGGTCACCCAGGCTGATCTTCTTGACTTCGCCCAGGCCGCTCTGCGGGCGCAGGTGCAGGGCGTACTCGCCGGACTCGTCAGAGAAGTAGGCGATGGTCTTGCCGTCCGGCGACCACGCCGGAAAGCGCTCCATAACCGCGGGAGTGTCCGTGAGGTTGCGGTAGTCGCCCTTCTCGGCGGGCACGGTGAGGATCTCGCCGCGGGCCTCGAACACGGCGCGGGCGCCGGTGGGAGAGATGTGCGGGCTCTGAAGCCGCCGCCCCACGTTGACCAAGCGCGGGCGCACCTCGGGAAAATCGCCCGCGATGCGGACATTGACCTGGCTGGTCTTGCCGGACTTCAGGTCATAGAGGTGCAACGCGCCGAACTGCTCGTAGACGATGGCGCCCGGCCCCGCCGAGGCGGACTTCAGATCCAACCCGGTGTTGGGGATCACCTGCTTGACCTGCCGGGAGCGCGTTTCGTAGCAGAACAGCGAGACCGCTCCGTTGCGGTCCGACAGGAAGTAGACCCGGTCGCCGACCCACATGGGGCTGTAATCGTTGGAGTTGTCGCGCGGGACCTTCTCGATGCGACCGGTGGCGAGATCGGCCAGCCAGATAGGCGTGGTCCGCCCGCCTCGGTAGCGCTTCCAGGCATAGAAGGCCCGGGGCAGCGGCACGTAGGCCAGCCGCGAGCCGTCCGGCGAGTAGGCCGCCTCGTACCCCATGGGCAGAGGCACCTTCTCGGGGAGGCCGCCGTCCAACCCGACGGTGAACAGCTCGGCGAAGCGCGAATAGGCGGTCCGCGGCGAGGTGAACAGAATGCGCTTGCCGTCGGGCGTCCAGCCCAGCACGGTGTCGGGGGCTGGATGCCAGGTCAGCCGGCGGGGCGTGCCGCCGGCGGCGGGCATGACGAAGACGTCCGTATTGCCGTCGTATTCGCCCGTGAAGGCGATCTGTGTTCCGTCGGGCGAGAACACGGGGCTGGTCTCCACCCCGGCGCCGGTGGTCAGCCGTTTGGCGTCGCCACCCTCGCGCGGGACGCTCCACAAGTCGCCCGCGAAGACGAACACGATATGGGTGCGGTTCAGTGCGGGTCTCTGCGTCAGCAGCAGAGAATTGGCTTCAGCCAGGCAAGCGGCCGCAGCCAGCAAGAAAAGGGCCAAAGAGTGCAGAACTTTCACGCAGGATCCTCCTTCGGGCAGTTTACTCTACTTTGATACGCGCGAGACGGCGGTTTGTTCCGTGGACGCTTGAGCCGGGGGCGAGCTTTTCAGGTTAAGATTCTCTCATGCGCCTGGCCGGTGCGCTGATTGCGCTGTTGCTGCTGCTGGGTTGTGGTGAGACGCCGCGCGGTCTGGAGGACCTGAGCACCCTGGTGGTCACCCTGCCGGACGGGGCCAGGATCCAAGCCGAGCTGCTCACCCGCACCGTAGAGATGCGGTGGGGCATGATGGGCCGGGACGCGCTCGAAGCGGATCACGGCCTGCTGTTCGCGCATCCCCAGCCGGGCTACAACCGCTACTGGATGTACCAGGTGCGCGTGCCGCTGGACATCGTCTGGATGGATTCCGAACGCCGCATCGTCGAGATTTCCCCCGACACGCCGCCCTGCCCGAAGCCCCCCGAGCAGTGCCCCAGCTACGGCGGGCACGCCGTCTCGCGCTACGTGCTGGAGCTGGCGGCGGGCTCGGCCGCCCGGCACGGCCTGCGGGTCGGCGACCGGCTGAGCTTCTGAGCGCGAGACCCAATTCAGCAAGGCAGACAACTACCTGCTGAAGATAAGACGCGACATCAGACGGGCAAGGAAGAACGGCGCTAGTTCGCCCGGGAAATCCGGCGGCGGCGCGCCAACGCACCCAGACCCAGAAGGCCCGCCCCCATCAACAGCAGCGAAGACGGCTCGGGAATGGCAGAACCACCACCAAGCCGCACAGAGCCGATCGCGAAATCGGGCTCATGGGGGCCGATTCCAATGGCGTCAAACTGGAGAGTATAGATTTCCGGAGTGTCATCCAGCAGGCCAATGAACAGCGCAGTGCCTTCATTCATGTCGGACACCCCAGCCGCGATATAGCTGCCGAGGGACACGTGATTCACATCAAACGCCGTCACGGTTGCCGTAAAGGCGCCATAGTAATCCGCCTGGATCCAGGCGCCCGCGCGAGACTGACCCTGGTCAAAGCTGACCCAGATGTCCCCGAAGGGTGCCCCGTTGTAAATCAGGCCCATCCCAGTGCTAAAGTTGCCGCCCCACGAGAAGCCCTGTTGCAGGTTCTGGAACCCCTGGGTACTCACCAGACCGACGTGACCAGTGGTCGTTCCGGACTGCGAAACCCAGGCCTGCGGCGTCGCAAACTCGTACCAGTCGATGGGGCAGCCGAAGTTCACGCACCAGTCAACGGTATCCCCAAAGCCGGTGGGATCGGTGGTCCCGATGATTCCTCCAAAACCGAGAAGCGGCAGCGCCACGAAAAGCGCAGCCAGCAACAGAACTTGTCGCTTCATAATCTGCTATCGTCCCTTCTGTCTTCCTTTGGCGTTCAGTCAAAATGTGACCACCACTGCCACACTCTGACAGGCGCCGAATCTACTAGTATTGTGGATTAGCCGCTGGATGTCAAGACCAGATCGACGTAAAAAGGATAAAGAGAACTGGTACTCGCAGTACTGGAAGTGCCAGGACTGCGCGCTCGGCATCCCGGCCGGCTGCCCGCGCACCCGAGTAGAGTCGCTGCGGGGAATCTGGTATTCTCAAACGAAAGATGCAAGCAGAACAATTGCGCGCATTACTGGAAGGGGTGCGCTCTGGGGCCGTGGAGGTGGACGCGGCCCTGGAGCGCATGCGTCACCTGCCTTACGAGGACCTGGGTTTCGCCAAGCTGGATCACCACCGCGCGTTACGCCACGGCATGCCCGAGGTGGTTTTCGCCCAGGGGAAGACGCCGGAGGAGGTGCTCGAGATCGCGCGGCGGCTGCTGGAAATTTCCAGGAACATGCTGATCACCCGCGCCGACGCACTTACCGCGGCCAGGGTGCTCGAGCAATTCCCGGAGGCCGAGCATTTCCCCCGGTCCGGCGCCGTGCGGGTCTGGGGCGACCGGACCCTTTACGGCAAGGGGAAGATCGCCGTGGTCTCGGCGGGAACCAGCGACATCCCGGTGGCCGAGGAGGCTCGGGTCACCGCCGAGGTCATGGGCAATGAAGTAGATGCCGTCTACGACATCGGCGTGGCCGGCATACACCGCCTGATGAGCAACCGCGAGCGCCTGCTCCAGGCCCGCGTGGTGGTGGTCTGCGCGGGCATGGAGGGGGCCCTGCCTAGCGTGGTGGGCGGCATGGTTTCTTGCCCGGTGATCGCGGTACCGACCAGCGTGGGCTACGGCGCCAGCTTCCACGGCCTGGCGGCCCTGCTGGGCATGCTGAACAGTTGCGCCAGTAACGTCACGGTGGTGAACATCGACAACGGCTTCGGCGCCGGCTACGTGGCGAGCCTGATTAACAGGTTGTAGAGGGTGCTGAAAAAGGCCTACTTCAAGGCCCGAGGACGACAAGCTAAAGCATGTCCCACAACGCCAGATCAAGCGTTTGCGCGCCCACGTAGGACATGCTTCAGCTTGTCCAAGGCCTTTTTCAGCGCCCTCTGTAGCCCTCACGCCGAGCGGGCCAAGGCCCGCGCGGCGCTCTCCTCGACGAACAGGTACAGCCCGAACAGCGGCTTCTGCGGCGAGTACCCCCAGCGGTTCACCTTCCAGGCGGCACGCAGGTACTGCACCTCCGGGCGCTCGGTGAGATCCACCAGGATCTGGTAGGACCCGCAGTAGAACTTCTGCGGAAAAGAGGCCAGCGGTTTTTCGCCCCAGGTGACGTTGTCCGCAGAGCCCCACACCGACATATCCAGGCTCTGCTGTTCCAGGATCCGCGTAATCCCCATGGTCACCACGAGCAGCCGGCCGCGCGCCGGACCCAGATCGACCTCCGGCCCGCTTCCGTCTTCCCGGATCACCGCCTCCGGCAGCAAGAATCCTGGCAACATAGACTGTCCCCGACGCTCCCAGCGGCCTTCAAAGTGTCCCAGCCGGCCGCTTCAGGCGCGCTCCTGCTTCCTCCAGGGTCGCACACTTTTTCGGGAAAAAAAAGCGCTGGTTGGCGGGAACATTTCCGCCGCACGTAGCGTAGTCTCAGAACGGAGGGTGATGCGGCGCCATGTATTGCGTCAAATGCGGCGTTCAGCTCCAGGATGCTGACCAGTTCTGCGCTCGCTGCGGCACGTCGGTGCACGCGCCGCCGGCGCGCCCAACTCCCCGCTCGCCGCTGAGCCGGCCCATGGACCAGAAGAAGATCGCCGGCGTGTGCGCGGGCTTCGCGCGCTACCTGGAGGTGGACGTGACCCTGGTGCGCGTCATCTGGCTGTGCGTCGCCCTGTGCGCCGGCGCGGGCCTCCTCGCCTACCTGGTGGCCTGGCTGGTGATGCCCAAGGATTACCCGGCGGCGACGTAGGACAGGCCCGTGGCCTGTCATCCTCGCATATTTATGCTCCTCATGCTATGCTATTGTGCGTGAGGACGACTCTCGAGATTCCCGATGAGCTCTTCCGCCGGGCCAAGAAGCGCGCCGCCGACGAAGACGCGCCTTTTCGCCACGTGGTGGAGACTGCCCTCCGGCTCTATCTGGCCGGGCGAACCCGACGCGCGAACTACAAGCTCCGCTGGCGGACGGAACAGGGGCGGTTGCTTCCGGGCGTCCGCCTGGACGACCGCGACGCCCTGTTCGAGTTGATGGAGGGACGCTCGTGATCGCCCTCGACACCAACGTCCTGGTCTATGCCCGCCGCGCTGAGGTTCCGTTCCACCGGCAAGCGAAGAAACTGCTCCAGGAGCTGGCGGAAGGCGACCGGCCCTGGGCGCTGGCGTGGCCCTGTGTCTACGAGTTCCTCCGGGTGGTCACGCATCCGCGGGTGTTTGATCCGCCCACTGGCCTGGAGGCGGCGGTCGAGGACCTCGAGTCGTTGCTGGAGTCGCCGTCTCTGGTGTTGCTGGGCGAGGGGCCGGCGCATCCGGCGGCGCTGCGGCAGGCTGTGCTCCCGGCTCGCGCGACCGGCAACCTGGTCCATGACGCCCACATCGCGGCGCTCTTGCTCGAACACGGCGTGCGCGAACTGTGGACCGCCGACCGCGATTTCGCCCGCTTCCCGGGCCTGCGCGCTCACTACCCGTTCGGGTAGCCGGGCGACGCAGGTTGATCTTTGTCGGCAAGGGAGGACCGTAGACCTCGCCTTCGGCCACTTCAGGGAGCACAAATGACCGGCCGCTCAAGCGAGGCCCGCTCTTGGCCGTCGCCGGCCGCGACTGGTTAAGCTGTGCCCCCTGTCTTCACTTGATCCCGGACCAAGCTTCACGGAAGACATCCTCAGCAGGGCGGCCAGAGCCCGGGTCGGAATCCATCTGGGCATCTCTCCGCTGAGCTTCGGCGGCCCACAGTTGCAGGTTCTCCTGTTCGGAAAGCTCCTCCAGGCTGAGTTCCTCGGCGCTCATTGTCCCTATTCTACACCCACCCACCTGAAGGCCGGCTGAGAGCCGGCCGCGGGCTGAAGAGCCCGCCCCACGTCTCACCCGGTGAGCGTGTTGACCGCCGGGTGGCGTGACGCCTCGAACGCCGCGATGGCGCTTTCCTGCTGGAGGATGTAGCCGAGCTCATCGAGGCCCTCCAGCAGGCAGCGCTGCGCGAAGCCGTCGATGGGGAACTCGATGGCGCGGCCGTCGGGCAGCGTGAGGGTGCGGGCGGCAAGGTCGATGGTGACGCTGGCTTCGGGTTCAAGCCGGAACAGCTCGGCGTGCACCTCGCGTGGAACCACTACCGGCAGCAGCGAGTTCTTCAGCGCGTTCTGGCGGAAGATGTCCGCAAACGAGGTGCTGATCACGGCCCGGAAACCATACTGGGTGAGCGCCCAGGGCGCGTGCTCGCGCGAGCTGCCGCAGCCGAAGTTGTCGCCAGCCAGCAGGATTTGGCCCGCCCGGCCGCGCGGCTGGTTCAGGATGAAATCGGGCCGCGGGTTGCCCTGGGCGTCGTAGCGCCAGTCGCAGAAGAGCTGCTCGCCCAGGCCCTCCTTGGTGGTGATCTTCAGGAAGCGCGCCGGAATGATCTGGTCGGTGTCGATGTTGTCGATCGGCAGAGGGACCAGGCGGCTCGAGAACTTCTCAAAGGGCTTCATAGCAGTGTCCTCGGGTCGGTGACGACCCCGGTGACGGCGCAGGCGGCGGCCGTCAGCGGGCTGGCCAGCACCGTGCGCGCGCCCGGCCCCTGGCGGCCCTCGAAGTTGCGGTTGCTGGTGGACACTGCGTACTGGCCGGGTTCGAGCAGATCGCCGTTCATGCCGATACACATCGAACAGCCTGGCTGGCGCCACTCGGCCCCGGCGGCGCGAAAGATCTCGTCGAGCCGCTCGGCTTCGGCCTCGCGCTTCACTTGGCGGGAGCCCGGCACCACCAGCACGCGCACGCCCGGCTTCACCTTGCGGCCTTTCAGGATCGAAGCGGCCTGGCGCAAATCCGTCAGCCGCCCGTTGGTGCAGCTTCCGATGAAGACCACGTCGATGGGATGGCCCAGCAAGGGTTTTCCGGGCTCGAACGCCATGTAGCGCAGCGCCTTCCGGATGGAGTCCGGGTCAGCCACCTGCCCCGGCTCCGGCACCGGCGCGGTAATGGGGATGCCCATCCCAGGATTGGTGCCGAAGGTGATCATCGGCTCCAAGGCGCCGGCATCCAAGCTGAACTGCTTGTCGAAGGAGGCGCCATCGTCGGTGGGCAGTTGCCGCCAGCGCGCCACGGCCGCTTCCCAGGCCGCGCCGCTGGGCGCGAACGGTCGTCCGACGAGGTACTGGAAGGAGGTGTCGTCCGGCGCCACGAGGCCCGCCCGCGCCCCGGCCTCGATCGACATGTTGCACACGGTCATCCGTTCGTCCATCGACAGCCCGCGAATCGCCGGACCGCAGTACTCGATGACGCAGCCCGTCCCGCCGGCCACTCCGATGCGGGCGATCAGCGCCAGGATGATGTCCTTGGCCGAGACGCCCGCTTTCAGCGCGCCGCTCACCTCCACCCGCAACGTCCTCGGCTTCCGCTGGAGCAGGCATTGGGTGGCCAGGACGTGCTCGACCTCGCTGGTGCCTATACCGAAGGCCAGCGCGCCGCAGGCCCCGTGCGTGGCGGTGTGGCTATCGCCGCAAACGATGGTCAGACCCGGCTGGCTCAGGCCCAGCTCCGGCCCGATCACATGGATTACGCCCTGGCGCGCGTGCCCCAGGCTGTAGCAGGGCACGCCGAACTCGCGGCAGTTGGCCTCAAGCTGCGCGATCTGCGCCGCCGAGACGGGGTCCGTCACCGGCAGCGGCGGATCCGTGGTGGGCACGTTGTGATCCGCCGTGGCCAGCGTCTGTTCAGGCCGGCGCACACGCAATCCTCGCTGGCGCAGGCCGTCAAACGCCTGCGGCGAGGTCACTTCGTGCACCAGATGCAGGTCGATGTAAAGCAGCGCCGGCGCGCCCGGCTGCTCGCTGACCACGTGGGCGTCCCAGATCTTCTCGATGATAGTGCGTGGTGTAGGCATGTCAGCGACTCAATGACTCTACCACGGCGTTTCCGACCTCGCTGGTGGTGGCGGGAGGGCCCGCGGGCCTGAGATCCGGCGTCACGCGACCGCTTTCGAGCACCGCCTCGATGGCCGCGTTCACGGCCGCGGCTTCCTGCTTCAGGCCGAAGCTGTATTCCAGCATGGCCGCCACCGACCCGATCGCTCCCAGCGGGTTGGCCTTGTTCTGACCGGCAATGTCGGGCGCCGAACCGTGCACCGGCTCGTACAGTCCCACCCAGGCGCCCGATGGCTTGCGGGCCCCGATCGAGGCCGAAGGCAGCATGCCGATCGAGCCGGCCAGCACCGCGCCCTCATCACTGAGGATATCGCCGAACATGTTCTCGGTCAGCAGGACGTCGAAGCGCCGCGGATTCAGGATCAACTGCATGGCGCAGTTGTCCACCAGCACGTGCTCGAGCGTGACATCGAGGTAGCCGGCGGCCACCTCGGTAACCACCTTGCGCCAGAGCTGCGAGTTCTCGAGCACGTTCGACTTATCGACGCTCGAAACCTTGCGGCGCCGCCCGCGCGCCAGCTCGAAAGCCATGCGCGCCACCCGCTCGATCTCGGCCCGGGTGTAGGTCATGGTGTTCACTGCGCGTTCCTCGGCGCCGGCGCCCGAGATCCCCCGCGGCGTGCCGTAGTAGAGGCCGCCGGTCAGCTCCCGCACGATAATCATGTCCGTGCCCTCGACCAGCGCGTTCTTCA
>CAYGVJ010000014.1:8140-54439 GCA_964353255.1 uncultured Solibacteraceae bacterium | reverse complement strand
CAGTTCGTCAAGGCCGACAAAGTGGCTTACGGAGAGAAAGTCCCCGAGCTCGGGGTGAACCAGGAGTTCTTCGAGGCCATTGCCACGCTGAAGCCTGGTGAGGTCACCGCGGTGCTCTCGGTGGCGGGCAACAAGCTGGCGGTGGCGGTGCTGACGGCGGTCCACCCGGCACGGACGGCCGAGTTGTCCGAGGTGGAGAGCGAGATCCGGCAGCGGCTGGTGGACGAGAAGGTGGCCCAACTGGTGGAGCAGCGCGCCCGGGAGCTAGCCGAAAAAGCCAAGGCGGCGGGCGCCGATTTCAAGAAGCTGGCCCAGTCGGTGAAGGCCGAGGTGCGGACCACGCAGGATTTCGCGATTGACGGGGCTGCCGACGGCATTGGTGAAGCTCGCCAGGTGTACCAGGCGTTTCTCGAGCCGGTGGGCGCGGTGTTCGGCCCGGTTTCCTCGGGCCCGCGCCGGCTGATCTGCAAGGTGGTCAGCAAGACCCCGGCCGACATGAGCCAACTGGAAACGCAGCGGGAGGCCCTTGTCGCCGCCGTGAAGAGCCAGAAGCTGGTGATGCGGCGGGAGCTCTTCGAGGATTCCCTGCGCGCCGGCCTGATGCGGGAGGGCAAACTGAAGATTCACGACGAGGTCATCAAGCGCCTGATCGCCAGCTACCGCGGTTGAGCCTGGGCGGCTTTCTCTTCCCATGCTCAATGCGCTGCTGGATTTCCTGCACACCCTGACCACCCCGGAGCGACTGATCCATCTGCTCAGCACGGTGCTGGCGGGCTGGCTGGGCTACGCCATGATGTTCGGGGTGGTCTTTGCCGAGACCGGCCTGCTCACCGGGTTCTTTCTGCCCGGCGACTCGTTCCTGTTCACGGTGGGCGTGGTGACCGGGGTGGGCAAGCTGAACCTCATCGCCGTCAACCTGCTGCTGATGGCCGCCGCGATAATCGGCGACAGCACGGGCTATCTGCTGGGCCGCCACACCGGGCCGGTGATTTTCAGCCGGTCCAATTCGCGCTTCTTCAAGCATGAACATTTGGAGCGGTCCAGAGCCTTCTATGACCGGCACGGCGGCAAGACCATCGTCTACGCCAAGTTCATCCCGATCATGCGCACCTTTGCCCCGTTCCTGGCCGGCGTGTCGCAAATGCACTACCCCCGCTTTCTGACGTTCAGCGTGTGCGGCGTGGTGGGCTGGGTGGCATCCGTCACCACGTTAGGCTACACGCTGGGCCGCGTGCCCTGGGTGCGGCAGAACTTCGAGAAGGTGATCTTCCTGATCATCTTCGTGTCGCTGCTGCCGGTGATCTGGGAAACCCTGAAGGCCCGCCGGGCCCGCCGCCAGCCGCAGCCATGATGCGTGCGGAGCTCCGCTTCTGCTAAGGCGCCCGGCGCCGGCACGGTACTACAATGAGAGTGGTCAGCGCCTGCGATGAGCGACGTTCTCGTGCGGATCAAGCGGGCCGTGCTCGCTGGGCGGTATGCCTTCAGCGAGAAGGCGCGCCTGGAGATGGAAGCTGACCGGTTGACGGAGTTGGACGTTGCCGAGTCCATCGTGAATGCAGTGGCAATCTACAAGACGCTCCGTTCGAGGAACCCGCTCCGGGGCGGAGAGCGGGAGTACTTGTATGTCATCCAGAGCCCGAACTTGGAGGGGCTGGCGATCTACTCCAAAGGCAAGCTGGTTCGGGAAGCTGGCGAGGAGGTCTACTACTTCCTCGTTTCCTCCAAGCGGGCGCTGTGAGGTTCGAGGACGGCCCAAATGACGATCAGGCAGTGCCCCACATGCGGTAGCCGGAGAATCCGCAGGGTGCGGCGGGACCTGGCCGGTGAGTTCGAGGGCCGGGTCTATACCGTTCCCGACCTGGAGTTCTTCGAGTGCCCGGCGTGCGGCGAAAAGGTCTTCGATAAGGCGGCGATGCGGAAGATCGAAGGCTGTTCGCCAGCGTTTGCCAAACCTGCGGACATGGTTTCGGTCTGAGTGTTCGATGGCGCGGCGGGCGGCCCCATGAACTGCGCGGAGCTGAGGTTCTACGCGGAGCTGAACGATTTTCTGCCGCCGGAGAGAAGGTTCGCCAGTTTCGCGTGCTGCTTCCAGGTTAGCGGCTCGGTCAAGGACCTGATCGAGGGCGCCGGGGTGCCGCACACGGAAGTGGACCTGATCCTGGCCAACGGGGAGTCAGTGGATTTCTCCTACCTGGTGCGGGACGGGGACCGGATCAGCGTCTACCCGGTGTTCGAGTCCCTCGACATTACGCCGGCGCTGCGCGTGCGGCCCAGGCCGCTGCGCCAGGTTCGCTTCGTGCTGGACGCGCACCTGGGGCGGCTGGCGAGCTATCTGCGGATGCTGGGTTTCGACGCGCTCTATCGCAACGACTACCGGGACGAAGAGCTGGTGGAGCTCTCCACGAGCGAAAGCCGGATCCTGCTGACCCGGGACCGCAACCTGCTCAAGCACCGCGTCATCCAGTATGGCTACGCCGTGCGCGAGACCAATCCGCGGCGCCAGGCGCGCGAGGTGCTCGAACGCTTCGACCTTTTCGGTTCGGTAGCGCCGTTCACGCGCTGCCTGCGCTGCAACAATCCACTCGAAGAAGCCCTCAAGGAAGCGATCAGTGACCGCTTGCCGCCGTCCACCCGGGAACACTACGAAGAGTTCCGCCTGTGCCGCGGCTGCGGGCGCCTCTACTGGGCGGGCAGCCACTACCAACGGATGAAGCGCCTGATCGGGGAGCTGCTCGCGCGCGGCTGATCAGGGTGCTTGCAAAACATCCGCCGTCGTCATAGCATCTATTCCATGCTGTGCCGCAGGATCGCTTTTGCGCTGTGCCTGGCTGCCGGCTGCCTGGTGGCGGCCGAGCGGCAGGTTGACCCGACCTGGTTGCGCCGGTTCCTGCCCGACCTTAAGGAGAAGCCCGCCGACGTCACCACGCCCGCCTGCCACTACAAGCCGGTCTTCGGGGCGGGTGACTCGGACGCGGGCATCTTGCGGGGCATCGCCCGCTACGGTGAAATCACGGTGGACGCGGGCGGCGCTTGCGCGCCGGTTGAGTACCCGGGCGAAGAGCAGGTTTACGTCATTCTGGCGGGCGGCGGGCTGCTCCAGTACGGTGAGGAGAAGACCCCCGTGCGCAAGGACGACTTCATGTATCTGCCGCCGGGCATACGGCATGGCATCGTCAACCCCTCCGAGCAGCCTTGCCGGCTGATGGTGATGGGATTCCGGATCCCCCCGGACGTCAAGGTCGAGCCGCCGCCCAAGCTGATGCTGGCCAATATCGAGGAAGTGAAAAAGGAGACCGTGGCGGGCCACCCGCCCTCCACGCTGTATCAACTGCTGATGGGCCCGCGCAGCAGCAAGCGCGACCGGCTGGCGGCGGCGCACGTTCTTACCAGCCTGTTCATCATGGAGTTCGACGCGGGCGGGACCAATATCCCCCACCACCACGACCGGGAGGAAGAGATCTATTTGGTGCTGGACGGCCACGGGGAAATGGTGGCCGGCGGCGGCATGGACGGAGTGGAAGGGCGGCATCCGGCTAAGGCTGGCGACGCTTACTTCTTCCGGCTCAACTGCACGGTGGGTTTCTACTCGGGCAACCGTCCCGGCGAGCCCAAGGCCCGCATCCTGGCGGTGCGGTCAC
The DNA here is from genome assembly GCA_964353255.1 of uncultured Solibacteraceae bacterium. Lineage (GTDB taxonomy): Bacteria > Acidobacteriota > Terriglobia > Bryobacterales > Bryobacteraceae > VFZS01. The sequence continues at coordinate 50,801 of CAYGVJ010000014.1, read as the reverse complement.
TGTTTCCATTCAGACGCTAAGAAAGAGAGGTGCTTCAGATGAGTTCCAGAATCATGAGCCGCAGGCGAATGCTGACGGCCTCTACCGGCGCGGCCGCGGTGGTTTCAGCGTTTGCGCCTGCGGAGGCGCAGGAGCCCAAGCCCGCCGGCGTCAACACGTTGTCGGCGCCCAGCAAGCTGAAGATCACCGACATGCGGGCGTGCACGGTGGCCGCCAACTACGACTACCCGATAATCCGCATCGACACTAACCAGGGGGTCTACGGCCTGGGCGAGGTGCGCGACGCCGGGGTCAAGGGCATCGCTCTGATCCTGAAGGCGCACATTCTGGGGAGGAACCCGCTGGAGATCGAGTCCATCCTGCGGAACCTGCGGCAGTTCGCGGGGCACGGCCGGATGGGCGGCGGCTACAGCGCCGTCGATATGGCGCTCCACGATATCGCCGGCAAGGTCTACGGGGTGCCGGCCTGGCGCCTGATCGGACCCAAGTGCCGCGATCGCATCCGCATCTACTGCGACACCACGGGCCACAAGGACCCCAAGATCTACGGCGAGCGCATGCTCAAGCGGAAGAAGATGGGCTTCACCTTCTTCAAGATGGATCTGTACACCAGCCTGGTGGCGGACCGGCCGGGCGCCGTCCATGAGAACGGCGCGGCCACGGAGAAGGGTCTGAAGTACCTGTGCGAATACATCGCCGCGGTGCGCGACGCCATCGGCTGGGACGCCCCGGTAGGCGCCGACCATTTCGGCCGCCTGTCGGTGAATGACGCGATCCGTTACGCTCGGGCCTTCGAGCCTTATCAGTTGGCCTGGGCCGAGGACTTCGTTCCCTGGCGGGACTGGCGCGGCTTGAAGACCATCAAGGAGGCCGCCACCACGCCGATCCTGACGGGCGAAGACATCTTCGGGCTCGAAGAGGGCTTCCAGGACCTGATCGACAACGAGGCCCTAGATATCATTCAGCCGGATCCGGAGACCTCCGGGGCGTTGCGCGAGACCAAGCGCATCGCCGATTACGCCGATCTGCGAGGGATTCCCACGGTGCTGCATTTCGCCGGCTCGCCGGTGGGGTGCATGGCCAGCGTGCATCTGGCGGCGACGCTCCGCAACTTCGTAGTTATGGAGAACCACGCGGTGGACATGCCGTGGTGGGGCGACCTGGTCACCGGCCCGCCCAAGCCGATCATCCAGAATGGCTACATTCCGGTGCCGGACAAGCCGGGGCTGGGGGTCGAGCTGAACGAAGAAGTCGTAAAGAAGTACCTGCGCTACCCCGGTTACTTCGAGCCTACGCCCATGTTCGACGACTTCATCGTCTCGGGTTTCCGCCGCGTCGGGCCGTGGTGGCACTACGACGAAGACGGCAACTACGCGAACAAGGTAACGTACTGACTCCACAGTGGGGTATGCCTCCTGGCTTGCCGCTGCGACAAGACGGGAGTCTTATCCTACTGGCGCCGGTTGCTGAAGAACCGCTGGAGCGGCTCCAAGCATTCCGCCGCTAGGACGCCCTCGGTGACCTCCAGGCGGTGGCTGAGCAGGTCGGAGTCGGCCAGGCGGAACTTCGAGCGCACGCCGCCGAAGCGCAAATCGCGGCAGCCGAAGACCAGTCGCTTCAGGCGCGCTGCCACCAGCGCCCCGGCGCACATGACGCAGGGTTCGAGCGTGACGTAGAGGACCGCGTTCTCCAGGCGGTAGTTGCCCGCGGCGGCGGCCGCCTCTCGCAAGGCCAGGATCTCGGCGTGGGCCGTGGGATCCCCGGTGGAAATGGGAGAGTTGCGCCCCCGTCCGATGATGGCCCCCTGCTGGACTACTACCGCGCCCACCGGCACTTCGCCCGCCCGCCCGGCCTCCTCCGCCAGCCGCAGCGCTTCGCGCATGAAGTCTTCGTCGCCCATCACAACCAGTGTATGCCGAGCTGTCCCCTTCGGCCTCCGCTGGCGGGGCCCACCTTTGCGGGAGGGCCGCAATGCAGGCGGCTGGGTGTATGCTGGAGGGCAAGGGGGAGGCGGGAACGGGGACCTCGGCTCCCTCGGCCGCTGACGCATCGCACACCGATCGAGGAGGATTCAGGATAAAGGTGCTATTGGGCAGCATGCTTGCGGGTGCCGGTTGCGTTCTGCCGCTGCTGGCAGCGGCGAAACCGAGGAAGGTTACCGTTCCTGTCACTCTCGATCACAACCGCATGCTGGTGGAGGCCGAGCTCGAAGCCAAGGACGGCACCTGGCGCAGAGCCCGCCTCTGGGTTGACACCGGGAATCCGGATTTTTTCATGAGCGAAGCGCTGGCGCGAGCTCTCGGCGTCGATATGTCGGAGGCTAAGGAGAACGACCGGGAACTTACGGTGCCGGCGCCCGCGGGCATCCGCATCGGCGGGATGCCGCTCAGATTCGACGGCGTGAAGTCGAAGGTCCTGTTGGGGCCGAAGTGGATCTTCCGCACAATGCACAACGATGCCAACCTGCCTTCGACGGTGCTGAAGTGGTATCAGGTCGTCTTCGACTACCCCAAACTCCGCCTCACCATCGCGGACCCAGGCGCCATGAAGCCGCAGGGCCTGCGCGCCGCGGCGAGTGTTCACGCGAAAACGGGGATCGTCCAGATCGACGGGGTCGTGGATGGGGAGACCCACAGCTTCGCGCTGGACAACGGCGCCTCCTATAGCTTCGTTTCCGAGGAGCTGCTGGAGCGGCTCGCGGCGCGGCATCCGGGCTGGCCACGCCATTCCGGAGCACTCGGCTGCGCGAACATCTGGGGATGGTGGCCGCAGGAATCCGTCTGGCCGGTCATGCGCCTCCCCGAATTGCGGTGGGGGCCCGCGCGGCTGGCCGACGTCGGGGTGGTCGGGCTTCCGCAGGCATCCGGATTCGCCGCCTGGTACTCGCAAAAGACCGCCCGCCCGGTAAGTGGCATTCTCGGCCCGAATGCCTTCAAGGCCTTTCGGATCGAGATTGACTTCGCCGCGAGCGCCGTCTACTTCGAAAAGGGCGCAGAGTTCGATTCGCATGACATGGACCTGGTGGGGCTCACCCTGCGGCCGGAGGCCGACGGCAGTTACCAGGTGATCGGCGTTGCCAAGAAGGATGGGAAGCCGGCCGTCGAAGGGATCGAGCCGGGAGACCAGCTCCTCCAGGTGAACGGTCTGAAGACCACCGGCATGACGATGGGCGCCGTTGTAGACGCGCTGCGCGGGAAGCCTGGCGATCGCCGCACCCTCGTGCTCGAGCGAAAGACTAAAACCCTGCCGCTCGAACCCAGCGGCAAGCAGTTCAAGATCGACGCCAAGGTGGAGCGCTTCCTATAGGCGCCCGTCGGTTAGTCTAAGCCGCATTGGCCGGCGGTGGCCCGCCGTTCGCCGGTGGCCTGCCCGGGCTGGCCGAAAAACAGAGGACGCACCAGAGTGGCGATGATAGTCTGGCAGTGAAATGACCGAGCGAATTCAGATCACGTGGGACGTCGTCCTGGCGGTCTTGCTCCTGCTGGCCGGAGTAGTCCTGCTCACGGACCGCCTGGACATTTCGGCGCTGGCGGATATGTTTAGGTACTGGCCCGCCGCGCTAATCTGCCTTGGCGTAGTCAAACTGCTGGAAGCGGCCGAAAGACCTTCGGCGGGTCCATGATACGGTGGAGGTAGCCCACATGCATCCCAGAGATTGCCATTGTGATCACTGTTTCGGTCGTGGCGTCAGCCCCGGCCTGGTTAGCGGCCTGCTGATAACGGCGCTGGGGGTTATCTTGCTGCTGGACCGAATCGGGATTCTGGAAGCCCGCGACATCCTGCGGTTCTGGCCCGTTGTTCTCGTGGTCATAGGACTGCTCAAGCTGGTCAGCCCCGGTGGGGGGGTGGGCCGCACTTTCGGCGCTCTGCTGGCAATTGTGGGTGCGGCATTACTCCTGGACGAGCTGGGCTGGGCGCGCGTCCACTTCGAGGACCTCTGGCCTTTGGTCCTCATCGCGGTGGGCCTGATCTTGCTGTGGCGAGCTGTCGAGTGGCAGAGGGGCGGCGTCCTGCCTCCTTCTTCCTCGCTCTCCCGCCTCCGCGAGTTCGTGGTTTTTGGCGGCGTCGAGCGCCGCGTCAGCGCACAGGATTTCGAAGGCGGCGAGGTGATGGTCCTTTTCGGCGGCTGCGAGATTGACCTGACCAAGGCCGCTATGAAAGGGGACCAAGCCATCATCGAGGCCACCGCCATTTTCGGCGGAGTGGAGTTGCGGGTCCCGGAAGATTGGACCGTCACCCTCCGTGGAGTGGGTGTGTTTGGCGGTTACAGCGACCATACGCGGTACCCCACGCCGGTCGCAGGCGCCGGCCGGAAGGAACTGGTAGTGCGGGGCGGCGCAGTGTTCGGAGGCGTAGACGTAAAGAACTGAGGCCGGAAGATGCACCCCATCCTCGCCCGGATCCAGAGACTCGGCCTGTATTTGCTGGCGTGGATTCCGCTGGCCGGGCTGCTGGCATTCGTGCTGGCCGCCTCCGGGAACCTGGGTGCGGGCGAGGCGCTGGCCGTAGCGGCGCCGCTGGCTCTGGTCTATGCGTTTGTGTGCCTGTCGGCGTGGTATCCCTGCCGGATGATTCCACTGGGGCGTGCCAGCCTGGCGAGGCTGCTGCTGAGCCATGCTGCCGCGGCGGTGGTCAGCGGCGGCCTCTGGACGCTGTTAGGGCGAACTGCGGCGAGCGCCCTTGCGGAACTGCCGGCCTTTGCGGGGTTCGGCGAGCGATTCAGCCGAGCGCTGCCACTGCTGTTCGGGATGGGCGTGCTCTTCTATCTGCTTTCCGTAGCCCTCCACTATGTGCTGCTGGCTCTGGAGGCTTCCCGGCAAGCGGAAGGCCGCGCGATGGAAGCCCGCGTCCTGGCCCGGGACGCCGAACTGCGAGCGCTCAAGGCCCAGGTGAACCCGCATTTTCTCTTTAACAGCCTCAACTCGATCAGCGCCCTGACAAGCAGCGACCCGGCGCGGGCGCGCCAGATGTGCGTGCTGCTGGCGGAGTTCCTGCGATGCACCCTGGGGCTGGGCGAGCAGCTCAGCATTCGGCTGGCCGAAGAGCTGGATCTGTTGCGCTGCTTTCTGGCGGTGGAACAGGTGCGCTTCGGGGCTCGTCTGAATGTCGAAGAGATGATCGAAGACGAATGCCGGTCGCTGCTGGTGCCTCCCCTCCTGCTTCAGCCCCTCATCGAGAACGCCATCACGCACGGAATCGCCAACCTGCCCGAGGGGGGGTGGATCCGCCTGGAAGCGCGGCGCTCGGGAGCGGGCCTGTCGATCGTGATCGAGAACGCCGTGGACCCGGAAGCGCCGCCCCGCCGCAAGAACGGCGTAGGACTGAGTAACGTGCGCAAGCGGCTGGAAGCGCGCTACGGGGAGCGAGCCAGCCTGGAAGCCGGGGCCGCCGGTGACCGTTACCGGGTGCGGATCTCCCTGCCCGCAGAAACCGAGGCTGAACCCTATGAGCCGCGAAGCTGAGAAGCGGTCGAAGAATTCGGGGGACACGCCTGCTCTCTGCACCAAGCGAGCGGATCATCGCAGCGAGCCCGGAGTGTCCCCGAATTCTTCGACAGCGCCTGAGAAGAGGATCCGGGCGCTGATCGTGGACGATGAGGAACTGGCTCGCCAAATCATCCGCGAGATGCTTCAGGCGCACCTGGAAGTCGAGGTGGCGGGCGAATGCGCCAACGGCTTCGAGGCCGTCAAAGCGATCAGCGAGCTGAAACCCGACCTGGTGTTCCTCGACGTGCAGATGCCCAAGCTGGACGGCTTTGAAGTCCTCGAACTGGCAGGAACCGACGCGGCGGTGATCTTCGTCACCGCCTACGACACTTACGCCATGCGCGCCTTCGAGGTTCATGCCGTGGACTACCTGCTGAAGCCTTTCGGGACGGCGCGCTTTGAAGCGGCCCTGGAGCGCGCCAAGAGCCGGCTGGGCCAAGCGCCGGTCCCCCCAGCGGAACTGGCGGCTGCGGCGCGCCCGCCGGCGCACTACGCCGAACGCCTGGTGGTCAAGGACGGCGTGAAGGTGCACATCATCCCCGTGGCCCGGCTCGACTACGCCGAGGCGCAAGACGACTACGTGGCGCTGGCCAGCGCGGGCAAGAAGTACCTCAAGCAGCAGACGATCGCCGGCCTGGAGGCCGCGCTGGAGCCGGCGCGGTTCGTCCGCATCCACCGCTCCTACGTCGTGAACCTGGAGCGCGTGACGAAGATCGAACCCTACGGCAAGGACAGCAAGCTGGCGATTCTGGCCGACGGCACCCAGCTCCCGGTGAGCCGTGCCGGCTATGCCCGGCTGGCGGCGCTGCTGGGGCAGAAAGGCGCGTGAGCCATGGGTCGCTACCTGACACTGATTCTCAAGAATAGTTGGCGCAACAAGCGGCGGACCACCCTGACGGTGCTGAGCCTGGCGGCCTCGCTGTGCCTGCTGGGCGTAGTGATGGCCATGTACCGCGCCTTCTACCTGCAAAAAGCTGCGCCCGCGCAGGCCCTGCGGCTGATCACCCGGAACCGGGTCTCGCTGGCGTTCCCCATGCCGCTGTACTACCGGGAGAAGATCCGGCAGATCCCCGGCGTGCGCGAGGTGGGCGTCTCGCAGTGGTTCGGCGGGGTCTACAAGGACAGCCGCAATCCCCAGAACTTCTTCGCCCGCCTGGCCATCGAGCCCGACCGTATCTTCACCTTGCGCGGCGAGATGCAAGTGCCGGAAGACCAGCAGCGAGCGTTCCGCGCCGAACGCACCGCCGGCATGATCGGGCGACCCTTGGCCGAGCGCCTGGGCTTGAAGCTGGGCGACCGCATCACCGTGGTGGGCGACATCTTCCCCATAAAGCTGGAGCTCACTTTGCGCGCGATTTACGACGCTCCCGTGGGCAGCGAGATCCTCTACTTCCACTGGAACTACCTGGAGGAAAGCGTCTCGGAGGGACGCCGCCGCTGGGGCCTGGCGGGGATGTTCATGATCCTGGCCGAGAGCCCCGAGGCGGTGCCGCGCATCGCCCGCGCCGTCGATGAGATGTTCCGCAACTCCGACGTGCAGACCAAGACCGAGTCCGCGCAGGCCTTCGAGCTGAGCTTCTTGCGGTTTCTCGGCGACGTGAAAGCCTTCCTGCTGAGCGTCAGCGCGGCCGTAACGTTCACCATCCTGCTGGTGTCGGCCAACACCATGGCCATGTCGATCCGCGAGCGGATTCACGAAGTGGGCATCCTGAAGACCCTGGGCTTCACACCGCGCGGCATCCTGGGGATCATCCTGGGCGAAGCGGCGCTCATCGCGGTGGGTGGAGGCGTGCTGGGGCTGGGCCTGGCGAGTCTGCTGTGCGGCGTGGTGCGCAACGGACCGCTGGCGTTCGATGCGCTGCGGAACCTGACCGTCCCGCCGGTGGTGGCCGTGGCCGCGCTGGTGGCGGCGGCTTTCATCGGGCTGGTGAGCGCGCTGGTTCCCGCCTGGAGCGCGGCCCGCATCCCGATCATTCAGGCCATCCGGCACACCGGCTGAGGAGCGCACCATGGGAATCCCACTGGCCTACAACTTCCGGAACCTGGCGGTGCGCAAGACCACCACGGCCATGACGGCTCTGGGCATCGCCCTCACCGTGGCGGTGCTGCTGGCCGTCCTGGCCCTGGTGGAGGGCCTCCGGGACGCTTTCCGCGCCTCCGGGCATCCCCTGCACATCATCGTGGTGCGGAAGGGCTCGGAATCCGAGCTGGTCAGCAACTTCAGCCGCGCCGCGTACCAGGATGTGAGAATCAAGGCGGGCATCGCGCGGGCGCGCAGCGGCGAGTCGATGGCTTCGCTGGAAATCGTCACCGTCATCAACGTTCCGAGCGTCTCCAATCCGGACGGCACTAACGTCACCCTGCGCGGCCTGTCCCCGGTGGGGATCGAGATGCGCGATCTGCGGGTGGTGGCCGGGCGCTGGTTTGAAACCGGCAGGCGCGAGGTGGTGGTCGGCGAGGCGATAGCCCGCCGGAATCCTGAGGCCGGCCTGGGCAAGCGGTTGCGGTTCGGGCGCGGCGACTGGCGGGTAGTGGGCATCTTCGATACGGACAAGGCTTCGGCCAGGAGCGAGATGTTCGCCGACGTCAACCAGGTCAGCGCCGACTTCGACCGCGTCGAGACGCTCTCTTCGGCGCTGGTTCGCGCCGTGGATGCGGCCGCGCTCGAGGCGCTGATCCGCGACATCAACGACGACCGGCGCCTGAACTCCACGGCGCAGACCGAACTCGACTACTATGCGGCACAGATGCGGGCCGGCCGTCCCGTCCAGTACGTGGGCATGGTGGTGGCCATCATTATGGCCGTGGGTTCGAGCTTCGCCGCCATGAATACCATGTACGCGGCGGTGGCCCGGCGGGCGCGCGAGATCGGCACGCTGCGCGTGCTGGGCTTCTCGCGTGCCAGCATCCTGCTGAGCTTCTTCCTCGAATCCCTGCTGCTGGCGGCGTTCGGCGGCCTGCTGGGGTGCCTGCTGGCCCTGCCGCTCAACACGGTCACCGCCGGACTCGGCAACATCACCACCTTCAGCGAAATCGCGTTTCAGTTCCGGGTGACGCCGGAGATCGCCGTCACCGGCGTGGGTTTCGCTTTGATCATGGGCGCGGTGGGCGGGCTGTTTCCCGCCCGTATGGCCGCCCGCAAAGAGATCCTGACTGCACTCCGCGAGATGTGAAACCATGGGCAGCGACCTCAAAGACCTTCGCATCGACCGCGCCGACCGCGGCGGCAGACTCTCTCCAGCCGCGCGCGCCGGCATTCTGGGCGGCACGCTGGCGCTGCTGCTGGGCCTGGGCTGGGGCGGCTACTCGCTCGTGGCCTCGCGTGGCGCTCTCGAGGTGGACGTCATGCGCGTCACCGCCACCAGCCCGGCCGCCGCCGGTCCCGCGGTGATCCTCAACGCCAACGGCTACATCGTCGCCGCGCACAAGATCCAGGTCGGCGCGAAGGTGGTGGGCAAGGTGGCCTGGATCGGCGTGGACAAAGGCGACAAGGTCCGGCAGGGCCAGGTCATGGTGCGGCTGGAAGACGAGGAGTATCGCGCCCAGCTCGAGCAGGCCCGCGGCCAACTGGCCAGCCTCGAGGCGCGGCTCGAGGAGCTGCTGGCCGGTTCGCGCCCCGAGGAGATCGCCGAGGCCCGGGCTAATCTGGAGCAGGCTCGCGCGGATTTGGAGAACGCCCGCCTCAACCTCGAGCGGGCGCGCAAGCTGGCCGCGGACGCCGTCCTCTCGCGCCAGGCCCTGGACGATGCCCAGGCCCGCTCGGACGCCGCGGCCGCCCGGGCGGATTCGCTCCAGAAACGCTACGAGCTGGTGCGCCTGGGCCCGCGCCGCGAGCAGATCGACGCCATGCGTGGCCAGGTCCGTCAGGCCCGCGGCGCGGTCAGCTTCTTCGAAACGCAACTGGCCAACACCGTCATCAAGGCCCCGGTCACGGGCACCATCCTCGAACGCGCCGTCGAAGTGGGCGAGTTCGTCACCACCAGCTTCGTGGGCGAGCGCGGCGCCAAGGGCTACGTCGTCACGCTGGCCGACCTGAGCGACCTGGAGGTCGAGCTGGACATCAACCAGAGCGACTTCGCCAGGCTTGCCACCCGCCCGCGTGGTTGGGTCACCACGGACGCCTACCCCGACCGCCGCTATGACGGCCTCATCCGCCAGATTTCTCCGGAGGCCAATCGCCAGAAAGCCACTGTGCAGGTCAAGGTGAAGATCCTGAGACCGGACGAGTACCTGCGGCCCGACATGAACGCCAGCGTGGCTTTCTACTCCGTCGAGAGCCAGGCCGCGGCCAGGCCGGTGGTGATTGTCCCCGCCTCGGCCGTGCGCGAGGGCGCCGTTTTCGTCCTCCACCAAGGCCGGGTTCTGCGCAGGAACGTCAAGACCGGCGGGACAACTCCGCAGGGAGTCCGGATCGAGGACGGACTCGTCAGCGGCGAAGAGATTGTGACCAGCCCGCCACCCGGCCTCAAGGACGGCGACCGGGTCCGCACAGGAAAGGGCTGAACCAAATGAGCGAGATCATCATCGAGACGCGCGGGCTCCTGAAGGAGTTCGGGCACGACGGCGTGCACGTCGTCGCGCTCCGCGACGTCAATCTCACCGTGGCGCGGGGCGACTTCGTCGCGCTGATGGGGCCTTCGGGCTCGGGCAAGTCCACGCTGCTGCATCTGATCGCCGCCATGGACCGGCCCACCTCCGGCGAGGTGCTGGTGTTGGGGCAGGACCTCGCCCGGCTCAACGAGCGCGAGCTGGCGCGCTGGCGCAACACGCACATCGGATTCGTGTTCCAGGTCTTCAACCTGATCCCCGTGCTGACCGCGCTCGAGAACGTCGAGCTGCCACTGCGGCTCACCCGCCTGAAGCGCCGGCAGCGGCTGCAGCACGCGCGGACCGCGCTCAAGCTGGTGGGCCTGGAGGACCGCATGGATCACCTGCCACGGCAGCTTTCCGGCGGCGAGGAGCAGCGCGTCGCCATCGCCCGCGCCATCGTCACCGACCCGGACATGATCCTGGCCGACGAGCCGACCGGCAACCTGGACGGCGCCTCCGCGCGGGAGGTCCTGAGCGTGCTGGCGCGCCTCAACCAGGAGTTCGGCAAGACCGTCCTGCTGGTCACCCATGACCCCCACGCCGCCCGCTGCGCCACCCGCATCCGGCACCTCGAGAAAGGCGAGCTGCTGGGCGAGGGAGCTGTGCCGGGGGACTAGAGAAGGCCGCTTGGAAGAGGCGGTGGGGCTGTTTCCGAGCCGCGACCGTCAGGGAGCGGACTAGCCCGGCAAAACCCCGGTGGAGAAGAAACCGCTGCTGATGCGACCAACTCTACGGTGACGTATTTCATCACCTTCACCTGCTACGGCACTCGCCTGCATGGCCATGAACCGGGCTCCGTGGACCGTGATCACAATGTCCCGGGCACGCGGCTGCTGGAGCCAGACCCGGTGAGACTCTCGGCTGCCCGGGAAAAGATGGTGCAGGAGCCGCATGAGCTGGACCGGCGGAGGCGAATCCTGGTTCTGGAATGACCCATCACGGGAGCACCCGCTACCTGTGGAAGCGTGAGCAGGTAGAAGAGGCAGTCGCGTACGTGGTTGACGAGCAGGGGGAGGCGATAGCGGTGCACGTTAAGGAAGACCGATAAGACCGCACATGCCCACCTGCTGACACTCGTGGCGCGGTTCGGAGCCACGCCTGTGAGAGGCTGCGACGAGGCCGTGCATACCGCTCCCTGACGGTCGCGGCTCGGAAAGAGGCGGTTCGCTCTGAATATGTCAGACCGCCTGGAGCAACCCGGCCAGCAGGGCGGTGCGATCGGCCAACCGGTCCACGAGCACACTCTCCTCGGGCGCGTGCATGCCTTCGCCCACCGCCCCCAGGCCGTCCAGCGTGGGCACGCCGAGGGCGGCGGTGAAGTTACCGTCCGAGCCGCCGCCGCTCAGAGACTCTTCGAGCCGCACGCCCAACTCCGCCGCTAGCTTCCGGGCCAGGCGGACCAGCCGCCGCCCGCCCGGGCTGCGCTCCATAGGCGGGCGGTTCAGCCCACCGGAGATCTCCAGCGTGCAGCGCTTGTCCACCGGGCGCAGGCGCCGGAACCGCCGATCGAGCGTGGCGGCGTCTTTCAGCCGCACTACGCGCACGTCTATCTCGGCGTACGCTTCAGCCGCCACCACGTTGGCTCGCGAGCCGCCCGAGATCACCCCTGGGTTGACGGTGATGCCTCGGTCCAGGCGGGTGAATCCGGCGATCTTCTCGATCTGCCTGGCCAGCTCGAGGATGGCGCTCGAGCCGGCGCTGAAGTCCGCACCGGCATGCGCGGCTTTTCCCCGCACCACCAGGGTGTAGTCGCCGACGCCCTTGCGCGCGGTTTTCAGCTTGCCCTCCAGGCCCGTGCCCGGTTCGAGCACCAGCACAGCCACGCTCCGGCGCGCCTGCTCCTCGGTCAGCGAACGCGAGGAGGGGCTGCCCACTTCCTCGTCGGAATTGAGTTGCAGCGCCACCTGCCGCCGGACGGGCCGCTCCATTTCGCGTAGCGCCCGCACGGCGAAAACCGCCAGCGCCAGTCCGGCCTTCATGTCCAGCACGCCCGGCCCCCACAGCCTGCCTTCTGCTTCGCGGAACGGCATCCGGGCGAGGGTTCCCACCGGCCAGACGGTATCCAAGTGGCCCAGCAGCAGGAGCCGGCCCTCGGGCCGCGCACCAGGCAGGTTGAACTCGCAGAGCAGGTGAGGCCCATGCTTGCCGCCGGGGATCCGGCGCACACGGCCCAGCGGGGCCAGCGTGTCGGCGACCAGCTCGACAAAGCGGCCTACCGCCCGGGCATCGTCGCTTGGCGACTCGCATTCCACCAGCGCTCTGATCAGCCGGATCATCTCGGCCTGCCGCAGGCGCGCGTAAGAAAGCAGGGCCTCCATCGCCTGCTATAATAGCGAGTCCCCATGCTGGACATTCAGGCTATTCAGAAAATCCTGCCGCACCGCTACCCGATGCTGCTGGTGGATCGCATCCTCGAGCTGGAGCCGGACCGCATCGTGGGCATCAAGAATGTCACCGGAAATGAGCCTTTCTTTGCCGGCCATTTTCCGGGTTTCCCCGTCATGCCGGGCGTGCTGATCGTCGAGGCCATGGCGCAGGTAGCAGGCGTTCTGGTGCTCAAAGACATCACGGATCGCCAGAAGGTGGTCTTCCTGGCCACCATCGAACAGGCCAAGTTCCGCAGGCCGGTGGTGCCCGGGGACCAACTCCGCATCGAGATGAAGGTGGCCAAGCGCAAGTCGCGGGTGGCCAAGCTGTACGGCCAAGCCACCGTGGACGGGAAGGTGGTGGCGGAGGCCGAGGTGATGTGCAAGCTGGCCGATTTGGGCCAGGCCGCCGGCCAAGAGCCCTGATCTGCCGCCATGCCCATCCACGCCACCGCCCTCGTTGACGCCGCAGCGCGGGTGGCGGAAACCGCCGAGATCGGGCCTTATTGCGTCATCGGCCCGCAGGTCGAGATCGGCGCGCGCACGCGCCTGATGGCGCACGTTTACGTGGAAGGCCCCCTCCAGATCGGCGAGGACAATATCTTCTTCCCCTATTCGACGGTGGGCGTGGCCTCGCAGGATCTCAAGTACAAGGGCGAGCCGTCGGAGACGCGCATCGGCGATCGCAACAAGATCCGGGAGTTCGTCACCATTCACCGGGGCACCGAGGGCGGCGCGATGCTGACCCGCATCGGCGACGACAACCTGTTGATGGCTTACGTCCACGTGGCCCATGACGCCCAGATCGGCAATCAGATCGTGCTGGCCAACGGCGTCACCGTGGGCGGGCACGTCCTTGTTGGCGACTGGGCGGTGATCGGAGCCTTCACCGGCGTGCACCAGTACTGCCGGGTGGGCCGGCACGCCATGATCGGCGGCTACAGCGTGGTCACCCAGGATGTGCTGCCGTTCTCGATGACCGTCAGCGAGCGCCAGATCAAGACTTACGGGGCCAACCGGGTGGGGCTGGAGCGGCGGGGGTTCTCGAAGGAGACCATCGAGGGCTTGCAGACGGCTTTCCGGCTGCTGACGCACGCGGGGCTGAACACGTCGCAGGCCCTGGAACGGATTCGCGCTGAGCTGCCTTCCTTCCCGGAGCTGGAAGAACTGATCGAGTTCATTCGCTCGTCTGCGCGCGGCGTCATCAAATGAAGTACGCCCTGATCGCCGGCAACGGCCGCTTCCCCATCCTGGCGCTGGAGGCGGCCCGCAAGCTGGGTCACGAGGTGGTGGCGGTGGCCATCAAGGAGGAGGCCTGGCCGGAGGTGGAGCAGGCCGCCGCGCGCTGCCACTGGATCGCCCTGGGCGAGTTGAGCCGGCTCATCGAGATCCTCAAGGCCGAGGGCGTCCAGGAGATCGTCCTGGCCGGCCAAGTCCGCCACACGCAGATCTTCTCCTCGATCCGGCCGGACTGGCGGCTGTTCAAGCTGCTGGCCTCGCTCAGGGAGAAGAACACGGCCGCCCTGATCGGCGCCGTGGTGAGGTTGCTGGAGGAGGAAGGCATCCGGGTGGTGGATTCGACCGCGTTCCTGAAGCCGCTGGTGGCCGAGGAGGGCGTGCTGACGGCGCGGAAGCCGGCACCGGAGGAGTTGGCGGATATCGAATACGGGCGGCGGGTGGCGGGGGCGCTGGCCGGGTTCGACATCGGGCAAAGCGTGGCCATCTGTGAGCGGGCCTGCGTGGCGGTGGAAGCCATGGAGGGCACCGACGCCATGCTGCGCCGGGCGGCCGGCCTGGTCAACGGGCGGCGCCTGACGCTGGTGAAGGTCAGCCGGCGCCGCGAGCACCTGCTGTTCGATGTGCCAGTGGTCGGGCTGGACACCATTCCCGTGATGGTGGAGACCGGAACGACGGCGCTGGCCGTGGACGCCGGCTGCACGCTGCTGCTGGATCGGGAGGAGATGCTGGCCCAAGCCGACGCCGCGAGCGTGGCCATCCTCGGCTGCAAGCCGGCAGAGTGAGCTACGAGAGCCGCTGTGCCTCTTGCGTGATCGCCTTGTGAAGGAGTTGCTTTAGGTACAACTCGTGCGCCAGGCACGCATCGGTGGCAAGCTGCCGGGAACGCGCCAGATCAGCGGCTGACAACTCGACCGTGACCAATGGCCGCTTGCGTTTGGCTCGGGACTTGGCCAGAACCTGCTCGACCGTCAGGGAGGGCCGATCGGGGGATTCGAAGGCCTCGGCCAGCCGACGCTGGTGGCGGATGACCCACTTCGCTTCGTCGGCCTCAGACTTGAACTTCGGAACTGGCCGTCTTGCACTCATCGCTCGATCATCCCTCTCTCTTTAAGATAAGCCTTCTTCAACCGTTTGGCTGGCTCGAATGCGGTGGCCACCCTGATTCTCTCCCGGCGAACGGTCCACCAGACCAACAGAACCCGCCCTCGATTCGTGATCCCCAGAGCGGCCCATCGTTCCTCACCATCAACGATCTGGAACTCGCGGATCATGGGATCGTTGGCCATCACCTGTTCGGCCTCTTCGGGCGTGACCTCGTGTTCAGCAATGTGACCGGTGTTGGCTTGATCCCACTCGAAGACCATCAGACAGTATTGCCGCACGGGAGCATAGCCGAGTGCAAGTGCAGTCGCTCAGCCAGCCAGGCGCACTTTGCTAATGAGTCGCCACCCACCCCACCATTGCTCGCAGCGCCTGCCCGCGGTGGCTCGCGCTGAACTTGCGCTCCGCGCTGACCTCGGCCAGCGAGCAGCCGAAGGGCGGGTAGAAGAACAGCGGGTCGTACCCGAAGCCGCCTTGCCCGCGGGGTTGCTCGAGGATCCGGCCTTCCACCACCCCGCGAAAAGTTCCGAGCAGGCGCCCCTTCTCGGCCAGCGCGATCACGCAGACGAATCGAGCCGTGCGAGTAGCGACTCCGCGCAGTCGCTCCAACAGCAGCCGGTTGTTGGCCTCGTCGCTCGCGCCCGGACCGGCGAAGCGCGCCGACTGCACGCCCGGCGCCCCTCCCAGCGCGTCAACCTCGAGGCCCGAGTCGTCGGCGAACAACCAGCCCGGGGCATGCCGGCTGTAGTAGAGGGCCTTCTCAACCGCGTTGGCTTCAAAGGTCTCGCCGTGCTCCTCCAGCGGCGGGATCGAGGCCAGCGTGCTGAGCGCGGCGATCTCGATACGGCCTTGCGCGGCCAGCCGAAACTCGCGCAGCTTGCCGGGGTTGGTGGTGGCGCACCAGAGGGTCAAGCCGGGAGGATCCCCTTCTGGATCTCGATCAACCCCGCAATGGCCCGGCGAGCGAGTTCCAGCAGCCGCGCGAGCTGCGCGTCATCGAACGGGGTCTGCTCGGCGGTGGCCTGGATCTCGACAAACCGCCCGCTTCCCGTCATGACCACGTTCATGTCCACCTCGGCCCGCGAGTCCTCCTCGTAGGTGAGATCGACCATCGGCTCGCCTCCGAAGATGCCGGCGCTGATGGCCGCCACCTGGTCCTTGATCGGCGAGGACTTCAGCACCCCAAACTTGTTCAACTGGTCCAGAGCCTCGGCCAGCGCCACCCAAGCCCCGGTGATGGCTGCCGTCCGCGTGCCGCCGTCGGCCTGAAGCACGTCACAATCCAGAATGACCGTGCGCTCACCCAGCGCCGCCAGATCCACCACCGAGCGCAGCGAGCGCCCGATCACCCGCTGGATCTCCTGTGTTCGTCCGGAGGGCCGTCCTTTGGTGATCTCGCGCGCGGTCCGCTCGGCGGTCGCCCGCGGCAGCATCGAGTACTCCGCCGTGATCCAGCCCTTGCCGCTGCCCCGCAGGAACTGCGGTACGGTTTCCTCGACCGAGGCCGCGCACAACACGCGCGTGTGGCCCACCTCGATCAGCGCCGAGCCCTCGGCGGTGATCAGGTAGCCGGTCTGGATGCGCACCGGGCGCACCTGGTCCCCTCTGCGGTTATCGCCTCGCATCGCTCACCCCGTCCCGGATCTCATCATGCTCCAAAACAGCAAGAACAGCAGCGCCATGCCGGTGATCAGCAGGATCAAGCAGGGGATCATCCCCTGTTTCCGGGGCGCCTTCTTGCCGGTCTTGACTGGTTTGAACTTCGCCATGGCCAGTACTTCTTTTACCACAGGCCACGGCTCTCTTTACAAGCTGGTAGAATCGCACAAGAGGATGGTTCAGCCCGCCGAGCAGGCCACAAGCGATCCCGAAGCGCCCCTGGTCGCCAGGGCGCGCAGCGGCGATGCGGAGGCCTTCACCACCTTGGTGAACCGTTACGAGCGCAGAATCTTCCGCCTGGCCCATCACATCACCCAGAACCCGGAAGACGCCGAGGATGTCCTCCAGGAGACCTTCATGCGGGCCTACGAGCACCTCGGCGACTTCCAGGGGCACTCGAAGTTCTACACCTGGCTGGTGCGCATCGCGGTCAACCAGGCGCTGATGAAGTTGCGCCGCCGGCGGACCGACCGTTCCGTATCCCTGGACGAGACCCTGGATACGGGGGAGGAGACCATCACCCGCGAGATTGCCGTCTGGGAGGGCAACCCCGAGCAGAGATACTCGCAGGAAGAGATCCGCGAAATCCTCGCAAAAGCGGTCGAGAGCCTGCCCCCGATCTTCAGGGCCGTCTTCGTCCTGCGGGATGTCGAGGAGCTGTCCACCGAGGAGACGGCGGCGGCGCTGAGTCTCTCGGTTCCGGCGGTCAAGACGCGCCTGCTGCGGGCCCGGCTACAGCTCCGGGAGAAGCTGACCCGGCATTTCAAGCGGAAGGTGGAGGACGTCTTTGCTAACTTGTAAGCAGTTTCTGGAAGAACTCAACGAGTACCTGGACGAGAGCGCCGAGGCCGAGTTGCGCCAGGAGCTGGAGGCGCATCTGGCGGAGTGTCCGAACTGCTGGGTCGTTTGCGACACCACCAAGAAGACCATCCAGATCTACAAGGGCATCGACCCCTACCCGCTCCCCGAGGGAGTCCACTCCCGGCTGATGGCTGCCCTGGAGAAGAAGATGCGGTCTAGCCGGTAGCCGCGGCCCGTGCCGCCGGGCACAGTCCCCGGAAGTAGCCGCACCTGTAGCAGTGCTCCCCTGCTTGGGGCGGGAATGACATCTCGGACTGCGCCTGCTGTAGCGCGCGGACCGCGGCGCGCGCGGCCTCCAGGTCCCGCCGCTCCAGGCTGACGGCGACCGCGGCATTGGGGCGCAGCAGGTAGAAGAGGGCCTGGTCCGGGAGGCGCCCGACGTGCCGTTCCAGCGCCAGGGCGTAGAGCTGCAACTGAAGGGTGTAGGAGGCGGCGCGAGAGGCGGCCGCGGCCTCATCCACCTGGTCCGTCTTGAAGTCCACCAGCACCAGCTCGTCGCCTTGCTCGAACCACAAGTCGATGCGGCCTTCGAGCAGCATGTCTTCGAGGTCCATCAGGAAGTCGAATTCGCGTTGGAGGCGCTCGGCGGAGGCGGCCCGCCGCGCCAGATCACTGGCCTGGAACCGGGCGGCCAGCTCGAGGGCCTCGGGGGCCGGTTCCTTCACGGGCAGACCTGCGAGCAGGTTGTGGACTTGCCGGCCGAGCTCGGCGGGCTCCAGCTCAGTGTCGTCGCGGCGACCACTCCCTGACGGTCGTGGCTCGGAAAGCGGCTGCTGCCAGCCGAGGTAGCGGGCCAGGTAATACCGGCGCGGGCAGCGCGCGTACTCCCAGACCGAGGTGACCGCAACGGTGGAGTCCTGCTGGCCGCTGATACTGGCGCGCCTCAAGCGCTCCTCCGGCTTTCGAGCCGGCTCGACTTGGCGCGGGGCCGGCCGTTCCGGCGGGCTGGCGGTGCACAGCACGCGCGCGCGGAGGGTTTTCGCCCCGGTCTGGTAGGTGCGCACCGCCGGTGTCTCTTGAGCCCTCTTCAAGTCCAGCCCCAGGCGCTCGACCAGGAGTTTGGCCCACTCGCGCGCGCGGCCTTTGCCGGCGGCGAACGACAGCACCAAGTGCTCCTTGGCGCGGGTCGTGGCCACGTAGAACAACCGGTCGTCCTCCGCCTCCTGCTTCCGTTTGAGCTCCTCGAGGCAGGCGGTGTAGACGGCATCTTTGACCGCCTCGCCGCTGGCCGGGTCGCGCCAGCGAGCCGCCACCCCGGCGCCAGGGGAGAAGGCCAAAGCGGGCGGCGCCCGTAACACTCCCTTGTGCAAGGCGGCCAGAAAAACCACGGGGAACTCCAGTCCCTTGGCGCTGTGGATAGTCATCAGGCGGACGGCGTTCGTCGATTCCTCGCGCGGCGCCATCGGCTCGCGCGGGTCGGAGGCGCGCCGAAGTTCCAGTTCTTCCACCAGCCGGGCCAGGGGACGAGGCCGCCGGCGAAACGAGTCCCTGAGCTGGCTGAGGAGTTTCCGGACGTTGGCGCGGGCGCCCGGGCCGAGGCCGCTCTCGTAGTGCCCGGCATCCATGGCCCGCGCCAGCAGGCGGTCTGGCGGGAGGTCGTCTGATTCGGCGCGGAGCGCGCGCAGTTGGTCCCGGAAAAGGACCAGGCGCTCGCGGTCGCCGGGTTCGATGGCGCGTTCCTCCTCGAGCCCTTCGAGCGCCGCGCCCAGATTGCCCCTTTCTTTCAGGCGCAGCAGGGTCTCGTCGCTCGTCCCCACCAGCGGCGAGCGCAGCACGGCTGCCAGGCTGACTTCGTCCCGCGGGTTCGCCAGGACCCGCAGACAATGAATCAGGTCGGTGACCTCTTGCGCTTCGTAGAAGCCCTTGCCCTTGACAATCAGGTGAGGCACGTCGAAATCGCGGAACGCTTCCTCCAGCGCCGGCAGCGCCCCGACGTTCCGCACCAGCACCGCCATGTCGGAGAACTGCCAGGCCGCGCTCGCCTCCAGCTCGCGTATCCGGCGCGCCACCCAGCGCGCCTCCACTGCGGCGGCTTCTTCCGTGCGGGCGCCGAGCGCCGCGATCACCTCGACGGACGGCTCTTCCTTGCGCGCAAACTCCCCCACCGCCTTCAGCTCGTGCGGCTCCAGGCCTGGTCTTCCTCCCAGGATGAACTCGACCGCCGCGAGAATGTCCGCGCGGCTGCGGTGGTTCTCCTCCAGCCGGTCGATCACGCGGCCCTGCGACTCCAGTTCCTGCCGGTACCTCCGGAAGACCTCCGGCTCGGCGTGTCGGAACCCGTAAATGGACTGGTTGATGTCGCCCACGGCGAAGAAGCGCCCGGGCCTTCGGACCAGGTTGATCAACGCCGCCTGGAGCGGGTTGGTGTCCTGGAGTTCGTCCATGAGGATCTCGTCGAAGCTAGCCTGGACGCGCTCCCGCATGCGCTCGTCGCTGCGCAGCAGGCGGACGGTCTGCTCTTCGAGGTCCGAGAAATCCAGGGCGCCCAACGCCTGCTTGCGCTCGGCGTAGCGCCGGTCCAGACGATCGAGGGCTTCTTCGAGCAGCGCCCGTTCCGCGGCATAGCCGGAGGGCGCGGCAACGGGCGGCGGAGCTGGCTGGGCGTTGGGCAGCCTCAGGCGGCGGGCCTCGTAGACCCGGCTCAGTTGTTCGGCGGGGTCCGACAGATCCACTGCCCGGAGCAGCGCTCGCATGGCCTCGGGACGCTCCGCAACCAGTCCGTCGAGGGTTTCTTCGGCGGCCGCGCGAAGTTCGGCCAGGGCCTCGGACTCATCCAGCACCTCAAACTGCGGATCCAGTCCCGCCTCGATGGCATGCTCCCGCAGCAGGCCGGCGCAGAAGCTGTGCACCGTGGAAATGTGCGCCCGCTCGAGTTCCTCGCGGAGTTCCGGCCGGCTGCGGAAGTACTCGGCCAGGCGCTGCTTGATCTCGGTGGCTGCTTTCTCCGTGAAGGTCACCGCCAGGATGCGACGCGGCGAGAAACCCTGCTCGATGCGCCAGCGGAAGCGCTCCACCAGGACCCTGGTCTTGCCGGAGCCAGGCCCGGCGACCACGCAGACGTCCTGGCCCACCCGCTCGACGGCCTGCCGCTGTGGTCCGGTGAGCGTCACGGCGCCCCTTCTCCCGCGGCCAGCGCCAGAGCGGCCGCCGTCCGCACCCGGCAGACGTCCCGGAAGGCGCAGTTCTCGCATTTTTGCGGATCCGCAGGCGCCGCCTCGATGCGCCCTTCCCGAATCTGGCGGGCCACGCCGAGGCTCACGGACCTGGTCTGCTCGAGCTGCTCGCGCAGCTCCTCGCGCAGGCAAACGGTGCCCGTCTTCTGGAATCCGGGGAGCCCAATGTGCCAGCCGTTGCAGCTCAGCTCCTTCTTCAGGCCGTAGTAGAACCAGCCGGCGGGCTGATACCCGAACTGGCTCTCTAGTCCCAGTAGGTATAGAGCCCCTTGCACGTACAGGCCTTCTTCGTGCCCCCGCACCCGCTTCCGTATCCCTTGGGGGCGAGTGTACTTGAAGTCGAAGACCACGGCCTCGCGCTTCGGGCTCACGTCGAAGCGGTCAATGCGCCCTTTGGTCTGTGTTTCTTCCCCGAGGGCGAACTGGATGGTGGTCTCCGTGTGGACCTCCCAGCCCTCCAGCGCCGGCGGATCGCCCACGAACCGGCGCAGGTCTTCCAGCATTCTCAAGCGGGCCAGTTCCTTGCGGCAACCCTCCGGGACCCGTTCCCGGGAGCAGGTTTGCTCGAAGACGTGCTCGAAAAGCGGCTCCAAGGGCTGCTGCCCGGACTGCCAGGCGGCCAGCACCTGGTGCACGATGCCGCCCTGGAGGAGCGCGTCCAGGCGCTCCTCGGGGCGCGCGGGCGGCTGCTCCAGTTCGAGCGTGTACCTGGCGAAGAACAGGAACGGGCACTGCAAGAAGTCCTCGATCGCCGAAGGCGGGAGCACGGCACGGCGCGTCCCGATGCGGCGCAGCAGACCCTCCTCACAAATGGCCACTGGCCGGCGCAGACCAGCAGCAGTGGCACAGGCATTCCTGCCTGTGTCATTCCTACCTGTGTCTGTCGCAAATCCCTCCAGGAAAAACGACGGCAGGTTGAGTTCACCTTTGGCGTTGCACTCCGGATAGCTGAGCACCAGCTCGCTAGTGGCTTGCCTGGTGGCCAGCTCGAAGAGGAGCTTTTCCTGGTGGCGCCGCTCGATGGTGGTCGCCAGGCGCAGCCCGGCCGCCCGGAGGCGCTCGCGGGCGGCGTCCGGGAAGATCGCATCCTGCGGATGGTAAAGCGGGAATTGCTTTTCGAGCAGCCCGCAGATGAACACCACCGGCAGCGCCCACTGGCGGGCCTCGAACACATCCATCACCTGCACCACGTTGGGGCGACGGTCGGGCACGCGCAGCCGCGTTTCCTGGAGCACCACCTTGGCGGCCTGCCAGAACTCGGCGAACGCCATCGGCTGATCGTCCCCGAGAGCGGTCGAGGTTTCCTCCAGCGCCGCCTCGAGGGCTTCCAGCGCGGCAGCCTGGCTGCGCCACAGCCCGGCGGTTTCCTGCGAGCAGCCGTCGGCGATCGGCGGCGGTTCGATCAGCGAGCGGAGAGCCTGAGCCTGCCGCGCCCATCCGCACCCCGGCAGCCGCCACCCGCGCCAGTCCTCCAGCGCGGCGAAGCGGTCCAGAAGGGCCTCCAAGCGGGGGTCCTGCGAGAGGCCGCGCAGTCCTGCCAGGCCCTGGCCGGGCAGGCGCGCGCGCACGGCGAAATCGAACTGGTCGCAGGCGGGTGTTCCTCCGAAGCCCGAGGCGGTCATCTTGAGCACCGCCAGAGTGGCTGCGTGGTCCCAGCCGCCCAGCATCGCCTCGATGACGCCAGCCAGGTAGCGGGCCATCGAGTGCTGCGCCAGTGGAGCTGCGAAGTAGAAGCGGCCGGGGATCCCGAAACGCTCCAGCGTCGTTCGCAGAATCGGGACGTAGGGCTCGCCGGTCCTCAGCACTATGCCGATCTCGCGGAACTGGCGGTCCCGCTCGACCTGTTCGAGTATCCTGCGGCAAATCTCCTCGACTTCCTGCTCGAGATTGACGGCAGCGATGACAGTGACCGTGGGAGCATCTTCCGAGGCCGGCGCAGTCTCTTCCAGCAAGCCCATCCCGACGAGCGCCGCGCGCGCCGCCTCCGATCCCGCCCACGGCGGCAGCGCCACGGTGAGATCCGCGTGTTGCCGCAAGGCGTCGATCAGGGCCAGCTCCGGCTCGCTGAACGAGAAAAAGCCGTCGAGGAAGACCTGCCGCACGCCGGGCAGGCCACGCGCGCGAATCTCGCGCGCCGCACGGGCCAGCACCCCCGCCCGCAAGGCCCATCCCCGCCGCTCCAGTTCGCTCTCCACTTCCTGATAGACGGCCAGGAAGGCCCGCGCCAGCGGGGCTTCCACAGGCTGGTCGTCGAGTGCTCGGGCCAGCCGGCGGCGGTCGCAGCCCGCGGTCGAGAACTCGTCTATCAACTCGGCCAGGAGGCGCCGGAAGCCCGGAAGCTGTGCGGCTTGGCGAAACTCCTCCGGCTCGGTGCGTTCGAGCGCCGCCTGGACGACCAACTCGAGGGTGGCCTGCGAGACCTCGGGAAGATCCCCGGTCCAGGGTTCGAGGAACTGAGAGAGCGTGACGACCAGCCTGGGGCGCAGGAAACCCCGTTCTCGGGCCAGCTCGTGCCGGAGATGTTCGGCCAGAGTGGCCGTGGGCACGAGCAGGCGGAAGTCGGTGGTTTCCTGGGCCAGCGCGCGACGAACCGGCCCGAGAATTGACGGGTGCGGACCCGCCGCGGGCCGGCTGGACACGAGCAGCATTCCCGCTCAGTATAGAGGAAAGCCGGGCGGAGGCAGGGCGTGCGGCGGGGTGTCAGTTCTAGTACTCATAAATCCGTCCGCCTACCTTGACAGCCCGCACTAGCCAGGGTAGTATCGACAAAGGTCAACCGAAGGAGGTCGGAGATGTGGAAGGTGGCGGTTTGCGTGCTTTGCTCGGCCGTGCTCCTGAGCGCTGCTTCTATCGACGGTGCGGCGCTTTTCTCGGAAGGCGGTCTGTTTTCTGATTATTTCGTCATCACCTTCTCGTCATCAGACCCCAGCGCCCGGCTGACTAGCCTGACGATTGACCTGGGGTCGTCGCCGCAGAAGTTCTTCGACACCACGGCGGCCGCGCCGGGCTACGGCACTTGGTTTCCGTTGGTATTCACGGCGGGTTACGACGTTGCCACCGGCGTCACGAGCGTCACTCCGGGGACCCAGGCGGCGCGGAACGGCGCGACCTCTCTGACGATTACGTTCGACGACTTTGAGCCGGGCGAAATCTTGCGGTTCAGGGTCGATGTGGACCACTACAATCCGGGCACCGGCTGCGGATTGTTTGGGCTTGGCTGCGCGTTCACGACCGCTCCCGAGTTCAGCAACTCGACCTTTGTGGCGAACTTCGAGGCTCCGGCGAACGCTCCTCTCTCCGTTGGCCCAGTGGCCTTTTCTGAGCTGTCTGGCCCGAATGCGACGGCGGGCTTTTCAGGAACGCTTATTCCCGAGCCCGCGTCGATGGCGCTGCTGGGAACCGGGCTGGCGGGGCTGCTCCTGCTGAGGCGGCGGCGTTCTTGAGACCGCGATCGGGCTGCCACCCGAAGATCCGAACTGATTCCGGACCCTGCTCAACGTAGAATCTGCGCCCGGAAAGCGTACAGGCGGGTGGCCGGGTCGCGGTACACTTCCGCGCTCACGCCGGCCTTGCGCGCCAGGGCAGCGAAGAACTGCTTGGCGCCCCAGCGGGCCTCGGTCGCCACTTGCGGCAGCAACAGGGCGTGGCGGTGGCCCGCCTCCAGGAAGACCCCGTGGATGCCGGCGCGGAAACAGTCCCGATCAGGGATGCGCTTCATGGGCGACAGCACCGAGATCTCCAGGTCCAGCCCGGTCTCGGAGGGGTCG
This sequence comes from uncultured Solibacteraceae bacterium, assembly GCA_964353255.1. Lineage (GTDB taxonomy): Bacteria > Acidobacteriota > Terriglobia > Bryobacterales > Bryobacteraceae > VFZS01. The sequence goes on along the minus strand of CAYGVJ010000014.1, from coordinate 26,559 downwards.
AGCGGCTCGAAGCGGCTGTCCTCCAGGGCTGCGGCCAAGGTCAGCTCCGGCACCGCCTGCGCCAGCGTCTCGTCCGAGGCGCGCCGGCCTACGCAGCCACGCAGCCGGCCCTCCTTGTGCAGGCTGACGAAAGCCGCCGCCCGGCGCTCCAGGGCCAGGATCGCGCGCTCTGGCGGAACCGGCCGGCGTTCTCCGGTCTGCTGATAATGTCCCAGCGTGCGCCGGGCCGCCTCCAACAAGAGTTGTTGGTCCTCCGGTTCCAACTGATAGGAGCTGAAACGGAAGTAACCCAGCGCCGCGTAGCTGACCGAGTGGTGGTAGTCTCCCGTTATCTCGCCGGAGGTCTGGTAGTCGAGAAGCTCCTGGAAGACCTCGTCCTGGCCCTCGGCCAGCCGCAGAGCCGCCAGCAGCAAAGAGATCGGCTGGGTGCCGCAAACGGTAGCCGAAGTAGCCCGCAGGGCCTCGAAGAACAGCTCCGGCCGCAAGCTGCTCGCGGCCTCGATGACCTGCTCATCCAGCTCCCGCAGCCGCTCGGCAGCCATCTCGTCGGCGGGGAAGGGCTGGAAGCCAAAATCCCGGCCATAATGCGTAAAGTCGGAACTGGCCAGCAGCGCTGTGCCCGGCTGGATGTGTTTTGACAGCGCCTGCGCCGCGGCCTCGCGCGTGGCTGCGTCCAGTTGGCTGACGTAGATCGGCACGACGCTGGCCTCCGGCGCGGCCTTTTGGAGCAGCGGAAGCTGAATCTCGACCGAGTGGTCACACAGCACCGACTCGGGCAGGCTCCGGAACGGCCCGCCGGCGAGCAGGTCCCGCACCGTCGCGCGGTCCACGGGCACCTCGCCCAGCACGGTACGGTAGGCCGAAACGTCCGGGATCCAGGCCCCCGCAGCCGCGCCGCGATGCGGGAATCCGAGCAGGAAAACGCGCTGCGGCGGTTCGGCGCTGAGGTGGCGATAGGCTGTGGCAGCGACGCTGCCGGAATAGACCAGCCCGGCGTGCGGCACCACGAAAGCCAGCGGCTTCGGGGCCAGGTAGCGCCCGGCGCGGCGCTCGGAGTTCTCGAACAACTCCTCCAGCAGCTCGCGCAGTTCCGCCCGGTCGCCAGGGTACCAGGAGCCGCCATAAGGCGAGACGTGAGGCGCAGCCGCTCCCATGGCACTTCCCTCTTGTATTGTAGTGCCGTCCGCGGCGGGTGACCAGTTTTTCCTGCGCCCGGCTACGCCGGCTCGATGTCGAACTCCGACGTGAGCCCCGCCAGCATGCTCCTGGCGCGCACCCGGCCGGGGTCGAAACCGCCTCGTCTCAGCCCTTTACCGCAGCTTGGCTTGAAGCTCCGCGGTCAGTTTCTCGAACTTGCGCTTCTGCTCTTCGTCCAGCAGGCGGAGAATGCGCTTCTTGCCGGTGGCCCGCACATCGTCCAACTGCGCCTGAAGCGTGTGGTAGTACATGAAGAAATCGTCCAGCACGGTTTCGAGCTGCTGAGCCTGCGCCGGAGTGAGATTCAGCTCCTTCTTGAAGCGCTGAAGCGTGATCTCTTTGCCGCTCTCCCGCCAGGAGGGCTGACTAGCGTAGGTCGAGCGGCGGAGGCCCAGCCCCATGACCAGCATGCCCGCGCTGACTCCGCACAGGAAGACCACCACCAGGATGCGCAGCACGCGCGGGTTCCGCCAGGAGGGGACACCGGCAGGAGCCATGACCGGCCTACTCCCTGTAGGTGGCCAGGGTCACCAGTATGGTCTCGCGGTCCTGCTGGGGGTCGGCGCCCAGCCCTGGCGGGTGTTCTTCGACCGTCATGATGGCTTCGGGAGCCGGGGCGGCGTAAGCAGCCTCGGCTTCTCTGAAGACCAGGTAACTTCCCAGGGCCAGCGTCAGCGTGAGCGAGGCCGTGAGCAGTCGCCGCCCGAAAGCCGGCTCCAGGAAAGCGTTCCACAGCGAAGCCCCTTGCTGTGCTTCGATGCACTCCGTCACGCGGCCGTAGAAGCCGGGCGCAGGCGCGCTCTCGTCGCTCCCGCGCAGCAAGCCCAGCCAGCCGGCCTGTTCCTCCAGGCCCCTCAACTCCTCCCGGCACTCCCGGCAGCTTGCCAGGTGCTCCTCCACCGCGGCAGGCAACCGGGTGCCCGGAGCACTGAGCAACTCTTCCAGGCGTTCCTTGATCAGCCTGTGCATTGCCGTCCTTCCCTCAGTAGTGCCACCTACTGCCCGCATCGGGCGGCGGATCTTACTGTCCGCTTCTTTGCCGGCCCGTCCCGTCAGGCCGCTGCCAACCCCGGCGACCGCGTCAGTCGCCGCGCCAGCTTGAGCAGCTTCTGGCGAGCCCGGAACAGCTTCACCTTTATTGTATTCTCGTTGATTCCCGTCATCCGGGCGAGTTCTTCGACCGAATGACCCTCGACTTCCTTCAACAGCAGGAGGGTGCGCTCCTGCTCCGGCAGCCGCGCCAGCAGCTTCACCACCAGGTCCCGCCGCGCCACGGTTACGTCCACCGGGGCGTGCGGATCCCTGGCGGGTTCCACCTGGGCCACCCTCCGCACGTCCTCGGCACTGAAGTCGCTCTCGTAGACCAGCTTGCGGACCTTCTTCTTCCGCAGGTAGTCGTAGCACTCGTTCACGGTGATCTTGTACAACCAGGTCAGCAACGAGCTGCGGAAGTCGAACCGCCGAATCGAGAAATAGGCCTTGGTGAAGACCTGCTGGGCGATATCCTCGGCGTCGTTGTGGTTGCGCAGGATCCCGTAGATGATCGAAAAGACCTTGGCCTGATGCCGCTCGACGACCTCGCGAAAGGCCGTCTGATCGCCGGCCTGCACGCGCCGCACCAGGGCAGCTTCTTCAGATTGGCGGTGGTTCACCGTCGTCTTCGCCCGAGCCTGTAGGCCGGAAGCCGGAAACGGCAGGACCCCGCAAGCGCTGCCCATACACCGGTGCGACGTATCCCCACCGGCTGCGGTTTCAAGCATTTCGGGGCGCCGGCTCGACGGCCGGCCTCCAGCGACAACCTCCGACCAAAATAGCAGATTCCCGGCAACTACAGGCCGCAAACCGCATCTTGGGGAGTGGAAACTGCCGCTTGCCGGCTTGTAGAATTGAGGGTAGGCCCGCTGGGAGGAGGGGCTCACATGATTCAGCTCACCGAACGCGCCGTCGCCAAGATCAAGGAAATCCTGGAGGCCCAGGATCCCAAACCCCAGGGTGTCCGCATCGCCGTGGTCGGCGGCGGGTGCTCCGGATTCAACTATTCGATGAACTTCGAGAGCCAAGCCGGCTTCCTGGACAAGACGCTCCAGTTCGACGGCCTGACCGTCTTCATCGACCAGGCCAGCCTGCTCTACCTGGAAGGCGCCAGCGTCGATTACAGCGAGACCCTGGAAGGGTCCGGCTTCAAGTTCGACAACCCCAACGTGCGCACCACTTGCGGCTGCGGGCAGTCCTTCAACGTCTAGTAGGACAGGCCACCCAAAGGGTACATGGCCTGTCGGTTTTTCCCTGCTCCGCCTCGTACTGGGGCGGCTTCTGTTCTACAATAGGCACTTTCATCCCACCCTCAAGGAGCTACTGTGCCTGACCGCGCGAAGTTCATTCTGACCGACGACCAGATTCCCACGGCTTGGGTGAACATCCTGCCCGCTTTGCCCGAGCCGATGGAACCGCCCCTAAACCCTGGGACCCTGAAGCCCCTGGGGCCCGAGGACTTGCAGGCCATCTTCCCCATGGCGCTCATCGAGCAGGAGTTCTCTCCCCAGCCGGAGATTGACATTCCCGGCGAGGTCCTGGACATCTACCGCCTGTGGCGGCCCACGCCCCTATACCGCGCTTACCGCCTGGAGAAGGCGCTCGATACGCCGGCTCACATCTACTACAAGTACGAGGGCACCAGCCCGGCCGGCAGCCATAAGCCCAACACCGCCGTGGCTCAGGCCTACTACAACAAGGTGGCCGGCATGCGGCGGCTGGCCACCGAAACCGGGGCCGGGCAGTGGGGCAGCGCTTTGGCGCTGGCCTGCCGGCTGTTCGGGCTGGACTGCACGGTGTACATGGTCAAGATCAGCTACCAGCAGAAGCCCTACCGGCGCATGATGATGAACGCCTGGGGCGCCGTAGTCTATCCGAGTCCGAGCGAGGAGACGCAGTCCGGCCGGGCGGTCCTGGCAGCCACCCCGGACTCGCCCGGCAGCCTGGGCATCGCCATCAGCGAGGCGGTCGAGGATGCGGCCACCCACTCCGACACCAACTACTCGCTGGGCAGCGTGCTCAACCACGTCCTGCTGCACCAGACCGTGATCGGCCAGGAAGCCAAGCTGCAAATGGAGATGGCCGGCGAGTACCCCGACGTGATCATCGGCTGCTTCGGCGGCGGCAGCAACTTCGCCGGGATCGCGCTCCCGTTCGCCTTCGACAAGCTACAGGGCAACGGGGTGCGGCTGATGGCAGTGGAACCCACGGCCTGCCCCACCCTGACCAAGGGCATCTACGCCTACGATTTCGGGGACACCGCCAAGCTGACGCCCCTGGTGAAGATGTACACCCTCGGGCACACTTTCGTCCCCGCGGGCATCCACGCCGGCGGCCTCCGCTACCACGGGGCTTCCCCGCTGATGAGTCACATGTTGCGGCTGGGGTTGATCGAGGCGCGGGCCTACCCGCAGAACACGGTCTTCGAGGCCGCGGTGACCTTCGCCCGGAACGAGGGCATCCTGCCGGCTCCCGAGTCGGCCCACGCTATTCGCGCCGCCGTGGACGAGGCCCTGGCGGCCCGCGAACAAGGGCGCCCTCGCGTGATCCTGTTCAACCTCAGCGGCCACGGGCACTTCGACATGGGCGCCTTCGACAGTTACTTCGCCGGCAAGCTCCTGGACTACGAGCACCCGGAGGAGGAGATCGCCCGGGCCATGCAGTCGTTGCCCAGGGTGTAGGTCGTGCGGCTGGCCGCGCTTGCCGGTCTCTGGTGTGTGGTCTGCGGGGCCGCGGAGCAGGTCGAGATCAGCCGCATCTGGGGCCAGGCGCCGCACAGCGCTTTCACGGACCTGGCCCGCTTCAAGGGCCGCTGGTACTGCGCCTTTCGTGAAGGCGCCGGGCACGTCTCGCCGGACGGGGCCGTGCGGCTGCTGAGCTCATCCGACGGCCGCGTCTGGCACTCTGCGGCCCACTTCACGCAGCCCGCGGATCTGCGGGATCCGAAGTTGACCCCCACTCCCGACGGGCGCCTGATGCTCACCAGCTTCTCGGTGGTTCGCGAGTCTCCCGAGATCCCAGCCCGCACGCTGGCCTGGTTCTCCTCCGACGGGCGAGACTGGAGCGAGCCGGTCGCTATCGGCGACCCCGGCATGTGGTTGTGGCGGGCGAACTGGCATCTCGGCGTGGCCTACGCGGTGGGCTACGGCCGTTCCCAGGTTCGGCTGTACGCCAGCCGGAACGGTACGACGTTCGCCCCCTTGGTGGACAACCTTTACGCGGAGGGGTCTCCCAGCGAGGGTTCACTGCTCTTTCTGGATGACGATACAGGGTTATGCCTGCTGCGCCGCGATGGCCAGCCCTCCACTGCCCTTCTGGGCAGCGCCCGGCCCCCATACCGCGCCTGGCAGTGGAAGGACCTCGGCCTGCGGCTGGGCGGCCCCAACATGATCCGGCTGCCCGATGGGCGGATTGTCGCCGGTGGGCGTCTGTACGACGGCAGGGTCCGCACGGCGCTCCTCTGGCTGGACGCGGAGGCGGGCCGGCTCACCGAGTTTCTGGCGCTGCCCTCCGGCGGCGACACCAGCTACCCGGGCCTGGCATTCGAAGACGGCCTGCTCTGGGTCAGCTACTACTCCTCGCACGAAGGCAGAGCCAGCATCTACCTGGCCAAGGTGAAGCTGCCCGCGCCCGCGCGCCGGACCACTCGCTGACGCTCGTGGCTCCGAAACGGTAACCGAGCCGCGCGCGTGAGAAGCTGTGAAAAGACCGGGTGACAGCTCGAACGGACAGGCAACACTGCCTGTCCCACCCTGCAATCAGAGCACTTGGCCCACCGTGGGACAGGCGGTTTCGCCTGTCCACCGGTCTTTTCACAGCTTCTCAGGTGCGTTCACTTCCCCAGCGCCGGCAGTAGCACCTTGTCGAGTTCCGCGTCGCTCCAAGCGGCGATGCGCACTCCCTTGCGCAGGCTCCAGCGCTCCAGGTGCACGGCGGCCTGGCCCGGCTCCAGCTTGGCCATCGGGCCGAGCGTCTCCATCTCCAGAAACTCGGCGTTGGTGAAGGTCTCAAACGAGCAGCCAAGATCGGGGTAGATGCGCGCCGGGTCCGCCGTGAGCTGCTTGAGGAACAGGTCCGAACCCAGCAGATACGCGGCCCAGGTGCGCGGGTTGAACAACCCGAGCTTCTGGGGGGCGGCGACCTTCGGGTCCTGACGCAGGATGACGTACTTCCTGGTGAATCTCCAGCGCTTATCGCTCAGGTCCGTGTAAGCCCACATCACCAGCGGGTTGGTGGGCAGCAGAACCTCGGGGTGCTTGCCGCGCGGGGGAAGACCCATGACCTCGGCGCCGCCCGGCGCGAGCATGGTCAGCGCCCAGGGCGCCAGCTCGATGGTCCAGGGACCGGTGTTGGTGACCCGATGCAGCACTTCGACCCGCGCCTCGGAGGCTTCCATTCTCACCACGATCTGCTTCTGAAGGCCCGTCGAAGGCTCGACCGGGGCCGTGGCCTCCAGGACGTCTCCCCGAGTGTCGATCTTCACCGGCGCGTTGTCGGGCGCCCAGGTGGTGGCCAGCCGCTCGGGCGCCACCCAGAGACGGTGACCGCCGCGAAGCTGGAAGTCGCGTTCGCCGCTCTTGCCCAGTTGCTCGGGAAACTCCTTGAACAGGTTCTGGCCGCCCACGAAGGCGCAACGCATGATGCGCGGGCCGACGTCGGCGGTGACGATCAGCTCGATTTCTCCATTCGTGATCCGGTAGCAGTTGGGCCAGCCCTGGTAGGCAGTCTTCTCGATGCGTACGGCAGCAGTGGCGCTCATAAGCAGGGTCAGAGTCAAAGCAAGGATTCGGAGCATCGAGGGTATTATCCAGCAGGGAGCCACCTCCGCGCCAGCCCCGCGCACGGCGGAGGTGGTCCCGGCACGGCGGCGAGAAGGGTCGCGCGGAAGGCTGGCCCGAAGATCCGCGAACAGCAGCAGGGCATGTTGACAAATTCCGAGCGTCCGGATAACGTTGTAGAGCGTACAGGCGAGAAAAGGGGAAAGTGGGGAGTGACTGACAGATTTTCGGATCATATACTGCGGCGCCTGGTTCTGGCGGCGGTTTTGCTGTCGGCTTTCGGGTGTCGCCAGCCGCCGCCGGGGACCAAGCCGGCGTTGGTGAAGGTGAAGGTGGGCTACATCCCGATCGCAGAATGCGCCCACCTTTATGTCGGAATCGCCAACCGGTACTTCCAGGCGGAGGGAATCGAGATCGAGCTTCTGCCCATGAAGGGAGGGGCGGCGATTCTGCCGGCCGTCCGCCAGGGAGAGCTGCAAATAGGCTTTACCAACGTCGCCTCCGTGATTGTGCTGAATGCGGGGCTGCCGCGGGGCTCCCCGAATTCGTTCGTCAGCCTGGTAGGCGCCAGCTACGAGCGCCCGGGCTACACCAACCACGCCCTTCTGGTTCGACGAGACTCGAGCCTAACCGTCCGGGACCTGGTGAAGCCGCGAACCAGAATCGCGCTGAACACGGTGCGCAATATCGAGGAATTGATGCTGCGGCGCTTCCTGGCCGAAAAAGGCGTGCCTGGGACGCAGTTGAACATCGTGCCCATCGGCTTTCCCGAGATGCTGCCGGCTTTGGAGAGAGACACGGTCGATGTCGCTTCGGTGGTCGAGCCGTTTATCGAGCCGGCCCTGCGCAGCGGGCGTTTCAGGCTGCTGGCCAGGCAGTACCAGGAGGTCTCCCAGAATACGGTGGTGGCGACCTACGCGGTGACCCGGAAGTGGGCGGAGACCAGCGCGGATGTGGCCAAGCGGTTCGTGCGTGCCTTTCGACTGGCGAGCGAGTTCATCCGAAACAACGAGCCGGAAGCCCGACAGATTCTGGGCTCGTTCACGCGGATTGGGAAGGACGACCTGGCGGTCATGGGGATGCCGGCCTTCGAGCCTGCCGTGGACAGGGCTGCGCTGGGCGAGTTGATCCAGGAGATGCGCAAATTCGGGTTCATAGAGGCGGACGTGAACCCTGACGACCTGATTTACACAGAGAAGGCGAGCCGATGAGTCTGCTGGAAGTCCGGGAGTTGTGCTTCTGGTACCGGATCAGCGAGCCCCCCATCGTCTACGATTGCAGTTTCGCGCTCCAGCCGAATGAGTTCCTGGCGGTGGTAGGCCAGTCGGGCTGCGGCAAATCCACGCTGCTGCGCCTTTGCTGCGGCCTGATCCAGGCCGAGCTTGCTGAGAATCCGCAGGTGGGGCACGTTCTAGAGGGCGAGGTCGCAGTCGATGGCAAAACGGTCGCCAGGCCTCTTCCGGAATTCGCCTACGTAGCTCAGAACTTCCAGGTGGGACTGCTCCCGTCGTTGACCGCGGAGCAAAACGTGCTCCTGGCGGTCGAGGAGGAGGGGATCTCGCCGGAGGAGAGCCGGCGGGCCGGCGAGCTGCTGGAAGGTTTCAAGATAGCGGACAAGGCCAAGTTCAACGTCCGCTTGCTGAGCGGGGGCGAGCAACAGCGGGTTGCCATCTGCCGCGCCCTGGTGAAGCAGCCGAAGCTGCTGTTCATGGATGAGCCGTTTGCCAACCTGGACCCCACCCTGAAGCCCGATATCGCGCAGCTCTTGTCGGGGCTCCGCAGGATGCAGGCGCAGTCCCTGGCTCTTTTGCTGGTGACCCACGACATCTCCCACGCGCTCGCCCTGGCTGACCGGTTGGTGGCCCTCCGGACGGGCTACGGCAAGCCGGAACACATGACGTTTGAGAAGGGTTCCGTGACCGTCGAGGACATCGTGTCATGGATCGGCCACACGTGATCGCTGCCGTCTCCAGGAAGCACCCCTATTGGCTTCTGGGCGCGGCATTCCTGCTCCTGCTGGCCTGTTGGGAGTTGCTGGCCTCCACGCCGTTTTGGGACCGGAGCGAATGGGCCAGCCCCTCGGCGATCGTGCGGGTGCTGGCAGTCGATTTGGTGCGCACGCCGGAGACATACGCCGATCAGAACACTTCCAAGACCCTCTCTGAGCACATCCTGCACAGCTTGTTTCGGTTTCTGTGCGGCTTCGGCTTGGCCGCCGTGCTCGGCATCGCGGCGGGCTTCGCCTTGGGTGTTTCCAGAACCGCCCACACGTTCGGCTACCCGATCGCCAACCTCTTGCGGGGGCTTCCCAGCGCCTCGGTTTGGCCGGTTTGCGCGCTGATTGTCGGCTACGGGCTGGGCTCGCAGTTAGTGGTCATCGTCTTTGGAGCCATCTGGCCGGTATTGATCAACACGGCCAACGGCGTGCGTCTCCTGCCCCAGGAGGTCTACGACACGCTTCGTTTCCAGCGCCAGTCCCCGTGGCAGCGAAGGCTGGCCCTGTTGAGGTGGGCGGCGCCCGGTGTGCTGACGGGAATCGAACTGGCCTGCGCTGTCGCCTTCTTGCTCACGGTTACAGTCGAGATCTTCTGGCCCGCCAGGGGTGGGTTGGGCTGGTACTTGTACTACCACCAGGAGCAGCACGAACAGGCGCAGGTGCTGGGCGGCGTGTTGGTGACCGCCTTCTTAGGCTGGGCCCTGAACAGCGGCGTTCACGCGCTGAAGGGGCGGCTGATTCGATGGGACCTCAGGAGCGGAGATCGCAAGCTGACGGAGCCTCCAGGGGCGACCAGACCCGTCTCGCGCACAGCGCTGATGGCGTTGCCGCAGCCGCTGAAGGATCTGCTGACGACCAGTCGGGTAAGCGAGACCCTTCAACAGCAGATGGGCGTCCCCATCCGGCCGACGATACTGCACCAGGGTCGCCCCTACATGGTTCCGCGGGACGTGATCCAGTTCTTCGGCCCGTACCTGAAAAGCGGCCAGGTGATCCAGCGGGACGTGCTCGTCCAAGATCCCGCCGGTGAGCCGGTGCTTTTCGCGCGTTCGTGGGCTCACCTGGGGGCGTTCAGCGAGCGCTCCCGAAACGACCTTCAGTCGCAGCAACAGACCCTGGGGCAGATACTCCGGGGAAACCACGAGCCCTGCTCGTACCGGGACCTGCGGCTCCGAGAGGTAACATCCCAGAGGCTGTGGCTGCTTTTCCGGAAACAGGGAAGCCCGAAGCTGTTCCAACGGGAGCGCCTGATCTATGTTGCGGGGCGTCCTTTGGCCCTCATCCACGAGTTCGTGCCCGTCCCATGAGGTCTGCTTTCGCAACGGTGTTGGTGTTCGCGGCGAGTTGCCTGATTTCCGTCTGCGCCTTGGGTGAGGAAGTCTTCCCATTCACCGAGGGATCGCCTCCCGGGCTGCTTCCTTTCCAGCAGCTTGATCGGGAGACCCAGCGGAAGGTGCTGGCGGCTCTGGGCCGGCCGGACCGCGACCAGCCTCTGCCGCCGCTGGTGATTGCGCCAGCCTTGACCGCCGAAACCTGGTTTGATCTGCGCGGGATCCAGGTGGACGCCGCCCGCCTGGGTGGAAGGGCAGGGCTGTCCCGCATCTGCTGGGATTACGCCCGGTTCAACAAGGTTGACCTGCAAGGCGCGCAATTGGGCTCCGCGCTGATGCGGGGCGTGACGTTCAAGGAAGTGGACCTGCGCAATGCGAACATGTCCTCGGCCGATCTGCGCTCCGCCGACTTCCTGGACTGTGATCTGCGGGGCGTGGACCTGAGCCAAGCGCGGCTCGGAAGCCGGGCTAGGTTTCGCCGCTGCAAGCTGGACGGCGCTCGGTTTGACAACACCAAGTATCTGGAGGGCACCGAGTTTCACTCCAGCTCGATGTGCAAAGCCGTTCTGGCGAATGCCACCCTCGCCGGCGCCCGGTTCGTGGATGTCGATCTGACGGGCGCCAGCTTCCGGGCGGCCGATTTGTCCGGCGCCGATTTCTTCGGCTCGGTGATCGACGACGTTGACCTGACTGAAGCCGACCTCTCCAACACCCGCCTCGGCGCCGTCAAGCTGGCGACGCCTCTGCGGCTGGTGCGGACGCGCGTGTTTCTTACGCACTTTGGGGACCTGGACTTTCGCAAGGTCGAGTTGTCATACGTGGACTGGAGCGGGTCGGACTTCATGGTGGGAGAGGAGCGGGATGCGGACACCCGCGTGCTCGACACCAAGAACCCGGTCGCGACACGGCTCGATTACGCCCGGGCGGAGATGGCCTACCGGGCCCTCAGCGAGAAGTACCGCCAGTCGGGGCACACCCGCGAGTACCTGGGACTCCACTATCGCACCATGGAGACCCGGCGGAAGCTGCTGGCTCTGGAGGAGCGGCCGCGCATGAGTCTGGAGAGGCTGTGGCTCAACCTGTCCCGTTTCCTGGATGGGTATGGCACGCGCGTCAGCGTTCTGTTGCGCTCTTTTGCGGTGCTGGTGTTGGGTTTCGCCGCCGTCTACTTTCTAGGCTGGACCGTTTTCGGACGCGATTGGGGACGGTGGCGGCACGTGCAGTCCGAGGACGGGGGGCGGGACGAAGATGTCCCTGGCGGGGCGCGGGTCTTGCCCCCGGCTCCACGGCAGTTGTTCACGAGTTGTACCGGTCGCCGGCGGCTGTGGGCGCTGGCCAAACTCGCTTCGACAGCTTTCTGGTTCAGCCTTGAGGGCGCCTTCATGTTCGCGCAACGGGTCACCAGGATTCCCGACATGCTCAGCCACTTGCGGGTCCGAGAGGAACGTCTGGTTCCGACGAGGTTCGCGAAAGCGCTTTATGGGTTGGAGGGCATCCTGGGCACCATCCTCATCGGGCTGGCGGCGCGGATGGTTGTGCTGGTGGTGGGTTCGTAGAGCCGTCGCGGAAGTGATCCCATCCCAGCGGCTCGAGCGGCCGCCCGAGGTAGCGCACCGCGCCGGGCTTGCCCCTGACGATCGTCCCAATGCGGGGGAAGGCCCGCGTGGCGCGCCGCAGCGTGAACAGCAGCTCGTAGTCCTCGCCGCCGTGCAGGGCTTCTTCCAGGGTCGCGCCGGGAAAGACGGGAACCTCGTCCAGCTCCGCCGCGACGCCCGAGGCCAGGCACAGGCGGTGGAGATCCAGCGAGAGGCCGTCGCTCAGGTCCATGGCCGCAGTGGCGTGCAGGCGCGTGCGAAGCAGGCGGCCCAACTCGAGCCTCGGCTCGGGCCAGAGATGCCGCCGCCAGGCCGCGCCACGCTGCGTGCGCAAACCGCAGGCAGACGCGCCCAGTTGCCCGGAGACGCAGATCGCATCACCCACGCGCGCGCCGTCGCGCCGCAGCCAGTTCCCCTTAGGCGCCGAGCCGCAGACCGCGATGTCGCACATCACCCGCTCGGCGCGGGCCAGGTCGCCGCCGGCCAGCGTGGTGCCGGTCTTTCGGGCCAGCCGCAGCAGCCCGCGGTAGAAGGCGTCCAGCCAATGCCAGTCGGCGTCGGGCGCCAGAGCCAGCGATACGAGGCAGAAGCGCGGCCGGCCGCCCATGGCCGCAATGTCGCTCAACCCGCGCGCCAGCGCCCGCCAGCCCACCGCCTCCGGGGGGTGGGTCTCGCGCCGGAAGTGTACCCCCTCGATGAGCAGGTCGGTCGTGAACAGCAGGTCTTCACGGCTCCCGGCGGGGCGGAACACCGCGCAATCATCGCCGATGCCCAGCACGACGCCTCGGCCCGGCCGGGGCGTCCGGGCCTGGATACGCCTAAGCAGGTCGAGCTCGCTCATCGGCCCGCCCGCGGCCGCGAACCGCTCACCACCGCGGCCTGGCGCAGCTTGTCCAGTTCCCGGCGCGCGATCAGGGCCCAGGAACTCGCCGGGTCCAGCTTCAGGTACGCCGTCCAGTGGCGCACGGCCTTCATCCAAAGACCCTGGCGCTGGCACAGCAGGGCCAGGTTGTAGTGCGCGTCGCCATAGCAGGGGTTCAGGTTCAGCGCTCTCTCGTAGTGAGCCACCGCCTGCTCGGCGTTCCCCCGCTCGTCGTAGAGATTGCCGAGGTTGAAATGCGCCAGTGCGTAAGTGGGTTCCACGGCTAGGGCGCGCTCGTAGCAGCGCTCGGCCTCTGCCCAGTCGCGGAGATTGTAGTAGACAGTGCCCAGGTTCACCAGCGCGCCCACCGAGGCGGGGTCTGCCTCTACCGCCCTCTGGTAGGCCTGCATGATCTCCTCGAATGGCGCGCGCGCCTGCTCCAGTTCCAGACCCCGCTGGAAACAGCGCTCCGCTTCCCGTTCTCGGGTAGCGGCGCTCCGCGGCGCTTCGCGGGATGGGAAGGCCAGCAGCCGGTCCATTTCCTCGGCGTCGAAGTCCAGCAGAAGCTGGCCGGAGACCGGCTCCATCTTCTGGCCCTCGATGAGCACCACTATGCGCCGCCCTTCCGAGAACAGCTTCAGCTCCGTGAGCGGATTCTCCACCTGGCTCAGCTTCTGGCGGATGGCGGAGACGGCGCGGCGGATGCGGGCCGCCGGCACCCGGGTTTGGCGCAGCTTCTCCAGCGTGCGGAGGGCGACCAGATCCGGGAACCCGAAGACCTCCAGGCGAGGGATGAGCCCCTGCTTCTCCCAGCTTCGCAACTGCCTTTCCGAGAGGCCGAGGATGCGGCGCGCCTCGCGGCGGGAGTGGGTTTGCCTGGCGAGCTTCTCGGGCACCGCGACGATTGTAGCATGGAAGCCCCGGCGGGGACTCGCTGCCGTTTCCTGCAAGTGATTGTCTGTTAGCGGCTTGCCGAAAACCTTCTCGACTTGGCTTGACATAGAGCTGCGGGCCGGGTCTATACTGGGGTTGTTGCAAGTCAGTTTCAATAAGGAGGCCGCTGCCCCGCCCCCCGCCCTGCCGGTGCTCACCGAGGCGCCGGGCTGCCCGGCCTGGGCCCTGCGAGCGGGGCAGCGCGCCGCCTGCCGGCCTGTGGCCCCGTCGCTTTGGGCCCGCCGGCTGGACAGAATCTTCCTGCACCCGGTTTGGGGCGTGCTGACCTTTGGCGTGGTGGTGGTGGCGGTCTTCCAGGCGATGTTCTCCTGGGCTCGGCCGCTCATGGACGCCTGCCAGTGGCTGGTGAGCCGGTCCGGCGCCTGGATTGGCGCTCTGCTGCCGGACTCCTGGCTCCGGTCGCTGGTGGTCGAAGGGGTGTGGGCAGGAGTGGGCTCGGTGGTCATCTTTTTGCCGCAGATCCTGGTGTTGTTCGTTTTCCTGTGGCTGCTGGAGGACTCCGGATACCTGGAGCGCGCGGCCCTGATCGCGGACCGCGCTCTGGCCCGCGTGGGGCTTCAGGGAAAGTGCTTCATCCCGTTGGTGGCCGCGCATGCCTGCGCCACGCCGGCGATTCTGGCGGCCCGCAGCATCGAAAACCGGCGGGAGCGCACGGCCACGATCCTGATCGCTCCCCTGATGAGCTGCTCGGCGCGCCTGCCGGTATACACGCTGGTGATCGCCGCGTTCCTGCCGGAGCGGCCTCTGCTGGGCCCGCTGGTCGGGGCGCGTGCCGCAGCCATCCTGGGGCTTTACCTGCTGGGGTTTCTGGCAGCGTTCGGCACGGCCCGGCTGCTGCGCTCCTCGCTGCTGAAGAGCGACCAGACGCCGGTTGTGCTGGACATGCCTCCGTGCCGCTGGCCCACCCTGCGCTCTTTGGCGCTGCGCCTGCTGGAGGCTTCGAAGGTCTTCCTGCGCCGCGCTGGGACGGTCATCCTCGGCGTGAGCGTCCTGTGGTGGCTGCTGGCGCACTGGCCCCTCAAGGACGGTCAGCCGCCGCCCATTGGCGAGAGCCTGGCGGGCAAGGCAGGCCACGCGCTCGAACCGCTGATCCGGCCGCTGGGCTTCAACTGGCAGATTGGCGTCGGCCTGATCAGCTCGCTGGTATCCCGCGAAGCCATCATCGGCACGCTGGGAACCATACACGCCATGGACCCCGACGCGCGCGCACTGGGCCTCCAGGCGGCGCTCAGGAAGGATCTGGACGCGGCTGGCGCCGCGGCGTTGCTCGTCTTCTTCGCATTGATGATGCCCTGCGTCTCCACCCTGGCCATGGTGAGGCGGGAGACGGGAAGCTGGAAGTGGCCCCTGGCACAGTTCGCCTATATGGGTGCGCTGGCTTACGCGGGCGGGTTCCTGGTCAATCGGCTGGTGAGCCTGGTAGCATAGGCAACACAGACTAGAAAGTCTGTGCCACTGGTGGCACAGGCATTCATGCCTGTGTCTGGAGGTTTCTCAATGCGCAACGTCGTCATACTGGGCTCGGGCTGCGCTGGGAACACCGCCGCCATATACGCCGCGCGCGCCAACCTGCAACCGCTGGTGGTGATGGGTCACGAGCCGGGAGGCCAACTCTCGCTCACCACCCTGGTGGAGAACTTTCCCGGTTTTCCGCAGGGCATCGACGGCCCGGAGCTGGTCGAGAACATGAAGGCGCAGGCGCAGCGCTTCGGGGCCGAGTACGTCGGCGGCTCGGTGACCGAAGCCGACCTGAGCCGCCGGCCGTTCCGCCTCCAGATCGACGAGCAATGGGTGGAGGCGGGCACGGTGATCGTCGCCACCGGCGCTTCGGCGCGCTGGCTGGGCTTGGAGAGCGAGCAGAAGCTGATCGGCCACGGCGTAAGCTCCTGCGCCACCTGCGACGGCTTCTTCTTCCGCGACAAGAAGATCATGGTGGTGGGCGGGGGCGACTCGGTCATGGAGGAGGCCAACTTCCTCACCCGCTTCGGCCGCGAAGTCACCGTCGTGCACCGGCGGGAGGGATTCCGTGCCTCGCCCATCATGCTGGAGCGGGCGCGCGCCAATCCGAAGATCAAGTGGATCCTCAACGCGGTGATCGAGGAGGTCTTCGACGTCGAGAAGGGCCTGGTGACCGGAGTGAAGCTGCGCAACGTGAAGACCGGCCAGCAGTGGGTCGCGGAGGTGGACGGCCTGTTCCTGGCCATCGGGCACGTGCCCAACACGGCGGTCTTCAAGGGCCAGCTCGAGCTCGACGCGGAGGGCTTCATTGTCTCGAAGGGCGGCGCGCGCACCAGCGTGCCCGGCGTCTTCCACGCGGGCGACGTCTCCGACCGCGTCTACCGGCAGGCCATCACCGCCGCCGGCGCCGGCTGCATGGCGGCCATCGAGGCCGAGCGGTTGCTGGAGCGAGAGGGGCACTAGGGCGCGCTTTCCGCCACCCGACAACCCACGGTGCTAGGCTCGAATTATGCGTACCACGGTTAGCCTTGACGACGGCGTTCTCAGGGTTGCCAAGGCCCTGGCACGACAGCGGGGACAAAGCCTCGGCCGCGTTTTGTCTGACTGTCTCCGGGCAGCGCTGCGCGTCCCCAGCCCGGACACCCTTGCCGAGCGCAACGGCATCCCGCTTCTTCCGCGCCGAGCCGACGCGCCGCCTGTCACGCCGGCGCTGGCAAGGGAGTTGTCGGAGGCCGATCAATAGGACACGCTTCCACACACTGTTGGTGGCCCGCTGACGTCTCGCTCACCGACCGGACGTTGTTTGCGGTGGAGAAAATAGTGGGACCCGGGCAGCTTTCCGATGCCTATCTGCTTGCCTTGGCCCTGCGCCATGGCGGCCGCGTAGTCAGTTTCGATCGGACTCTGCCCTGGGAGGCGCTGGCCGGCGGATCGCCGGATCTGGTGGAGCTGTTGGGTTAGGAACAACACTGTTCAGTTAAGGCTGGACCACTCGCTCACGCTCGTGGCTTCCATGAGAAGGCCGGCCGCTGTCAAGGTCTTTTCTGTTGGCTGGCGGCAGCCGGCCCGGCAGGCGAAGCCTGCCAGCCAAAGCCTGCCATTCCCTCGTCTGAGTAAAACTCTTCTGGCAGTGCGGTCGGGCCCCGTCCAGGCCGAGCGAAGCGAGCCGCCAGGGTAGCCTGGACGGGTGGCCGCGCTGCCTTACGATCAAGGAGGAGGGAATGGCAGGCCCGCTGCTTCGTCCTTGCCAACCCCTGGCTCCGCCTATGCTTGCCTGCTGCCAGGTCCGCCTGCGCCTCTGTCGCCCTGCTTCCATCCGCACTCTTGCTGGAGCCACGCGGGCTCCGGTGCCCGTTGGGGTTCTCGTCTCAGTGGGTGCTGCCATCTCAGCATCGACCTGCCGCCTCCGGTAGCCCGGTGGGGCGGTCCGCCACAAGCTCGCAGTCACCCGAACTCGGCGCTTCAGCATACCTGACAAAACTCCATCTCCCGCTTTAAGCCGCCGCGGCGCGCAGCGCCTGGCGGTTGTACAGCGGCTCGTAGACCTCCCCGCTCACCCACAACCGATGCAGCAACACCGCCAGTTTCCGGGCCACCGCCACCACCGCCTTCCGCTTGGCGCTCTTGCCGCCACGCTGCATCCTCTTCAAGCCCCAGCGCCGCAGATCGCTGTCCGGCGCCCGTTGCCGCAGAATGCAATGGGCGGCTTCGACCAGCAGCCGACGCACATCGCGGTCCCCTTCTTTGCTGATCCCCAATTGCGGTTGACGGGCCCCGGACTCCCGTCGGCGCGGCTGCAAACCCAGGTAGGCGCCCACCTCGCGGCTGCGCCGGAAGCGGGAGGGGTCTTCGATAGTCAACAGGAAAGTCAGCGCGATCAGGCGGCCTACTCCATAGACCTGTTTGAGCAGCTCGACTTCGGGGTAGCGCTCTTCCAGTTGCTTGATCTGCTCGTCGTAGGCGGCGATCTCGGCGCTCAGCGACTCCACACTGCGTAGTAGCGGCTCCAAGGTTTGCCGCACGGGCGCGCTTAGCTTCTCGGTTAGCTCCAGCCCCACCGCCTCACTGTCGCAGGAGGGGAGTCGTTCCCCCAGGGACTTCACCAGCCCCCGCGCCGCGTTGATCAGCTTGGTGCGCCCCTCCACCAGGGCCTCCCGCGCCCGGATCACCATCAGGTCGCCCTGGGCCTGTGCGCTGCGGTGGCGGATCGGCGCCAGTAGTTGCGGATCGATCCGCCCCAACCGCGCCAGCTTTTCCGCGTCCAGTTGGTCGTCTTTCTGTCTGCTTCTGGAAATCAAGGCGACCTTTCGCGGGTTGGCCACGATTACCTCGTGAGCCAACTCCGCCAGGTGCCGGTTCACCCACGGCGAGTGTGTCCCCACCTCTAAAACCACCCGGCTCCGCGGCATCCTCTCGAACAACCGGTTCAGACCCGTCTTCGTGGTCGGCAGCGTACCTTCGATCCATACCTCGCCCTGCTCGTCAACAATGCAGTAGCGACTGTGGCGATCGCCGAGGTCTAACCCCACGGTCAGCCTCTCCCCTGCTGCCCTGCGGTGAATCTGCCCCCGCCTCGTCTTCGACAGGATGCCCTTCCTCGCCTCCACGGTGGTATGCTTCTTCATGGCCGGTCCTCCTTTCGATTGCACCTTTGAGTGCGCAACCCATTGGGAGCTTAACGCATCCCGCAGGAGGCCGGCCTTCTCATCCCATCTC
>CAYGVJ010000014.1:2981-8040 GCA_964353255.1 uncultured Solibacteraceae bacterium | reverse complement strand
CCGAGCCGCGACCGTGAGGGAGCGGTCAGTATCCCGTAAACTGAACAGTATTGGGGCTAGCCGGGAAGAACCGTCCCCAGGTTTTATTTCTCCCAGGCGCGCTGAGTTGTGTAGATGGTCAGGCCCTTGAGATTTCTGCTCGTGGCCGGCAAAATCATCCCGGCGAGACTGCCGCTGAGCAGCGAAAGCAGAGTCAGAAAGACGTCGAACGAAGGTGTCCCCCGCCCGGAAGTTGACTAGAATGGGCGAGGTGCGCCCGGTGGCTCCTGAGCGGCTCTCTGGATTCTGCGTGGCTGTCTTCGCGCTCGCCCTGCCCTGGAGCGCCGCGTCGCAATCCGCCGCCCTCGAGCCCGGCCTCAGGCTGCGAGAGTTTGTGGCAGCCGCCGCGAGTTACTGCGGCCCGGAGAGCTTCGTACCTCTACTACCCTCCGGCAACCGCTTCGACCAACCCGGGGCCGACAACCTCGCTTCCGCCCTGTACTTTTGCGCCCTCGCGGCAGCCGACGCGGGCGAAGTCGGGCGGGCCAGTGTCCTCCTCAGATACGCGCGCAACGTTGGCGGGCAACGCTCTCTTTGGAAGCTGCGGAACGGCCAATGGCGCCGGGAGCGTGCGGACCTGGCAACGGGCCGGGAGTATTCCCGCCTCAACGGCACGCGGCTTACGTACCGCTTCCTGAGCGCGGCAGCCGGTTGGGGACCCCAGAGGCTCGGCTTGATTCAAGGCCTGTTGCTTGTTTTCCTGTTGATCCGCTTGCTAGAGGCGCCAGTCTTCACGTACGTCTTCACTCAGCCGCGGCATGCTTGGTTGTGGCTGCGCATGTTCATCCTGTTGGAGATCATCACGCTGATCTGGGCAGCCCGCAGTGTTGACGACTGGCGATTCTCGTTCACCAGGAGTGCCGAATCTTCGGAGGGGTGGTGCGTATTGGCCGCCCTCGTTGTCCCCGCGTTTTACTTCTATGCGCTGGTTGGCGCTGGGCGAGCCGTCAGGTTGGGCTCCTGCGTGACGTTGGGGGAGATGCATCGCCGGACGCCCAAGTCTTGGAAAGCCGTGCTGATGGCCCCCCTCCTCAGCCTCCTTGTCAGCGTCGTTCTCATTCTCACTGAGCGAGACGTCTCCGAAATCCAAAGGGCGTTGCGGGGTGTCGAAGGCGCCTCACAGGGAGGCACTTTCCACTTTGTGCTCATCTTAGCCTTTTCCGCCACGGGCATCGCCCTGATCGCGGTCTCGGCTGAGATAGCCAAGTACCTCGCCTGGCGCCGGCGTCCTTCTGAAAGCCCGCCCTCGTAGTGGGGTAAGCTTCCGGCTTGCCGGCGTGTTGTGGGCCGCCGCTCAGTACTTCTGCACCTTGATCCGGCCGGCTTCGGTCTCGACCTCGACCTTGGCGCGCGGCCGCGCGCGCTCGCCCGCCGCCAGCGGCGCGCCGCTGTCCTTCCGCACCGTGACCGAGCCGCGCTCGGTCGCCACGCTGATCTCCGGCCCCTGAGCAGTTGTCCCGCTCCGCAGCGTGCCGCCTCGCCCCTCGGTCTCGGTGGTCAGCGCCGATCCGTAATCGTTGCTGACCTGACCCTGGCCAGTGGAGGCCCGCAACTGGAACTTGGCCCCTTCCGGCAGCGCTAACTCGACCTGGCCCCGCCGGGTTCGGGCGTCAATCCGGGCCAGCGGCACTCGCGCCGGCCGCAGCGTGATGTCGCCATGGTCCAGCGCCACCTCGAGCGAGTCGGTGAAATCCTCCAGCCGGACATCCCGGGAGCGGGTGCTCAGCCGCACCGGACCCACCAGTTGGCTCCCGGTCAACTCCCGCAAGTCGGTCTGGAGTTGCCCGGGCACCTTCTCCACCCTGAGATCTGTGCTCTCGCTTTGGAAGCGCAGCGCCTGAGCGAGGTTGCGGAACTGCAACGAACCGTGGAAGGAGCCGTTGACGGTCACCGGGCCGCCGACGTTCTCCAGCTCCAGGTCGCTGCCGCGCCCGGTGGAGATTTCCACGGACCCCTTCACGTCCACGGCCCGGATGAGGTCGCAGCGGCGCAGGTCCAGGCGCACGTTCCCGCCGAGACTGCGCAGCCGCACTCCGCTGTTGTCGCTGTAGATCTCCAGGTTCCCGGCAAGGTCGCTGATCTCGAACTGTCCCTCGCGCCCGCGCACTTCCAGGCTGGCGCCGCGGGGAACCGTGACGTCCAGGTCGGTCCAGATGCGCTGCTCGCCGGTCACCCGGTCCTGGTTGGAGCGTAGGACGATCTGGTCGCCCTGGGAAGAGATCTCCAGCGGGCTCTGCTTGTCGGCCCGCTCGGCGTCGCCGCCTTCCAGCGCGCGCACCGACTTGCGCCCGCTCACCTTCACCTGCTCGAGGTCCGCGCCGGTGATCCGCAGGTTGCCCCGGAGGTTCTCCACCAGGATCCGCGGCGTCTTGCCCGCCGGTCTCTGCTGCTCGGCCACGGCGGAGTCATAGGAGCGGCCGAAGATCTCGACGCGCCCGGAGCGGACTACCCCCAACCGGTGCCAGGGCCGCTCCCGGTTCACCAGGTAGAGGCCCGAGCCGATCAGGCAGATCAACACGATTAAGGTCCACTCGCCGCCGGAGATGCCCGCGCGCGGCAGGGGCTGGGACCGAGCGGCCCACACCCCGACCTCCAGTAGCCGCAGCACGCCCCAGGCGATCAACAAGATCGGCCAGTAGCGCGCCGCGATGTCCAGCAGCGGCAGGTCCGGCCGCAGGCTGCTCACCAGGAACCACAGTCCGATCAGCACGATCAGCAGTGGGCCAATAACGGATCCGCGTCTCATAACGGGCCTCCTCAAGATGCTCGCGGGCCGGTGTCGGAACGTCCCGCGCCGACTTTCTCCAGCAGCTTCAGAAAGCCGATCACGATCAACAACACCGGCCAGGTGCGCTGAAACGAATAGCCGCCGAAGTAGTCCGCGGTGAACAGCAGCCCCAGCGTGATCAGGATGATGGGGCCGCGTATGGACCGCAGCAGCGAAGTCCTATCGCTGTTCATGGCCCGCCTCCCCCTTGGCTGCCGGGGACTCGTCGGAACCCGTCAGCCGGCAGTAAAGCATGTAGACGCCCAGGCCAATCAGGGCCACCGGCCAGTAGCGCCAGATCCGGTGGAACTCCAGCAGGCCCAAGGTGTTCAGCAGGAACAGCACGCCCAGCGCGATCAGGATCACCGGCCCGACCGGGACGCCCGTCCTGGGGGCGCGCGTGGGGAAGATGCTGGAGAATTCATCTACCGCCTGCCCCAGTTGCCGCTTCCGCGCCGTGTGGTAAGCCTCAAACGGCATGTACATGCACCAGACGCCGATCAGCAGCCCGAACAGCGGTTCCAGGTCACCCACGGCGCCGGAGCTGACCAGGCTGATCAGCAAGCCGAAGATGATCACGTGGATCAGTCCTTTGGCGTATTGGCCGTTGTAGATGGCGCCCACGCCCGGGATAAGACCCAGCACGAACGCCAGCCCGGGCGAGGTGCCCGCCGGGCTCGGAGGGGAGACCGAGGCTACTTGCGAGGCGGGCGCGTGCTCCTCGCAGACGATGGTTCCCTGCACCGGATGCTGGCAAGCCTGGCACAACGCCTTGCCGCAGGTCCGGCAAAAGGCTACCGCCGGGATTTCAGGGTGTTTTTGGCAGTTCATGACTTTGGTCTCCTTACCTCGCTATTTACGCGAACCTTCGTTGCGGGTTTTGCCGGAGGGTTCCTCCTGCGAACCGGCGCTGCGGTCCTCGACGGCGCCGGGTCGTGTCTCGCGCTGGTCCTGCGCAGTCCACTCCCGCAAGCGGGACTGCATCTCGTAGACCAGCCGGAGGCTCTCATAGAACTTCACGCTGCGGTCCCAGGCGCGGTGCAGGCGGTCATCCACCGTCTGCCACAGCTTGACCGGGTTCAGATCCGACGGGGTCAACTGCCGCAGCGAGATGCCGGCGAACTTGCCGAGCATCGAGAAGGAAAGAATGGTCATGGCGAAGCCCATGGCGAAGCGCGGCTGGAGCATGGGCCGGAACACCTTCCCCAACAGGCCGGCCAGCCTCCCAGTCTGCTTGCGCTGCGCCTCGCGGGCCGCCGGCAGGGCGTATAGAATCCGGGTCACCAGCTCCGGGGGCGGCTCGACCGGCCCGACGCGTCCCAGGAACTCGACCGCCGCGGCCGCATCCCGCGCCAGCTCGGCGCAGGCCGGACACACTTCCAGGTGGCGCTCGATCTCGGCGGCTCGCCCGGCCGGCAGAGCGCCGTCCAGGTAGTCGCAGAGCAGGTTTTCCAGATCCGCGCACTTCATGCCAGTACTCCCCGCCGGCGCAGAATCCGCGCCAGCTCGGCCCGGCCCCGATTCAGCCTGGATTTGACGGTCCCCTCGGGCACCTTCAATACGTCGGCGATCTCGCGGTACTCCAGCTCCTCCAGATCACGCAGGATCAACGCCTCGCGCAGCTCCGGGGAAAGCTTCTGCAAGGCCCCTTGTAAGGTCTCGCTGGCTTCGCGGCCGGCCAGCCGCCAGTCGGCTCGTCCCTCCAGCGCGCGACTTTCCTGGAGCGCCCCCGAATGGTCCTCCAGCGATTCCGTGCTCCGCTCCTGCCGCGTCCGCCGGTAGTTGTCGATCAGCAGGTTCCGCGACAGCCGCATCAGCCACACCACGAAAGAACCCTCGCCGACGCGAAAACTCTTCAGGGTCCGGAAGACGCGCAGGAAGACCTCCTGGCTCAGCTCCTGGGCCTCTGGATCGCTGCCGGTGAAGCGGTAGCAGAGCGAGTAGACACGCCGGGTATGGGCCTTCACCAACTGCTCCCAGGCGGCGTCCTCACCCGCTAAACACCGCGCTACCAAGCTGGCATCGAGGTCCAAGCTGTGTCCCGTTATCCTACCGCAACTGGCGCCCAGGCTGGACTCCCGCGCGCTCGCCGCGCCACTGCCCGCCCTCAGCGGCAGCAGGTTGCCGAACTCGATGGCGACACTGGCGGCGGCCATGGCTTCCTCGCCCTCCCGACCTGAAAGCCTCACGAAGGCTTTCACTTAGGATGAACGAGGAACTATCATGGGAAGTTCACCCGGAATCGAGGTTCAC
>CAYGVJ010000014.1:0-2881 GCA_964353255.1 uncultured Solibacteraceae bacterium | reverse complement strand
GTTCACCCGGAATCGAGGTTCACTCGAATCAGCCGCTGCGGCATGCCAGGTTCCATTTTATCCCGCCTGCGCCGTGGCGCGGGCCAGCACAACTCGCCTCCCGAGCCGCATCCGCCTGAAAGGCGGTGGCGCTGGGGCCTGCCCGCGGCTGCGCTCCTCGTGGTCTGCGTCGGGCTGCTCTACCTGCGGTGGGGGCGACAGTTCCGCTGGCGCCTGTTTTTCTTGAGCTTCACCCAGCTTGACTGGCGCTGGGTGGCTGCGGCAGCCGGTTTCGCCCTGCTGACCTATGTCGGGCGGGCCTTGCGGTGGGCCGTGATGTTGCGTCCCTTGCGTCCCCGTCCGAACCTGTGGGGCCTGCTTTCGGCCACCGCCATAGGCTTCACCGCTATTGTGCTGCTGGGCCGCGCGGGCGAACTGGTGCGTCCCTACTTGATTTCGGTTCGGGAGCGCGTGCCGTTCTCTTCGCAGATGGCCGCCTGGTTGCTGGAGCGCATCCTGGACTTGCTGGCGATCCTGCTGGTCTTCGGTATCGCCCTGGCGCAGCTTGGCCCGCCCCGTCCCGGGCTGGGCCCGGGGCTCCGGTTGGTTGTCAGGGCCGGGGGATACACGGCTGCCGGCGCCGGCCTCGCTCTGCTGGTGATGCTGATCCTGTTCTGCTGGTTCTCTGATCGCATGGGCCGGAGGTTGCTCGAGGCCCTGGGCTTCCTGCCCGCCACGGCTCGCGAAAGAGCCGGCCGGATGATCACCGCCTTTCAAGCCGGCCTGGGGGCGGCGCGCGGTCTCGGCTCCGTCCTGTGGCTGCTCTTCTACACCGCCCTCGAGTGGGCCTTGATAGTGCTGGGCACGCTGGCCCTTTTCCGGGCCTATTCCGGCATGCCGGCTCTTGGAGTCGGAGAGGTGATCGTCTTCATGGGGCTGGCTTCCATTGGCAGCCTCGTCCAGATTCCCGGCCTGGGAGGTGGCGTGCAAGTGGCCTCGGTGGTGGTGCTGACCGAGTTGTACGGTTTCAGCCTGGAACTGGCCACGAATGTGGCGATGGTGATCTGGGCCACTACATTTGTCGTTGTAGCGCCCGTGGGACTCACACTGGCCCTGATCGAAGGTCTAAACTGGAGAAGAATCAGAGAAGTAGGAATGGAGGCCGGCCCGTGATCTGCCCGTTCTGCGGTCACAACAAGGACAAGGTGGTCGATTCCCGGGAAAGCAAGGAGGGCGGCGTCGTTCGCCGCCGTCGGGAATGTCTGGCGTGCGAACGCCGCTTCACCACCTACGAGCGCATCGACGAGGTTCCCTACATGGTGATCAAGAAAGATGGCCGGCGCGAGAAGTTTGACCGCCAGAAGGTCCTGGCCGGCCTGCTGAAGGCCTGCGAGAAGAGGCCGGTGGCGATGGCGAAGCTGGCCGGGATTGTCGATGAGGTCGAAGCGCGGTTGCTGGAGAGCCCGGAGCGAGAGCTTGCTACTACGCAAATAGGAGAACATCTGATGGAACGGCTCCGCGCCCTGGACAAGATCGCCTACGTCAGGTTCGCCTCGGTCTACCGCAACTTTCAGGACGAGGAAGCTTTGTTCAACGAAATCAAGAACTTAATCCGGCAAAAACGGGGCTGAGAGAAACTGCTGGCAGCGCCACTACAACCAATAGCCGGCTTGCGGCCGCCAAGTTGCTGAAACCAAATCGTGGAGTGAACATCTTCCCATAGGGGGGCTTAACAAGCCGCGCAATTGGTGCTATGATAGAGGACGGTACCAGGCTCATCCAAGTGCGTCGGAAAACCGGTCGTGGCCGGAAGTTAAGCTTTAGAAACCCACCCCGGAGCAAGGTATTTCGTTGTGTTTGCTAGACGGGAGAGGTGAGTCCGAGCGTGGATCACTTTGAAGACCAGTTTCTGAGCGATAATCACGACAGCTTGGGCCTGCCCTTCGACGAGGAGGCCGCCAAGTACTTCGAAGCGGACGAGCTCCACGGGGCAGAGGATTTCCACGCTGTTCAGGCCGAAGAGTCCATCTACACGGACGACCCGGTACGGGTGTACCTGCGCGAGATGGGCGCGGTTCCCCTGCTGACCCGGGAAGGCGAGGTGGATTTGGCCCGCCGCATGGAACGCGGCAAGCTCAGGCTGCAGAAGGCGGTCAGTCGCTCGCCGCTGGTCCACATGGTGGTAGTGAGTCTGGCCGAGCAAGTCAAGAGGGGCGCCGAGGCACTGGACAACGTCGTTGACCTGGGCGAGATCGAGCAGGATGCTGCCGCCGATGAGAACCGCCGTGCGGAGATCCGCCAGAGCCTCGCCGATGCGGTGAGCCACTACCGGAAGGTTCAGCAGTTGGCCGACCGGGCAGACTCCGTCCCCGCCTCTAACAAGAAGCTGCGCCGCCGCTGGATGGGCAAGCTGGCGCGGGGCAAGGTGGAGATCTCCCGCGCCGTACGCCGCATTCCATTTCTGCCCGGAAAGTGGAAGGAGTTCTCCCAGGAGATTGAGCGGGCGGTCGAGGATCTGGGCGGTCTGGAGAGTGAACTGCGGCGGATCCAGGAACGCGATGGACAGGCTCTCCAGGCGCGGGTCAAGGACTTGCGGCGCGAGATCCGCGCGCGCGAGGGGGCGGCCGGCGCCTCCCTGGCCGAGCTGAGGCACACGCTCCAAGTGATCCGGCAGGGCGAGGGCGAAGCCGAGCGGGCCAAGAAGGCTCTGGTCGAGGCCAACCTGCGCCTGGTGGTTTCGGTGGCCAAGAAGTACGTCAACCGCGGCCTCCACCTGCTGGACCTGATCCAGGAAGGCAACATCGGCCTGATGCGTGCGGCGGACAAGTTCGAGTACCGTCGCGGCTACAAGTTCTCCACCTACGCGACCTGGTGGATCCGCCAGGCCATCACCCGGTCCATC
>CAYGVJ010000013.1:0-56449 GCA_964353255.1 uncultured Solibacteraceae bacterium | reverse complement strand
AGAGTCCGCGCCACATCTTGTTCCTGAGCGCGGCTTATCTTAGCGCTTATGGGCCAGGGGGCCTGCCCCAGGAAAACTAAGTGACATTGCGCTAAAGCGTGCGCCACCACCGATTGTTAATACTAGCCCGCGGCGTCCTCGAACCTTCGCAGGGCGAGCGGCACCACCTGGATGTCTTCGAGCGAGATCGGCCAGCCCTTCCAGAGCAGCTTGGTGCAGCCGGCAATCACCAGAGTGCCATCGTAAAGCTGGAAGAACTTCGTCTGGTAGGCCGAGCCCTCGTGCATGGCATCGATGCTGTTGTAGTCTATCTGGAACTTCGGGAATTCCGACTCTTCGACGAAGAACGCATTCCAGTCGGTGGTCGCCACCAGCTCATAGCGCTTCTCCTTGGCGAGCGCGACCAAAGCCCGCAGCGAGCAGCCGTGATTGAACGAGAAGTTCTCGTCCTGCACGAACAGCACGTCGTTCGGAATGCTGGGATTGAACTCGACGACCACCACGCGGGGACGAAAGCCGGTGAGCGAGCGCCAGACGTGCCAGTCCCTGCCGTCGATGTCGATACTGATCAAATCGGGCGCCGCGGAAGGCGCGGAGATACGTGCTGCGGGGATTGGTCAGATCCCGTTTCTCGATTTGCAGAATCCTCATGAGGCGGGTGCGGCCGCACCTCTTTAGTGCCTGACCCGCCCGATTTGTCTCACCGGAGTGAAGGCCAAGCCCGGTTGTCGCCGGCGCCCGCAAATAAGCTCAAACCCGCCCTCCGCGAGTCGATACGCAGAGTGAAGGCTCTTAAAGGGGCCGACCCCGGCAGGATGCCGGGAAATCTCAAAAACAGGATGTGAACCCATGTCATTCTCAATTGTCACCAACGTGGCCTCGATGGTTGCGCAGGAGAACCTTCGTGTCAACACGGACTTCCAGCGTCAGACCATCAACCGGTTGACTTCCGGCTATCGCATCAACGCCTCCGGCGACGATGCCGCCGGGTTGGCCGTGGCCAACAAGTACCGCAGCGACGTCGCTGAGCTGTCCCAGGGCGTGAGAAACGCCAATGACGGCATCAGCAGCTTGCAGATCGTCGATGGCGGCTTGAACAACATTTCCAAGATCATGGACCGGCTGAAGACCCTGGCGACCCAATCCGGGTCTACCACCTTTACCGGCAATCGCACCATGGTCAACAACGAGTACCAGGCGCTGCTGGGAGAAATCAACCGGCAGGCCTCGAACATCGGCCTGGTCAGCAGCGGCGTCTACAACACCCTGATCGAAGTCTACATCGGGGGCGGCAGCAGCGTGGCGAACGCCAAGGTGCAGGTGGACCTGAGCGGGACCGGCAACCGGGTGGACGCCACCAGCCTGGGCGTCGGCACCTCGAGCGTTGCCGGTGGCGGCACCACGGTCGGCAACCTGGACCTGAACAACGTTGCGAACACCTTCCTGGCCTCCGCCGCCACCCAGGTGTTCACGTTTGCCCTGTATGACACCAACGCGGCGGCAACCACCACCCACGCCGTCACCGTGACGGGCGGTGCGACCGCTGCGGGCAGCACGGGCAGCGCGATACTCAGCGCGCTCAATACGGACCTG
Source organism: uncultured Solibacteraceae bacterium (assembly GCA_964353255.1). GTDB lineage: Bacteria > Acidobacteriota > Terriglobia > Bryobacterales > Bryobacteraceae > VFZS01. Next base: position 54,856 of record CAYGVJ010000013.1, on the reverse strand, counting down.
GCCAGCTACGGCATTTCCGCGGTCACCGACGCGAACGGGTACCTCGCATTCGGCGGAACCCGCGCCTTTTCGGTGAGCGTGGCCGCACCCTCGGCCGGCAACGGCGTCAAGACCGCTCTTACGGCCGGGGCCGACAACCAGGGCGACTACCGCCTGGCCGCCACCACACTGACCGTGCTGGCCGGTACCGAGGCCGAGGTGCTGACGTTCCAGAACGCCAGCGGTTCGGCGATCGTCACTCTGACCGGCACCGGCAGCGGCGCCAGTGTGACCGGCGCAGTCGCCGCCATCAACACAGGGACGGCGGCGACGCTCGGCATCTTCGCGCTGGTTTCCTACTCCGTCGCCGGCGGCGTCGCTCTCACCATCGAGAGCTCCAGCGACTTCTCCATGACCTCCTACAGCGGCACGGTCGCCTCCAAGGGTCTGTACGCTGCCAGCGGCTTGACCGCGGCTACCATCGCCGATCCGGACTCCACCGCCACTACCACCGGCAACGCGCTGGCCGCCATCGCGTCGCTCACCAGCGCCGTCAGCACTCTCGGCCTGGTGCAGGGCAAGGTCGGTACCGGCCAGAACAAGCTGGCCTACTCGATCAACCTGGCCCAGTCCCAAATCAGCAACTTCGCGGCAGCCGAATCGCGCATCCGCGACGCCGACATCGCGTCGGAAGCTGCTAACCTGACCAAGGCGCAAGTGTTGCAGCAGGCGTCCTTGGCGGCCATGGCGCAAGCCAACTCCGCTCCGCAAGCGGTGCTGGCCCTGCTCCGCGGCTAAACCCTAGCGAGGACCTAGTGGTTCTCTCCTACCGGGGTCGGGCCGGTTCGCCGGCCCGGCCCTGAGTTTAGCGGAGGGACGCGCATGAGCGATTTCAGCACCATCTTCACCGGCGCCAGCCGGTACGCCAGCGACTTCCAGTCCCTCCTGGACCGGGCGGTGGCCATTGCCTCCCTGCCCATGATGCAACTCGAGGCCTCCCAGCAAACGCTCGAGGATGAGGCCGCCGCTCTCGGCTCGCTCAACACCAAAGTCTCGGCGGTCACCGCCGCCATCTCGAGCCTGAACACCGCCGCCAGCCAGGATGCCTACTCGACCTCGATCTCCAACGGCTCGGTCCTCAGCGCCACCACGGGCGCCGGCGCCACCAGCGGCACGTACACCATAGAGGTGACCGCCCTGGGCGCCTACTCGACCGCCATGAGCAAGGACGGGCTCACTGAGGTCACCGATCCGGCCACCGAGAACATCAGCTCGGAGTCCAGCTTCACGCTCACCATCGACGGCGTCGAGACGGTAATCACGCCGGCCAGCAACACCCTGAACGCGCTGGCGGCCGCCATCAACGACGCGGATGCGGGCGTCCAGGCTACGGTGGTCAACATCGGCTCGACCGCGTCGCCGGACTACCGGCTGGCGTTCCAGAGCACCGCGCTGGACGCCGTCGCAATGCAGCTCAACGACGGAACCCAGGACCTGTTCGTGGCGGACGCCCCCAACGGCTCCACCGCGACCTACAAGATCAACGGCGTAAACGCGCTGCCAAGCGACTCGCGGACCATCACCGTGGCGCCCGGCCTCACCGCGACTCTGGCAGGGGAGGGAACGGCCACGGTCACCGTGAGCCACTCCACCGCTGGCATCTCGAATGCGCTTGGCTCGCTGGCGACGGCCTACAACGCGGCGGTGGACAACCTGGGCCAGCACCGCGGCGTCGCCGGCGGAGCGCTGGCCGGCCAGAGCCTCATCTCGTCGGTGTGGGAGTCCATCCGCGCGGTGACCCAGTACGCCAGCGGCTCGGGCGACATCACTTCGCTGACCGACCTTGGGCTGACCTTCGACGACGAAGGCAAGATGTCGTTCGACACCGCCACCTTCTCGACCATCACCAGCGGATACTACGACGAGCTGATGTCTTTCCTCGGAAGCGCCGCCGACAGCGGTTTCCTCATGTTCGCTACCGCCACCCTGGACGGCTTGCAGGACGAGACCGATGGCATCCTCACCACGACCATCGACGCGACCGCCGAGGCGGTCACCGCCGCGGGCGACCGCATCTCCGAGGAGCAAACCCACATCGACGAGCTGCGGACGAGCCTGACCGCGCAGATGGCGGCCGCGGACGCCATGATCGCCTCGCTCGAGCAGCAGGCGCTCTACATCAGCAACCTGTTCGAGTCCATGCGGATCGCCTCGCAGATCTACGCGGCATGACACCCCCAGAGGCGCTCAAGGCGGCCGAAGAGCGGCTGCGGAAAGCCGTTCAGGCCGGGACCCACGACCGGGCGCAAAGCCTGCTCCTGGGGTACCGCCGTCAGTTGGAGGACACCCTGGGTGGCCTGCCCCCTGGCGGCGCGGAAAGCGGTGAAGTCCTGCGGGAGGCGCAGGCCCTGCTGGAGTGGGCGCGCCGCACGGCGCTGATTTCCCGGGCCTCCGCGGCCACCCGTTTGGCGAGGCTGCCACGGCCGTTGCTGGCCTATCGGTCCGCGCCGGCGCGCCCCAAACACACTTGGGAATTGCACGGTTGAGTCCCTGCGGCGGCCGGTATCTGGCCAATTCGATCCTGCCGCGAGCGACCACCCGGGAAGGGAGATCGGGGCGCAGGCCGCGCGCGACCTGAGCCTGCCGACCTGGCGCCGGGCGGCGGAGCGGTTTCTCCGCCTGCTGGCGGGCCTCACTGGTGTACCGAATACTGCGCCTGGGGAGGATTCAGTTTCACCTCCAGCGTCTTTTCCTCCTCCTGCACGTCGAAGACCTCGCCGAAGGTCTGGTAGCCCTTGGCGATCACCTGGATCCGGATCTTGCCCTGCGGGATAGAAGGGATCCTGGCGATGCCCTCTTGATTGGTGCGCAGCTCCCAGTGGGTGACGATCTTCTTGCCGAACTTGGCCACCGAGCGGCCTTCGACGAAACGAACCACGACGGAAGCGCGCTCGACGGGCTTGCCGGAGATGCTCTTCACCTCGATCCGGAGCCTCGTCATGGGCGGGTCGGCCAGAGCCGCCGCCGCAAACAGCAGTGTCACCAGCAATCCCGCAAACACGCGCATGTCTCGATTATCTCAGATGGCAGGGAGAAGGAACTGCCGGGGCGCGCCGGCGGCGCGCGTCAGCGCCGCCGCCGCCAGGTAGCCGCTGCGCGCGGCGCCTTCCATGGTGGCCGGCCAGCCGGTGCGGGTCCAATCGCCAGCCAGGAACAGATTCGGGAAACGGGTCTTCGAGGCGGGGCGGAAAGCTTCCAGGCCCGGCCGCGCGGAAAAGGTGGCGTGAACTTCTTTGACCACGTGCGCTCTCTGGAGGCCGGCCCGGCTGACACGCGGAAGGAACTCGGCCAGCTCCCGCACGGCCAGCGCGGTCACTTCCGCACGGCTCATCGCCAGCAAGTTGCGGGAGGCGCTGACCACCGCCACGAGGTAGCGCCCTTCCGCCTTGTTGAAGACCCACTGGATGGTGCGGTCGAGTAGCGCGGCCTGCGGCAAGTCCGTGACCGGGCGATCGAACCACAGGTGGATGCCGGTGATCGGGGAGTACTCGAACGGCTTCAGATCCAGTTCCAGCTCCGGCAGCAAGGCTGCGATGCGGTCGAAGGGCACCGCCAGGACGTAGTAGTCGGCTTCGCGCCGTTCTCCGCTCACCAGCACGCCGCGTGCGGCGCCCTGCTCGATGAGGACCCTCTCGACCGGGGCGCCCAAGTGAATCTTGACGTTCTCGAACTGTTCCCAGACCTGTGGACTATACAGCCTGCCCAGAGGCGCCTGGGGCACTCCCATGTGCCAGGCGTCGCGGCGCCCCAGGAACGCCAGCCGGAAGACCTGAAAGCCGTGTGCGGCGGCCATGCGGTCGAGTTCCTCGTTGACGGCGCTGGCCAGCACCGGCCGCCAGAAGCGCTGAACCGCGCCGGTGGTCTGGCGCTGTCGGTCGAGCCACTTCAGCATGGTGATTCGCTCCAGGTCATCCCCGCCGGGCTCACGCTGGATGGCCGCCAGCCCGCGCAAGACTGCCAGCTTGTCTCCCGGGCGCAGGAAGCGCGCTCGCAGCAGGGAGCCCAACAGGTGAAACGGCGCCGGCAGAACGCCCGCCCGGACGCAGGAGACGCGGCCGCCAGGTTCGAGAAAGTGAAACTCGTCCCAGAAGCGGATCCGGTCCAGCACCCCCAGGCGACGGTAGAAGTCCAACAGGTTGGTGCAGCAGCGCAGCAGGATGTGCTGGCAGTTGTCGATCAGCTCGCAGGCGTCCTGTGAATCCGGCGGGGTGAAGGAGGACGCCCGCCCGCCGAGTGCGGGCCGGGCTTCGAAAAGCTCAACTCCGATGCCAGCCTCGGCCAGCGCCGCCGCGGCCGCCATCCCGGCCAGGCCGCCGCCGGCTATGATTGCCCTGGGCATGCCACCGTTGGGCAGGCCTTCAGCCTGCCATAGAGTTTCACCACGTTCTCGATCATCCGCAGGCCGCAGTCGTCCTCCAGGGTCAGGATCGACTCAGGGTGGAACTGCACCGCCTCGATGGGCAGCTCGCGGTGCCGGATCCCCATGATGACCCCGTCTTCCGACTCGGCGGTGACCTCCAGGCAGGCCGGCAGCGTCTCCTTCCTGGCGAACAGCGAGTGATAGCGTCCCGCTTTGAACCGCGGCGGCAGGCCCGCAAAAATGCCCTGGCCGTTGTGGATGACCACCGAGGGCTTGCCGTGCATCGGATAGCCCAACACGCCCAGCTCGCCGCCGAAGGCTTCGACCGTGCCTTGCAGGCCCAGGCAGACGCCAAACACTGGAATCCCCAGACGGACGGCGTGCCGGACCAGCTCGGGGACGCCGAAATCCGCCGGGCGGCCCGGGCCAGGCGAGATAAGAATCAGGCCGGGCGCAACCTGGGCAATCAGTTCGAGCGGAAACCCGGCCCGGTAAGTCACCACTTCGGCGCCCGTCTGGCGGGCGTAGTTGGCCAAGGTGTGGATGAAGCAGTCGTCGTTATCCACCAGCAGCAGCCTGACGCCCTCGCCCACGCGGGCCGCGCGGGTGAAGGGGGCCGCCGGCACGGGCTCGCCTGCCAGCGTGCGGAAGAAGCCCGTGGCTTTGAGGCGGGTTTCCTGTTCTTCCATTGCTGGCACGGAGTCGTAGAGCAGCGTGGCGCCCACCGGGAAGGCGGCCACGCCGTGGCGCAGGTGGATGGTGCGGATCAGGATGCCGGTGTTGAGGTCGCCGTTGAGCGAGATCATGCCCACGGCGCCGCCATACCAGCCGCGCGGGTCCTTCTCGAGGTCCTCGATGGCCTGGGCCGCGGCCTTCTTGGGCGCGCCGATCACGGTGACCGCCCACATGTGGCTCAGGAAAGCGTCCAAGCAATCGCACCCCGGCCTGAGTGAGCCCTCGACGTGATCGACGGTGTGGAAGACGCCGGCGTAGGCCTCAATCAGCCTGCGCCCGATGACCTTGACCGAGCCTGGCGCCGAGACCCGCGACTTGTCGTTGCGGTCCACGTCCGTGCACATGGTCAGCTCGGACTCCTCTTTGGGGGAATTGAGCAGTTCCCGGATGCTTTCGGCGTCACGCAGCGGGTCGCCGGTGCGGCGGGCGGTGCCGGAAATGGGGCAGGTCTCGACGCGATCGCCCTCGGTCCGCACGTACATCTCGGGCGAAGCGCCCACCAACTGCTCGTCGCCGAACTGAAGCAGGAACTCGTAAGGGCTGGGGCTGTGACGCTGCATCCGCTCGAACAACTCCGAGGGGCGCCCCGAGTAAGGAGCCCGGAAGGTGCGGCGGAGCACCACCTCGTAGTAATCGCCCCGGCGCATGCCCTCGCGCACTTGCTCCACCTTGGCGACGTACTCCTGGGGAGTGTGGTCGGAGACAATGTCGCCGGCCGCGGCCGGCGGAGCCGAGGGGACCGGTTCACCCGAGCGCTCCAGCGCCAGCGTCGAGACCCCTTCCCAATCGAAGTCGTACTGGTAACGCTCGATCTGCTCCTTCTTGCGGTCCATAAAGCAGATGTCGTCGCAGAGGAACAGGTGCAAGTCCTTGCAGCCCTCGCGCGGCATCCGCAGCCGGATGGGGTCGAACTGAAACAGGAGGTCGTAGCCAAAAGCGCCCACCAGGGCCAGCCGCGCATCCCCCCCGTGGCGGAACTCTTCCACCAGGGCGCGCAGGATCGAGAAGGCCGAAGGCTGCTTGCTGCGCTCTTCTTCCGGGAACAGCGCAGGCAGCGGCTTCAGGCGCCCGCGTAAAACGCCCGCCTCGATTTCGAACGCTTCCCAATGCGGGTGTGAACCCAGCGCCGCCAGCAGCATCTGGTTGAGCATCTCGCCGCGCAGGTTGAGCGGGCGGAACTCGACCCGGCGCCCCCAGCCGATGATCTCCAGCGGCGGCCGGACCGAGGCGATATCCCACCTTGAGTAGCGCCCCGGATACTCGTAGCCGGAGGAGAGATAGAAACCGCGGCGCGTGTCCAGCTCCCGCAGCAGGAGCTTCAGCCCCTTCCGGTAAGGCATCCGGGACACCGTACGGGTGACCGCGATACCGTTTGGCGTGACGTAGCGTAAGGTGCGCATCGGCTACCAGCAGTCCGGCTCAACCCTGATAGGCGCCCACGACCAGGATGGCGATCGGCTCCTCGCCCATAGTGGCGTACAGGACCCAGTCCTCCCCTTCTTTCACGAGCGACGGCTTGGGCTGCGGAGCGTCCGGCTTCCAGGCGCTCAAGATCGCCGGATGAGAAGTCCCAGAGGCCTGGGTGCTCATCTTGACCAGCTCGTCATACGCGGGTGTGGAGTTCAAGTCCGTGTCGATGCCAGCCGGAACGATCTTCAAGAAATCACGCAGCGGAGCGACGCCTTGGTGCGCCCCATCCAGCGGGTAGAAGGCCAGGCGCAGCGTGTAAACGCCCGCCTTTATGACTTGCCCGCGGCGGTCAGCACCCTGGGCTGGGTAACGAAGCACCCCCAGCAGGGAACCAGGGGGGATCTGGGTGAAGCTCACGTTCTGCTCCGTCGTCTTGGACCCCCGGGGCGCCTTGGCGCGCAGCCAAATCTCGCAGAAGACCTTCCCGTTCGCGGCCACGATTCGCCAGCCCTCCTCTTGCAGGGCCTCGCGGATCGCCGGCGCCACCTCGGCAGGCGACGCGCCCGCGGCCTCCAGCTTGTACTGGGCGAAGGCCGTCGCGGCCGCCAGAGACGCCAACAGCAACGACTTCTTCATCGTTCCCCCCGGAACTTCCAGATTACCCGTTTTGCGCGCCGCACGCCCGTTCCGAGCGGCCCCGTGCTGTCCCGCGTTTTCGCCTGCTGTGCTAACGTAGAACGATGAGGGACCCGCGCGGTCTGCTGATGGTCTTCACCGGCGACGGGAAGGGCAAGACCACGGCGGCTGACTGACATTGACAGCGGAGTGATGGCCACGGTCGTGCAAGCCAGGTACGAAGGCGGTGTGTTCAAACCGGTCACCAGGGTAGACCTGCCTGACGGCACCGTGGTCGAGGTGTCGGTCCCGGGCGAACAGCCCAGGCGACGCTCAGTCAGGGAATTCGAGTTCTGCGGGATGTGGAGAGAGCGCGACGACATTCCCGATGGCGTCACCTACGTGAATCGGCTCAGGGAGCAGAACAGGTCGTAGGGCGTGCCCTATCTCGTTGACAGCGACATTCTCATCGATGTGTCCAAGAACAATCAGGACGCTATCGGCTACCTGGACTCACTTCCAGACCGCTGGTGGATCTCAGTGGTGACGGCGTTGGAGACGATTGTCGGCGCCAGGACTAGAACCGAGGCCGACAGGATTCACACGTTTCTTTCGGCCTTGCCGATGATCCCGCTGGGCGCCGGAGCCGGAATGAGAGCATACGATCTCTTACTGCGGTTCGCGCATTCGCATGGACTGAGGGCGTTTGATGCGCTCCAAGCCGCGACGGCACTGGAAGCGGGGTACGCTCTGGTGACGCGGAACGAGCGGCACTACCGCATGATCCCCGACATCAGGCTGGAAGTTCCGTCGTACTGAGAACCGAAGGCTCCTGCGCGCTGTGCTAGCCTAAGACGATGCGGGACCGGCGCGGTCTGCTGATGGTCTTCACCGGCGACGGGAAGGGCAAGACCACGGCGGCTCTGGGCACGGCGTTGCGCGCCGTGGGCCAGGGCCTGAAGGTGCTTATGATCCAGTTCATCAAGGGGTCGTGGCCCTCCGGCGAGCTGGCCAGCGCCCGGCGTTTCGGCCAGCAATTCGAGATCCGGCCGATGGGTCGCGGCTTCGTCAAGGCGCCGCCCGAGAAGCCGGCCCCGGAGGACATTCGCCTGGTGGAAGAGGCCTGGGAGACGGCCCGCGCCGCCATGGCCTCGGACCGGTACGATCTGGTGATCCTGGATGAAATCAACTATGCGGTCCACTACGGTATGATCCCGGTTGAACGGGTGCTGGAGGATCTCGGCCGGCGGCCCCAGCGCTTGCACGTGGTCTGCACGGGGCGCCGGGCGGATCCGCGCTTGGTGGAGGCAGCCGATATCGTAAGCGAGGTCCGCGAAATCAAGCACCCCTTCCCGCAGGGAGTTCAGGCCGTGCCCGGTATCGACTACTGATTGTCGTTATGCCCTGGTTTACCAGAGACAAGCCCGCCCGGGCGACACCCGCCCCGGAGGAAGAGCGCAAAGTCAAGACCGAAGGGCTGTGGCTGAAGTGCGAAGGCTGCCGCCAGATCATCTGGAAGAAGGCGCTCGAGGAGAACCTGCACGTCTGCACCAAGTGCGGCTTTCACTTTCGCCTCGACGCCCCCGCCCGCCTGCGCATGCTGCTGGACGGCCCCTGGGAGGAGTTCGACCGGAGCCTGGCCTCGACCGACCCGCTGGGTTTCGTGGACTCCAAGCGTTACACCGACCGCCTGGAGGCCATGCGGCGCGCCACTGACCTGCCCGACGCCGTGATTTCGGCGGCGGGCGCCCTGAACGGGCGGCGGGTGAACATCTGCGTCCAGGAGCTCAGGTTCATCGGGGGCAGCATGGGCGCCGTGGAGGGTGAAAAGATTACGCGCGCTATCGAGCGCTCGCTCGCCCAGCGCGTGCCCCTGGTCATAGCCTCGGCCTCCGGCGGCGCCCGCATGCAGGAGGGCGCGGTCAGCCTGATGCAGATGGCCAAGATCTCGGCGGCCCTGATGCGGCTGGACGAAGCTCGCGTCCCCTTCGTCAGCGTGCTCACCGACCCCACCACCGGCGGCGTAAGCGCCAGCTTCGCCATGCTCGGCGATCTCAACATCGCCGAGCCGGGCGCGCTGATCGGCTTCGCCGGGGCGCGCGTCATCGAGCAGACTATCCGCCAGAAGCTGCCCCAAGGCTTCCAGCGCGCCGAGTTCCTGCTCGCCAAGGGCATGCTGGACGCGGTGGTGAGCCGCACGGAGCTGAAGGACTTCATCGCCAAGGCCCTGGACTTCTTCTGCGGTCCGGCGGCCTGATCCCGGCTTATAATTCAACCATGCGACTGCTTCTGGCTTTGTGCCTGGCCGCTGCGCTTCACGCGGCGGACTTCGATCTTCTGATCCGCAACGCCCGCTTGGTGGACGGCACGGGCAATCCCTGGTTCCGGGCCGACGTGGGCGTCAAAGACGGCAGGATCGCCTCCATTGGGCGCTCTCTGAAAGCCACCGCCGCGCGCGAGATCGATGCCGCGGACCGCGTGCTGGCGCCCGGCTTCATCGACATACACACGCACATCGAGGACGAGATCGAGAAACTGCCCGGCGCCGCGAACTACGTCATGGACGGCGTTACCACCGCGGTAACGGGCAACTGCGGCGACTCCTACCGCGATCTCGCCGAGGCGTTCGCCAGGCTGGATAAGCTGGGCCTGGGCCTGAACGTGGCCTCCCTGGTCGGCCACAACACGGTGCGCTACCAGGTCATGGGCGCCGCCAACCGGCAGGCCACTCCGGAAGAGATCGCCCGCATCGAGGAGCTGGTCGAGAAAGCCATGCGCGACGGCGCCCTGGGCTTCTCCACGGGCCTGATTTACATCCCGGGCACTTACGCCTCGACCGAGGAGGTGGTCGCGCTGGCCCGAGTCGCCGCCCGTCACGGAGGGATTTACGCGAGCCACATGCGCGACGAAGGCGCGCGCGTCCTTCAAGCGATCGAGGAAGCCGTGCGCGTGGGCAAGGAGGCCGGTCTCCCGGTCGAGATCGCGCATTTCAAGATCGACAACCGGCGCCTGTGGGGCTCCAGCGTGAAGACCATCGACCTCATCGAGCGCTCCCGCCGCGCGGGCGTGGACGTCAGCGTGGACCAGTACCCCTACGATCGTTCCAGCACGGGCCTCGGGATCCTGCTGCCAAGCTGGGCGCTGGCCGATGGAGAGGCCGCCGTCAAACAGCGGCTCGGCGATCCCGCCACGCGGGCGCGCATCGCGCTCGAGATGGAGCAGATGGTCAAACGCCTGGGGCACAAGGATTACTCCTACGCGGTAGTGGCTTCCTGTCAGTTCGACCGGTCGCTGGAGGGCAAGAACATCCGCGAGATCAACGTGCTCCGGGGGCGCAAGAAGAAGCTGAAGTTCGAAGTCCAGACCATTCTGGACCTGGTGGCGCAGGGCGGCGCCTCGATGGTCTATCACTCGATGAGCGAGAAGGACGTCGAACGCATCATGCGCTACGCGAATGCCGCCGTGGGCAGCGATGGCGGCATCCGTGAGCTCGGCGTGGGCGTCCCCCACCCGCGCTCCTACGGGACGCGGGCGCGCGTGCTGGCCGAGTACGTGCGCAGTCGCGGCGTGATTTCGCTCGAAGAGGCCATCCGCAAGATGAGCTCGCTGCCCGCCCGGACCCTGGGCCTGCGCGATCGCGGCCTCGTGCGCGAGGGTTATGCTGCCGACCTGGTTCTCTTCGATCCCGCACGCGTCCAGGACAAGGCCACTTTCCTCCAGCCGCACCAGTACTCGGAGGGCTTTGACCTGGTATTGGTGAACGGGCAGGCGGTGGTCGAGAACGGCAAGCTGACCGGGGCGCGCCCGGGGCGCGTGTTGCGCCGCCAATGATCCAGCTTTCCGGAGCGGCCAAGCGCTACGGGCCGAAGCTGCTGTTCGAGGGAGCCGACTGGCTGGTCACGCCGGACGACCGCGTTGGGCTGGTCGGCGCTAATGGTACGGGCAAGTCCACGCTGCTGAAGATTCTGGCCGGGCTGGAATCCTTGGATGACGGTACGCGCAGCGCCGCCAAGGGACTCACCGCCGGTTGCCTGCCACAGGAGGGGCTGGCGCTGGAGGGCCGAACGGTCTTCGCCGAGTGCCTCTCGGGGTTCGCAGACCTACAGGCCATGGAAGCGGAACTCGAAACCCTGCCGCGCCGCCTGGCCGAGTTGGATCCGGCGAGCTCGGAGTACCGCGAGGTGGCTGAGCGGCTGGAGCGCCTGGACGGAGAGTTCCGTGCCCGCGACGGCTACGCCATCGAGGCTCAGGTAGGCGCGGTGCTCGCGGGATTGGGCTTTTCCCGAGACGACTGGCGCCGCCGCACGGAGGAGTTCTCCGGCGGCTGGCAGATGCGGATCGCGCTGGCCAGGCTCCTGCTCGAAAGACCCAACCTGCTGCTGCTGGACGAGCCGACCAACCACCTGGACCTGGAGGCGCGCAACTGGCTGGAGCAATACCTGGCCGCCTATCCGTACGCATTCGTGCTGGTCTCCCACGACCGCTACTTTCTCGATGCCACGGTCCGCAAAGTGGTCGAGATCTGGAACCGGAAGCTGCATTTCTACAGCGGCAACTACTCGCGCTACTTCGAGCAGAAACAGCAGCGCCGCGCCCAGCTTGAAGCGGCCTGGAAGAACCAGCAGGCTCGCATCCGCCAGCTCGAAGCGTTCATCAACCGCTTTCGCTATACGGCCACCAAGGTCCGCCAGGTGCAGAGCCGCATCAGGGAACTCGAGCGGATGAAGCGCATCGAGGTCCCGCCCGAGGAGAAGACCATCCGCTTTGCTTTCCCGCAGCCCAAGGCCAGCGGCCGCGTGGTCGCCGAGTGCGTGGATCTGGGCAAGCGCTACGGCGACAGGTTGGTCTTCGAAGGAGTGAACTTCGTCATCGAGCGCGGCGACCGCGTGGCGTTGCTGGGCGTCAACGGCGCAGGCAAGTCCACGTTGATCAGGTTGCTGGCGGGGCTCGAACGGCCGAGCGCAGGTGAGATCCGGTCGGGCTTGAACGCGCGGGCGGACTACTTCGCGCAGGACCAGTACAAGGAACTGGATCCGGAGGCGCGCCTGCTCGATGACCTGTCGGCGGCGGCCCCTAGGGTCTCCCAGACCGAGCTGCGCACCTTGCTGGGCTGCTTCCTCTTCTCCGACGACGACGTATTCAAAAAGATCGGCGTGCTGTCGGGCGGCGAGTGTAACCGTTACGCGCTGGCGCGACTGCTGATGCGGCCCTCGAACTTCCTGCTGCTCGACGAACCCACTAACCACCTCGACCTGCGCGCCAAGGACGTGCTGCTCGAAGCGCTCCAGCAGTACACGGGCACGCTGGTCTTCGTCTCGCACGACCGTTACTTCATCGACAAGCTGGCCACGCGAGTCTTCGAGCTGGAAGCCGGCCGCGTTAATGTCTTTCTGGGGAACTACGAGGACTATCTCTGGCGCAAGCAGAACCAGCGCACCGCTGACGTCGTTCCCACCTCTTCGGAGCCGCAACCGTCTTCCGAGCCGCGACCGTCAGGGAGCGGAATCTCGCCCGCCGCCCGCCGCCTCAACCCCCTCCGCCTGCGCCAGCTCAAGGAGCGCGCGGCGGCGCTCGAAGAGGAAATCGCGCGCCTGGAGGCGCAGATCGCCGACTGCGAGCGCGCCCTGGCCGCCTTCACGAGCGCCGAGGAGACCCGCCGCCTCAGCACCCTGCTGGCGGAGAGCCGCGCGGCCCTGGAGACCCGCCTGGCCGAGTGGGAGGAGGCCTCCCGACAGATCGAGGCGGGCGAGGGGTAAGCGCGGCTCCGCGTCCACCACGCAGCTACAATGAGAGTGTGATCCGGGTCGGCATGCGCGATTGCCGTACGCACTTCTCCGAGTACCTCCGCCGCGTGGCCGCGGGGGAGACCGTCATCATTTGCAGGCGAAACGTTCCCATCGCTGAACTCCGGCCCTTGGCCCAGCCGGGTGCGGCAGAGCGCCCCATCGGGCTCTGCAAGGGCATGTTCGAGGTCGCCCCCGAGTTCTTCGAGCCGTTGCCGCCTGACCTGCTGGCGCTTTTCAACGGGGAGGAGCCGGAGAGGCCCGCTTGACGCGACTGCCGGATACACGCAGGTTGATCTGTCCCGAGCAGTTCATTCCCGTGTGGAGGCAGCGGCACGGGATCGAGAGCCTGGCGCTGGACGAAGAAGCTGCCCTCTACGTTCCGCGCCTCCCGAAGCTCCACGCCGACCCCTTTGATCGCATGCTCATCTGCCAGGCCATCATTCACGGCCTTCCGATCCTGACTCCGGATCCACAGATCGCGCAGTACCCCATCCGGGTGGTGTGGTAGGGGTTGAAGGGTGAGTGACCTCCAGCGACAACTCGAGGCTCTGCGGCGGAAAGTCGCGCGCATCGACAAGAAGTTTCAAGGTCCGCCGGCGCGACCCGACTCTCGCCCCGCGCGTTTCTTCATCGAGGAGTGGATGAGCGGGCAGATCGTCGAGACGCCCTACGGCTGCCACTTCGAAACCGAGCGGCTCTGGGAGAGCCACCGCCGCCATGGCAGCTTCGAAATCTCCAGCCTGGCGCAGTTTCCCGAAGACCTGCTCGCGGCCCTCTCGGGCGGCCAGATCGCCGGCTCGCCGCCCGCACGCTGGGCTTTCCTGGACACTGAGACCACCGGTCTGGCCGGAGGCACGGGCACTTGCGCTTTCCTGGTCGGCGTAGGGCGCATTTCGGCGGATGGCTTTCACCTTCGGCAGTTCTTCATGCGGGACTACGGGGAGGAGCCCAGCCTACTGTGGGCGCTGGCCCGGCACCTGGAGGAATTCGACGTGCTGGTCACCTACAACGGCAAGGCGTACGACCAGCCGCTGCTCGAAACGCGGTTCCGGATGGCGCGCCAGAGCTCCCCGCTGAACCGCCTGGCTCACCTGGACCTCCTCCACGGCGCGCGGCGGCTGTGGAAGCTGCGCATTGAGAGCTGCCGGCTGGTCGAGCTGGAGAACCAGATCCTGGGCGTAGAGCGGGAGGGCGACCTGCCCGGGGAAATGATCCCCTACGTCTACTTCGAGTACCTTCACACCAAACAGGCGTTCCGCGTGGTGCCCGTTTTTCACCACAACGCCATAGACATCCTGAGCCTGGCCTGCCTGACTGGCATCGTGCCGTTTGCCTTCCGCTCGCCCGGCGAGGCGCCGCTGATTCACGGCGCGGACCTGGTGGGGCTGGCGCGCTGGTTCCTGAGTTCAGGAGGGCGCGAGCAAGCCCTCGGGCTGATGCGGCGGGCGGTGGAGCTGGGCCTGCCCGACGACCTGCTGTTCCGGACGCTGTGGGAGACGGCGGCGCTGGAGAAGCGCCTGGGACGGCCGGCCCAGGCACTCGAGATCCTCAACGATCTGGCCAGCAGCCGCAACCCTTACCGCGCGGCCGCGCTGGAGGAGCTGGCCAAGCACCACGAACACCGGGAGCGCGACTACGCCAAGGCGCTCGAACTGGTTCGCGCGGCCATTGCCGTGGCAGACTCGGTGGAACTCCGCCGGCGCGAAGCCCGGCTGGAGCGCCGGCTGACCAAACCGCGCCCACCACGGCTGCTATAACCTCGGCGACGGGCTACAGCAAGGCCTCAACTGGCTCCCACTTCCGCCCCTGCGATTCCGCCACGCCAGGACACGTGAGGTGACCCCGGCAGGTGTTGACTCCCTGGCGAATGGCGGGATTCTCCCGGCAAGCCCGCTCCAGGCCGTGGTTGGCCAGCTCCAGGAGGTAGGGGAAAGTGGCGTTGGTCAGGGCGAAGGTGGAAGTGTGCGGCACGGCAGCCGGCATGTTCGGCACGCAGTAGTGCAGCACGCCATCCACGAAGTAGATCGGGTCGGTGTGCGTGGTGGGGCGCGAGGTTTCCAGGCAGCCGCCCTGGTCGATGGCTACGTCCACCACCACCGCGCCGCGCTTCATCAGCGGGATCATGTCGCGCCTCACCAGCATAATCATGGCTGCCTCGGTTCACTGCTAGTTGGAGGAGTCTGGCTGGGAGGAGCAGACGGCGGCGCTCCATTCCCCTGCCGCTTAGGCCCCAGGCCCAAGGCGATCAGCGAGAGGGAATCCAGCTTCCCGCTGGGCTCCAGACTCTGGGCGCTCTGAAACTTCTTCAGCGCTTCCACCCACTCCGGGCCCCAGCCGCCCGTAGCCGGCCCAGGCTCATACCCCTTGGAGATGAGGGCTTGCTGGATCTCGACGTATCGCTCACGGGTGGGAGTCTGCTGGCTCGTGCGCCAGCTCGGGCGGCGCTTCTTGGACCTCGATTTCTTGGAGGCGGTCTGCTGCTTCGTGGTCTTCTTCTTGGCGGGCTGTTTCTTCGTCGCGGCCGAAGCTTTTTTCGCCGGCGGGGGCGAGGTTTTCTTTTGAGGCTCCGGGGAAGCGGCCGCGATCAGGCCGAAGACGCACGCCAGCAGCCCCACTCCACGCAACAGTCGTTCTCCTGGTAGTGACAAGACGGGAGTCTTATCCCACGGGATGCCTATGCTATCACGGTTTCTCGGGCAAAGTGCCAGCCAGGAACAGCGGCTGCCAGTTCGCGCCGCTCCCGCCCGCCTGCGTCGCCCGCATGACCCGGAACGCCACCGCCTGGCCCGGCCGCAGCGTGCTCTGGAGCCGCCGGACATCATCCGCCGAGCTCACCGGCTGCCGGTTGATCGCCGTGATGATATCGCCGCGGACAATGCCGATGTCCTCGGCAAAGGAATTGGGGTCCACGCGCGTGACCAGCACGCCACCCTTCTCTTCGAACCTCAGTCGCTCCCGATCGGTGTCCCGCAGGTTGCGGAACCAGAAGCCCAGCATGGCCTCGGGGGTCTCCGATCTGGCGGTGTCCGGCCGGTCGCGGCGCAGGCCGAGGGTGTCGGCGAAGATCTCGCCGCGCTCGCCGACGGTGAGTTTGAACTCCAGTTTCTTGCCGCCGCGAAGAACCTCGACCGTGGCTTCCGAGCCCACCGGAGTGGACGCCACGCGGCTGACCAGGTCCTCGCCGTCCTTGATGGGGCGGCCGTTGTAGGAGATGATGACGTCCTCGGGTTTGAGGCCGGCCTTCCCCGCCGGACCGGCGGCCTCGACCGTGCTCACGAAGACTCCCTGCGTGGCGCCGTAAGCCTTCAACAGCTCAGGCGGCGCGTTCTTGGGGAACTGGATGCCGATGCCGCCCCGGGAAACCTTGCCCGTCTTGATGATCTGGTTGTAGGCGCCGACCGCCATGTTGATGGGCAGCGCGAAGCCGATGCCATTATAGGTCCCGGTCTCGGTGGCGATGGCGGTGTTGATGCCGATGACCTCCCCGCGCAAGTCGATCAGCGGGCCGCCGCTGTTGCCTGGGTTGATGGCCGCATCGGTTTGCAGGAATCTCTGGAGCTGGTGCTGCTGATCGCCCACGTCCCGCGCCTTGGCGCTGATGATGCCCGCCGTGACGCTGGCATCGAAGCCGAACGGCGAGCCGATTGCCACCGCCCAGTCGCCCACCTGCACGCTGTCGGAATTGCCGATCTTGACCGGCGCTAGAGCCCGTCCGGCGTCGATCTTGATGACCGCCAGGTCCATCTCGGGGTCGGAGCCAACCAGCTTGGCGTCATATGGCTTAGCGTCCCCGGTCAGACTCACGCGAATGCGGTCCGCCTCGTCCACGACGTGGAGGTTGGTCAGGATGTAGCCGTTCTTGTCCACGACGAAGCCCGAGCCGGTGGCCGCGCGGCGGAAGGGGCGGTTCGGCAGTTCCCCGAACGGACTGCCGAAGAAACGGCGGAACAGGTCCATCCCGGGGTCCTCTTCTGGCTCCTGCTGGGGGTTCTGGCGCTGGCGCGGCGAGCGCTGCGCCTGCTCGACCTCCTTGGCGCCGTAGGTGCACCGGACGACCACTACCGCAGGCTCCAGTTGTTTAGCCAACTGGTTGAAGCCGCTGGACAGTTGCGCCGGGTTGGGGATAGTCAGCGGTGTGGCGTCCGGGGCCACGGCCTGCCCCTTCTGCGCCAGCACCGCAGTGTTGATCAGGGTCCCGATCAGTATGCCGATCGAGAGGGTGAAGATCAACAGGCCGGCGGAAAGAAGCTTCTGTTTCTTCATCTTAGCCAATATGTCCATCGAATCCCGCTCCAGGGGGGCTTGAATCTATTCTACCAGTTCTCTTACTTCAGGACGGCCACCCGGCCCGAATGGTTTCAGCTCCACCAGCAGGATGCCGGCCAGGATCAGCACCGCGCCCAGGCTGGCGCGCGCGGACAGCGTCTCCCCGGTGAGCAGGAAGGAAGTCAGCCAGGCAAAGACCGGCTCCAGCGCGAAGATCAGCGCCGTGCGGGTCGCCGTGGTGTACCGCTGGGCCCAGGCCTGCACCGAGAAGGCCAGCGCGGTGGCCAGCAGCCCGGTGACCAGCAGGGCCGCGACCACTCCGGGCCGCCAGCGGATCAGGGGCGTCTCTGCCCACCAGCATGTCCCCAGGGCCAGCAGGGCGGCCGTGGCCACCTGCACCAGCGACAGCGCCTGGAACCTGACCCGTGGCGCCCAGTAGCCGACCACCAGAATGTGGGCCGCAAAGCACGCCGCGCAAGCCAGCGTCAGCAGATCGCCGCGCCCCATGCGCAGGCTTTCCCCCTCCAGCGTCATCAGCCCCATCCCCAGGGTGGCGGCCAATACCCCCAAGGCTTCGGAAAGACTCGGGGCCACCTTGCGGAAGAGGGCCCCGAAGACCGGGACCATCACCACCGACAGGCCGGTCAGGAAAGCCGACTTCGAGGCGCTGGTGTAGCGCAGGCCGGTGGTCTGAAACAGATACCCGGCCGAGAGGCACACTCCGGCCCAGACGCCCCCGGTGAGCAATGGCCGGAGCGGGCGGAACTTGCCGGGCAAGCGGCGGAAGGCCACCGCGAGCGCGAGGGCGGCCAGGCTGAACCGCAGGGCGAGGAAGAGCAGCGTCGAGGCGTCCCGCAGGGCCTGCTGGACCAGGACGAAGGTGGCGCCCCAGATCAGGGCAATGCCTACCAGCGCCAGGTCGGCGCGCCAGAGGGGTTGCTGAACCGGGCTGCGGACGGGGGTCACGTGCGATCCTATTCCCGCAGCAGGAGCGCCAGCATGAGCAATACGCGCTTCAGGCCCAGGTCGCGGCCTTCCGGCTGGAACCACTCGGCAGGCGTGTGCGCGCCTCCGCCGCGCCCGCCGGCGCCGACGGCCAGCGCCGGCAGCCCCGCGGCCAAGGGGATGTTGGCGTCAGTCGAAGAACATTCCAGGCGCGCGCGGATGCCCAGGTGGGCGTCCACGGCGCGCAGCAGGAGCAGCATCGGCGCGTTCTCGTCGAGCTTACCGCCGGGCCGCGAGCCGATTTCCCGGATCCGGGCGGCCAGCTTGCTTCCGGTGGCGCGCAGATTCTCGACCTCCGCCGCCCGCTCGACCGCCGCGGTGAGCGAGCCGAGCATCTCTTCGATCCGCTGGTCGCTCTCCGAGCGCAGGTCCACTTTCCCGCGCGCCAGGCTGGGGATGGCGTTCACGCTCGCGCCGCCCTCGATGACGCCGAAGTGGAACGAGGAGCGCACGCCGTCCGAGGCCCCGTTGGCCAGGCGCGCGCAGTGTTCCGCGAACATAGTGACGGCGCGGGCCAGGGCGTGGATGGGGTTGGCGGCGCCGGAGTCGCTCCAACTGTGTCCGCCCGGGCCCGTGAAGGACACCTCGAAGCGACGGCTGGCCAGCGCTTGGCGCACCACGCGGTCCGTGCCGGCGCCCTCCAGCACCAGGAACGCCCGGATCCGGGGCCCCAGCCGCGACTCGCCGACCAGATGCCGCATGCCGCTCAGGTTGCCCTCGCCCTCCTCGCCCACGTTGGCCACCAGCAGCAAATCGGAGCGAGCGTCGGCGATCGGCGGCGCCGACCTCATCGCCCGCGCCACCGCCAGCAGGCCGGCGAGTCCCGCGCCGTTGTCGGAGACGCCGGGGCCGCGCAGGGCGCCGTCGGCCTCGACGCTGATGTCTTCCGGGTGCCGGGGCGCCAGCACCGTGTCCAGATGGGCGGTCAGCGCCACCAGCGGCCTGTGTGGGCCGCTAGGCTCAAGCTGCGCCACCACGTTGCCGGGGCCGTCGATTTCGGCCACGCAGCCGGCCGCCCGGAACTGCTCGAGCATCCACTCGGCCCGCCTCTGCTCGAGAAACGTGGGCGCCGGGATTCGGCACAGCTCAAGCTGCCGCTCGTTGACCCATTGCTTCTCGCGGGTGAACCACCGCAGGCACTCGCGCACGCCTTGCGCCTGCGCCAGTTCGTCGATGGCTGCCCGCAGCTCGGCGCTGGCTGGCAAGCTACCGCCCCCCGCTCTCCAGTTCCGCGGCCGCCGACTCGATCAGGGCCGCCTCACTCGTCAGAATAGCGCTCACGCGGGCGATGCCCGCCTCCGCCTCCGGCCACTTCTTCAGCTCGATGGCCTCCCGCACCATCGGGATGGTCTTGGCGCTGTAGCCGGTGTAAAGCCCGGGGGCGTAGATCTGGTGCTTGAACCAAGGCCGGCCCGGCAACCCCGCCGGGTCGGTCAGCGTGCGCTCCGCCTGGAGCAGCTTCCGGTTGACGGATTCGACGGTAGTGAGCGTGGATGCCTCGACCGCCTTCTCGTATCGCTCGGCCGCCCGCGCCACCGCCTCGATGGCGTTCTTGAGCGGCGCGAACTCCAATGGTGGCGGCACGGCCTCGGTCGCCGGCGGTACGAACTTCTTCCGGGAATCGGCCAGGGCCACGAAGACGCCCTCCTGGATCTGGCGATTGCGTTCCTCGATTTCCGCCTGCCGATCCTTGTGCAGTCTCTCCAGCTCACCGACGTAGCGGCGCAGGGTATCGGCGAAGTCGGTGAAATCCAGGGGCAGCAGCTCGGCGCCAGCCAGGCGCATCACGGCGGTTCCCGCCGTCTGCGCCAGGGCGCGGACGTAGCGGAAATCGGAGTCCGCGAAGCGGGTGTACCAGTAGAAATCGTCGTAGATGGAGTGGTAGATGCCGCTGCCGTCCAGCCCCCCGAAGCCCAGGTTGAGTGAGGGAATGCCCAGGTGGGCCACGAAGGCCGTGTAGTCGGAACCGGCGCCCGGAGCGCCGATCCTCAGATCAGACCGGCGGCGGAGCTCCTGGCGGTCCGGCGCGGAGGCGGAGGCAATGCGCGCAAGCTGCGCGCGCTTCCAGACCGTCATTTTCGCATCCGGGTCCGCGATGTCGCGCGCTACGGCGTTGATGAACTTCTCGAGCGTGTGCGAGCCTTCCACGCGGAGGAAGCCACGGCCGGTCGAGTCGGTATTGATGTAGGCCACGGCGTGCCGCCGCAGTTCCTCGGCGTGCGCTTCGACCCACTCGGTCGAGCCCAGCAGGGCCGGTTCTTCAGCGTCCCAGGCGCAGTAGACGAGGGTGCGTGCGGGCTTCCAGCCCTGTTTGCGAAGCTCGCCGAACGCCCGCGCTTCCTCGAGCTCCGCGGCCAGACCTGTGGCCGGGTCGTCGGCCCCGTTCACCCAAGCGTCGTGATGGTTGCCCCGTATTATCCACTCGTCGGGGAACACGGCGCCCGGCAATCTAGCCACGACGTCGTGGGCCGTCTTCAAGTCCCAGTTCGACTTCACGCGAAGATGAACCTTGGCCGGCCCAGGCCCAACGTGGTAGGTGATGGGCAGGCTCCCGCGCCACGCTGCCGGCGCCACGGGACCTTTAAGCGCCCGCAGGAGCGGCTGCGCATCGGCGTAAGACATCGGGAGGACTGGTATCTTTGCGATAGTCTTGGCTTCGGCCAAGGGCAGACGTTTGGCGCCCGCGGTGGCGCCTACACCCGGAGTGAGCGGGTCGCCGGGGTACAGCGGCATGTCCAGCACGCTGCCGCGCTGCACGCCCTCGGGCGGGCGATAAGGCCCCTCCGGGAAAACGTCGCCTTGCGAGTAGCCGTCGTCCCGCGGGTCCGAGTAGATCAGGCAGCCCACAGCGCCCTGCTCAGCCGCTACCTTGGGCTTGATGCCGCGCCAGGAAGCGCCGTAGCGCGCAATCACTATGGCGCCCTTGACGGAGACGCCCAGGCGCTCGAGTTGCTCGTAATCCTCCGGGACGCCGTAGTTGACGTAGACCAGCGGCGCGGTGACGTCGCCGTCGGCCGAGTAAGCGTTGTAAGTGGGTAGCTGCTCGCTTTGCTGGCCGGAAGTGGGATCTGCCGCTACGGCCGGTTCCTGGAGCCGGGCGACGAAGCGCGCCGGCTCGACCAGCTCGACCAGGCGTTCCTTGGGCGTCGGGAACAGGATCTCGAAGGTCTCGATGCGCGCGTCCCAGCCCCACTCCTTGAAACGCGCCAGCATCCACTCGGCGTTCTGTTTGCCCCAAGGCGAGCCCACGTGATGCGGGTGAGCCGACAAGCGCTCGTCGTAAGCGCGCAGGTTCTTGGCGTCCGGGATGGCGCGGAAGCGGGCCTCCCACTGGCGCTGGAGGCGGGCGGCCTCCTTCGAGTAACCGCGGAGCGGGGGCTCCTGGGCGGCCAGATGCAGGGCCGCTGCGGTCAGGACGACAAGACACGCGAAACGGGGCACCGCGCGGATGCACCGAAAGGCATGGTGTCCGCTCTTGGGTTTGGGTTCGTTTCGTAATTTTCTCCCATCCCGTTGAAGGGCCAGGGGATGGAGGGCGCGGCGGCTGTCCGGTGCGGCGGGCACGGGCGGGAACTGAGAGGTCATAGCGGTGCTCACCTCAGGTTAGCGCGGACCAGGGGCGCGGCGCGAGGAAGAAGCCCGGATACGGTTGGAAGCAGGTGGAAAGAAGGCGGGGCGGGCGGGTGACTGGAGGGTGGCGGCGTGGTGGTCTTGAGGGCCGTGCTCGACTCATCCATCCGGTGAACCGGTCTTCCGCGTCTTGAGATCGCGAGTCATACTCCCCTATGGTGGCGACACGGGCCCGAGGTGCGGGCAGGAGCGCATAATCTGTGACGAACTCGGGTAACAGCGCGTCCCGCAGTGCCATATGATCCTCCACCTCCGCCGATTGTAGCGTGCCGCGCACGCTTGCCCTGGGGCGTGCGAATGAGGAAGCAGGGCCTCGGTTGCCCCAAAACCGAGGGATGCTAGAATGGAGATCCTGATCAGAATACCCAGATTGGTGGGATCCAAATCATAGCGGAGAAGATGATACCGTGTTTTCTGCAATCACCAAGTACAACGTGTTGGAGAAGGATGGACTCGAAGCGGTGAGGTTGAGCGAGCCGGAGCGTTTTCAATACCGGGCTGAGGGAGGAGCGTACCTCAACCTGAGGGGAGTGCCGCTTCCGTCGCTGCCGGAGATTGACGAGGAAAAGATCGCACAACTGTGCCGCATTGTCCGCGGCCTGGCCTTCGCCGCGGTGAATGCCGCCAAGTCGGGGCACCCCGGCGGCTCATCGTCCAAGGCGGAGCAAGTCCTGACGCTGCTGGCGAGCGGCGTCCTGGGTTTCGATGCCCTGAAGCCGAAACATCCGGGCAGAGACCGGGTGGTCTGGTCGGCGGGCCACTGCACACCCTTGTTCCACGCGCTTGTGTCGCTGGTGTACGAAGCGCTGCGGAGAAAGGGCGCTCACCTCGATCCGGAGGCCCAGGCGGCGGCGGTCTATCCCGAACAACTGGCTGCGTTCCGGACCTTCGGCGGTCCGAGCGGGCACGTGGAATCCTACTCTGCGCTTGCCGACACCTCCACGGGTTCCTCCGGGCACGGAATCTCCGCCGGGCTGGGTTTCGCCGTACTGCACCGCTCGTGCGGCCTGCCGACCAGGGCATTCGTAATCGCGGGCGACGCCGAAACCGAGGAGGGAATGACGTACGAAGCGCGCAATGTCGCCTCGACCCTCGGCGTCGGAAACCTGACGGTTGTGGTGGATTACAACAACATGGGTATCGACGGGCTGATCACCGAAGCGATGCCCTCCCCTTACGTGAATCACTGGTTCGCTCCGGGCTGGAACATCATCGAGGTTGACGGGCACAACATCCTGGAACTCGCTTACGCTTACCGCCTGGCGGAGCAGGGTCTCGGCACGGGGAAACCCACAGTCGTCGTTAGCCACACGATCAAGGGCCGATACTATGGCAAGCTCGAGGGCACGTCGGATTCGCACGGTACGCCCCTCTCGCACCCGGAGTACGTCGAAGCCATGCGGAAACTCGGCTTCGACATTCCCGGCCAGGAGGGCGATGCGGCTGCCGACATCCGTACCGTGATCTCAGCGCTGGGCGCCTCCGAGCACGATTACCTCGTCGAGCGCCTGGAGGCAGCGGCCAGGAGAATCGTCCCGGAACATGAATTGCAGCAGCGGCTGGCAACCGCGTTGGCCGGCCGGCCCATGGCGGACTACACCCGCCTGCGACGGCCGGAGGAGCTGCCGGCGGAGCTCGTGTTCCCGGAAGGCGGCGCGGTTCCGACCCGAAGGGCCACCGAGGCCTGGTTCGCCTGGGCCATGAAGCACACGGCGTTCTTCTATGTCGGCTGCGGCGATCTGATGAAATCCATTCTCACTGGGAAGGCCGAGAGCGTCTACGGGGTCATCACCAGGGACAACGTGCTGGGAAGGGGCTTTCGTTTCGGAATAGCGGAGCAGAACATGGCGATGATGTCCGCCGCGATGTCACAGGACACCTTACCGGGAGGCTTCCGCCCGATGAGCGCGTTCGCCAGCTACGGGGTGTTCGCTCCCATGATGGCGAATGCGGTTCGCATGACGCTGATCAACAACGATGTCAATCCTCGGGCCAAGGCATTCTTCATCTTGCTGGCAGCGCACGACGGGCCGGAGACCGGGGAGGACGGCCCGACGCATCACGGGCTATTTTGGATGTCGCTGTTCAGCGCCTATCCCGGGATCAAGGTTTACAAACCCCTCGACGCGAACGAGACCGTCGAGATGCTGTTCCATGCGGCGCAGAGGGGCGAACCGATCGCGCTGTCCGTGGCGCGGCCGCCCACGCCGGTGTTGAAGCGCGGCGACGGGGTGCCGCCGGCGATCGAAGCCATTAAGGGCGCCTACACCTTCAAGCCGTTTCGCGGGAATCGGAAGCGGAAGCTGGTGCTGGTCGTCTGCGGCGGCCAGGTGATGGCCAACGTCCTCGAGGTTCTTCCGGAGATCGAGGAGCGGGCCGACGTCAAGATTGTCGCGGTCACTTCACCGCAGCTCTTCCACGAGCTGAGGCAACGCGATCCCAAGAAAGCGAACGAGGTCCTCTCGGACGAGGAGCGCCAGTACGTCGTCACGCTGCACAACGGCTGGCCAGGCTTCTTGTACCCGTTCCTGCTGCCAGCGGATTATCCCACGCGGGTTTTCGGGATGGACAGGTTCTCAAGGTCCGGAAGGCCGCGCGAGATCTACCAGCGCGCCGGCTTCGATCCTAATGGGCTCAGGGAGAAGATCTTGAGCCGTCTGAGATAGAGGCCAGCGACGTTCCGGACCGCGGGCGGGTCACTTCCTGCGGAGGTAGGAGTCGTCGCCCCGGATCCAGTCCTCGCGGACGGGCGAGAAAACCTCGATGATGACGGTATCCTCGAGAGCTTCATTGCCGTGAGGGACATCCGGCGGCACGTGCATCATATCGCCCGCTTTCAGTTGCATCTCTTCGCCGGCCACGACCATGCGCACCGCCCCCGATTGAACGATGGTGATCTGATCGTTCGCGTGGTGGTGCATCGCAACCTGGTTCCCCTTGTCGAAGCGAAAGCGTGCCACAGTGATCTTTTCCCCGTGAAGTGCCCTACGCCCGGCGAGTGGGTTCAGTTGTTCTTCCTGGATGTCAGTCCACTGATAAGATTTCATTGGCAGATTATGGCGCGGCGCCAGCATTTAACGCTGGCCCGTTTCCATGTAACCCCTTTCAAGCCGTAGGTGCGGGTTTCCCGCACACGGCTTAACGATGATCTTGCTGGCGTGGCCCAGGGAATCTCTTCCCTCGGCTGGGGCCTGCTACCGGGCGCTCCGGCGCCTACCCGGACGGGACTTGCACCGGTAAGGAGAAGGCGTCTTTCAGGACGCGCCATGGCACTCCAAATTGTAGCAGGTCCCACTTTGCTTGATCTCGATCCGGGCCGCCCGTGCGGAGGTCGTAAAGCACTAACTCACCAGATACGCATCAATTTCCCGCGCGGCGCGGGCGCCTTCGGCGACCGCCCGCACCACCGTCGCGCCGCCATTGATGATGTCGCCGGCGGCGAACACGCCCGCGCGGGAGGTCTCGAGCGTGCCCTCCCTGGTCCACACCAGCCCGGCTCGCGTGAAGCGCACACCAGGCAGCGCCGCTTTCAGCTCGTCGGTGGCCTGCTGGCCAATGGCCTCGATCACGAGGTCGGCGGGCAGGATGTGCTCAGAACCGGCCACCGGTTCGGGCCTGCGCCGCCCGTCGGAGCCGGGTGATCCCAGTCGCGTGCGAAGGACCTTCAGCCCGGTGAGGCGGCCCTCGGCGTCCGTCTCATACCCAATGGGCTGCGTCAGGATCAAGAAGTTGACTCCTACCCGGATGGCCTGGTCGCGCTCCTCAGGCCAGGCCGGCATCTCGGTGAAGGAGCGGCGGTAGACTATCGAAACGTCGGCGGCGCCGGCCCGCTTGGCCTCCAGCGCCGCATCTATGGCGGTGTTGCCTCCGCCCAACACCAGCACTGCGCCGGAGGCCTTTCGCCCGCTTCTGGCCTCGGAGAGGAACTCGAGCGCGCCCGCGACTCCCTCCTTGGGCTTGGCGGCTCCGGGCAGCGGAACCGATTCGCTCAACCCCAGCGCCACCAGCACGGCATCGAAGCCCTCAGCCAGTAGCGCGTCCAGGTTGTATCCCGGATCCAGACGCACTCCGTTCCGGCGTGTCACCGTGCCGCTAGCCTCCAGCACAGCTTCGATTTCCTGGCGGATGATGACGTCGGGAAGGCGCTGGGCGGGGATGGTAGCGCGGGCTACGCCGCCCGGCGCCGGGCTTTGGTCGAACAGCGTGACGGCGTGGCCGTAAGAAGCCAGCGTGGCGGCGGCGGAAACGCCGGCGGGACCCGCGCCCAGCACCGCCACTCGCTTACTGGTGCTCGAAGCCGGCGGACGCGGCTCCGCGGCCCAGCCTTCCTCGACTGCCTTGCGGCTCACCCACCGTTGCAGATGGCGGATGGGAACGGTCGTGGTGTAGTGCTGGTTGATGCAGGCGGCTTCGCACTGCGTCTCGGCGGGGCAGACGTAGCCGCAGACCGCGGCCAGCACGTTGGCCTCGCGCAGGGTCTCATAGGCCGCGCGGAAGCGCCCCGCGGCGATGTGCGCCACGAACTTCGGGATGTTGACCCGAGCCGGGCAGCCGCCCACGCAGGTCGGATCGTTGCACTGGCGGCAGGTCTTGGCCATCTCCAGGATGGTGTCCAGGGCCTCGGCCCGCCCGGCCTTGTAGATGGGTTCGTAGATGGCTGCGTCGCGCGGCACGCAGCCGGCGCGCCCGGCGTCGCGCATAATCTGCGTGCAGGCCGAGCAGGCCACGCAGACGCGGAGCGGGTCGAGTTGCCCCTTCTCGACGAGGTCGCGGGCGAAATCGGGGTAGGCGAACGCCAGGCGTCCCACGCCTACCAGCGAGGTCCAGCCTTCCCGCACCGCCGCCGCGGCCACGTGCGCGAAAAACTGGCGCAGCCAGGAGTACCCGCCGCCGATCACTGCCAGCCGCGGGAACTCCTGCTGGATGCGCCGCACAATGGACACGAAACGCTCCACTCCGGCCAGCGGCGACTCCGGCGGCATCGGCCCTCCCGCCACGGGCAGATCGAAGGGACGATTCACGTGCGGGTTGAAGTACGGATTGCCAATCGTGATGTTCACCAACGGAGCGCCCATGGAGACCAGGAACCGCACCAGCTCGATCGGCTCACTCAGGTCCGCCTTGGCGGGGTCGTCGCGGTCCACCCCGAAGCCGTAGGGGTAGGCCATGGCGTCGTAGACGTTCATCCGCGAAGTGACGATCAGCCCAGGGACCCGGTCGCGGATCTTGCCCACTATGTTGCGGAAGAAGCGGGTGCGGTTCTCGAAGGACCCGCCGTAGCGGCTGTTCTCGCGGGTGAAGGAAGCATGCAGCTCCGAGATCAGGTAGCGATGGCAGGCCTTGACATCCACGGCATCGAACCCGGCCCGTTGGGCGCAGCGCGCGGCCTCGACGTAGCGGTCCTCCAGCCGCTCCAGTTCCGCGTCGCTGATCAGCGGGTAGTCCGGAGGGATGTTCGTCACCGGGTCGAGGAACTTCGAGTGGTGAGCGATGATCGGCACGGGATTGCGCCGCGGCTTGCTGTAGCGGCCCGAGTGCGTTAACTGCAACACGAGCAGGGGCCGGTGCCCGGGGCCGCAGGTCTCGCGGGCCACCCGAAGCGTCTCCTCGACCAGCCGCGCGAACTCCGGCAGGGTCTGCTCGTGGATCCAGATTTGCCGGGGATTGGCGCGCGCCTCTTCCGCCACCGCCGTGGCTTCGCACCACAGCAGGCCCGCCCCGCCGGCGGCGAAGCGGCGATAGCGGCGGAAAGTCAGCTCATCGGGGGAGCCGTCAGCAGTGCCGTCGCACCCCTCCATGGGCTGGACAGTCAGGCGGTTGGGCAGCCGGAACCCGGCCACCTCGCAGGGGGCCACGAGCGGCGCGATGTCCTCCGATACCGGCAGGTCCAGGCCTAGCTCTGCGATCCGGCCGCGCAGCTCGTCCAGGGTCTGAAAGTTGAACGTTTCGTGGGCGCTCATCGGATTATGAGGTTGAAAATGCGATTATAGTCTGAAACCAGCATGCGATCGTCACGAAGGGCTTTCTTAGGATCTTTGCCGGCCGCAGGTCCGCTCTGGCTGCCTCGGCCCGGCGCCGCCGCCGAGGTCCGCTTCCCGGACGCGCAGGCGGAGCGGGCTCTTTTCCCGACTCCTGCCGAGAGCGCGTCGGTGGGCGTTAATCCGCCGGGCTTCGCTTGGTGGCGCGCCGCGGGCGCTGCTACGTACCGCCTCGTAGTGCGAGACGCAGCGGGCAAGCTGGTGTACGAAGCCTCAGGGCTGAACGATCCCGTTCACCTGCCCACGCGAACCTTCCCGCCGGGCGACTACACCTGGGACGTGGAGGCCAGCGACGGTTCCGACAGCGTGCGGACGCGGCGGGGTGCCTGGCGGTTCCGCGTCCCCCAGGGCCTCCCGGAGCTGCCCTGGCAGGACCCGGCGGCGTTGCTGGCCCGCGTGCCGGAGGGGCATCCGCGCTACATCTTCGCGAAGGATCGCCTTGCGGAGATCCGGCGGTCGCTCGGCTCCGGGCGGCGCTTAGCCTGGCAGGCGCTCAGGCAAGCGGCCGAGCGCGCGCTCCAGAACCCTCTGCCCCAGCGCCCCACCTACGACACCTTCGAGGGCCAGACGCGGCAGCGGATGGGTTACGTGGTCTACTTCCGCGAGTTCCGCCGATACATCGACCGCGCTGTGAGCCCGCTGGCGCTGGCCTACCTGCTCTCCGGCGATGAGCGCTACGGCCTGGCGGCGAAGAGGATTCTGCTGGAAGTCGAGACCTGGGGCGTCGAGGGCACTATGTCGGTGCTCTCGCCTTATGGAGACGAGCCTGGCTTGAGCATGGCGCGCCACGGCCACCGCGCCTACGACTGGCTCTACGACCTGTTCGATGAGAGCGAGCGTCGGCGGGTGCGGGAGATGACTATTGCTCGGGCGCGCCAGGTGCTGAGGCGGCTCAGGCGCGCCGATTATCTGGCGACGCCCGCCGAAAGCCACAATGGGCGGCTGATCGCCTACCTGAGTGAATACGCCGTGGCGCTGGCGGGCGAGGCGCCGGACGCTGCCGAGTGGCTGGACTATTCGCTCCGCGCGCTGACCACCTTCTACCCGCACTGGGGCGATGCCGACGGCGGCTGGGCGGAGGGCATGAGTTACGCCCTGAGCTATAACACTCTCTACCTGCCGGCTATCGAGGCGCTACGCGTCGCCACAGGCTTCGACCTCTACCGGCGTCCCTTCTTCCGCAACGTGCGGCGCTTCTTCTTGTACTGCGCTGCGCCCCGCGGCGAGGTCAAGCCCTTCGGCGACGGCACCGAGGGCGGTGGCGTGGGCGCTGCGGGAGCCGTGTTGATGGCGCACCACGGACGGCGGTTCGGCGATCCGGCAGCGGTCTGGTGGGCTGAGCAGACCGGAGCGCTGGACGAAGGCATCTCAGACCCTCTGGTCGTCATGCTGGCGGAAGATACCGTAAAGTCTGCGCCGCCCTCGGTCCTGCCGGCCGCAGCGGTGTTTCGCGGCGTCGGCTGGGCCGCGCTGCACAGCGCGCTCGACCGGCCCGCGGAGGACACCTTCTTCCTGTTCAAGAGCAGCCCCTTCGGCAGCGTCAGTCACAGCCACGCCGATCAGAACTCTTTCTGCATCCTGAAAGGCGGGCGCGCCCTGGCCATCGCCTCGGGCTATTATGGGCCGGCCTACGGCATGCCACATCACGCCGAGTGGACCCGCCAGACCAAGGCCAACAACTCGGTCCTGGTCAACGGGGAGGGACAACTGGTGCGTTCTGCCGGAGCCAGCGGGCGGATCGTCGAGTTCCGGCATCAGAAAGCGCTCACTTACCTTTGCGGAGACGCCTCCGCGGCTTACGGCGGGAAGCTGAGGACGTTTCTCCGGCACGTGTTGTTTCTGCGGCCCGGACTTTTTGTAGTGCTCGACGAGCTGGCCGTGCCGGTGGTGGGGCGCTTCGACTGGTTGCTGCACGCCATCGAAAAGATGCAGGTGGACGAGAAAGCGCGGACCGTGACCTCGCGGCGCGGCGGGACTTCGCTCGAAGTGCGGCTAGATTGCGAAGCCGGGCTCTCTTTCAGCCTCACCGACCTGTTCGACACGCCGTACAACGAGGGCAACCCGCCCGAGTATCACGAGAACCGGCCCAATCAGTGGCATTTCAAGGCATCCACCGAGCGCCTGGTCGCCCGGACGCGCATCGCGGCCGCGATGATCGTCCGCGGGCCGGAAGACAAGTTCGCAGCGCAGTGGAAGCAGCATCCGGGCTGGAGCGGCGTGGCGCTCGAAGGCCCCGCCGGCTCAGGCGAGCTGTGGGCCCAAGTCGTGCCCGGCTCGCCGGGTCCGCCCGGTGTGCCGGCTCAAGCGCGCCTGGCCGGTCTGTGGCGGCCGGTCAAGGGGGACACCGAAAGCGTCATCGTCTGAGAGTTCGACTCCCGGCCTCAAGCCCGAGGCCGGCCGCCCGCGCGCCGCATCTTGCTGTGGAACCGGCTGTAAGTGAAGTAAATCACCTGGCCGATGATCAGCCAGACGATCAGGCGGAGCCAGTTGTCCGGACCCAGCGAGTACATCATGGCCGCGCAAACCACGATGCCTAGAATGGGCACCAGCGGCACCAGGGGCGTCTTGAAGGGCCGCGGTATGTCGGAGAAGACCTTGGGCAGCACGCCCTCGCGCGACATCGAGAAGAACACCCGCGACTGGCCGAGCAGCATCACCAGGATCACCGAGGTGAAACCGCAGATGACGGCCAGCTTGACCAGCGGCTTCAGCCAGTCGTAGGGAGTGCGGTCGATGGCCGTGGCCACCGGGGCGGCCCCGCCCAGCTCGGTGTAGTTGACCACGCCGGTCAGCACGATCGAGAACAGCACGTAAAGAACCGTGCAGATCGCGAGCGAGCCGATGATGCCGATCGGCATGTCCTTCTGGGGGCGGCGAGCTTCCTGCGCCGCGGTCGAGACCGCGTCATACCCGATGTAAGCGAAGAAGATCACTCCCGCCGCGCGCATGATGCCGCTCCAGCCGAACTCGCCGAAGGTTGCCGCGTTGGCCGGAAAGGAACGGGCTGCGGGTCTCGGGACGGATGTAGCCCGGGCCGACCAGCTCGAACAGGTTGTTGGCGCCCCCGGTACCGATGGACCCCACATCTCTTGTGCGTCCAACGGGGAGGTGCGAACAGACGGTTTGACTGTCCGGCTACGAATTGGTATAAGTAGGATCAGAACCAAGAAAATAGACTTCCGGGACTTTTCAGACCTGGTGGCATCACACAGGCGCATCATGATGACAAGAGGGTCTACTTCGATGCTTAGCGTGGCAGCACTGGGATGCGACAGCGGTGTTGCGGAGGTAGGCGCATGATTCGAAAGGTGCTCCGCATCAAGGGTGTCACGGTCTTCGACGACTGTCAGGCAAAGGGCGACGTCGAATTTGGCAAGGTGACGCTTATTCTCGGGGAGAACGCTCGGGGCAAGAGCACACTGACCGCAACTCTCCGTTCTTTGAGAGAGGACCTCCCCGTGGTGATCGAGGAGCGTGCGAGGCTCGGCAGCAAGGGTTTGCCGGAAATAGCAATCCTAACCGACAAGGGCCGTGTGATCTTCCAGAATGGTGCGTGGAGCGATACGTTTCCCAATCTTGAACTCTTCGATGCGGAATTTGTTCAGGCGAACGTTTTTAGGGGCGATCAGGTAGAGCACGACCACAAGCGTAATCTGTACCGGTTCGTCATCGGCGAACAAGGAGTTGTGTTGGCACAGCACGTAGACGAGCTGGACGTTCAGATCAGGGAGGTCAACCAGGAGCTCGCAGGCCTAAGGACTGACATCGAACGGCAGATCCGCTCTCGGCTGACGGTTGAGGACTTTTTACGCCTTCCGAAGGACGAGAGGGCGGATGCCAGCATCGCTCAGCAGCAGCGCGAGGTGGAGGCTATCAAGAGAGCGTCAGAGATCGCGGCGAAGCCGGAACTCGCCCCCCTGGGGTTGCCCGAGGTTCCTCTGGATCAGATCGGGGCGCTGCTTTGGAAGGGGCTGGACCAACTGTGCGCAGATGCGGCGGAGCGCACGAGGGCGCACATCGAGGCCTGCATGGATGCGCACGGCGAGGCCTGGATCCGACAGGGCCTCGAATACGTCAGGGACGACTCATGTCCTTTCTGTGGCAGGTCGCTGGCCGGCGTGGCACTGGTGGAGGCGTATCGGCGGTACTTCAGCGAGGCTTACGCAGAGCTGACGCGCGAGGTCGATCGCACAGTTGCGGAGGTCCGCAGGCTCTTGGGTGAATCCGCTTTGATGGCCGCTCAGCAGGTGGCTCTGTCGAACCAGAGCCTGGCGGAGTTTTGGAGGAGCATCGTCTCGACCGACTATCCAGAGGTCGATTGGGAGCACACCAAGAGTCGGTGTCTTGAACTCCGAAAAGGGCTCGAGGACGTCCTCGAAAACAAGGCCAGCCACCCCGCTACGAGATCCGAGCCCAGGACGGTCCTCGAACCGCTAGAGGGCATTGTTCGTGAACTCCGTGGGATCATCGACGACTACAATTCCAAGGTGAGGGCCGCAAATCAGGAAATCGCTGCAAGGAAGCAGTCGATTGGGGAGACTGACCTTGCCGCTGCCGAAGCGCAACTCCTGAGGCTGATTGACTCCAAGAACAGGCATTCCGCTCCGCTTGCCGAAACGTGCGAAAAACTGCGGCTGGCGCAAGAAAAGAAGGCCGGGCTTGAGACGAACAAGAACAGGGCCAAGCGGGAACTTGACCAGTACAGCCGCACTCTGTTCCCGAAGTACACGGAGCAAATGAAAGGGTACCTGAGGAGGTTCGGTGCCAACTTTGGCATAGCGAAAGTCAAGACCGGCTACCAGGCAGGACGCCCCCGGATGGAGTACTGCATCGAGCTTCGCGGCCAGGCCATCGATCTGGACGCGAAGAGCGCCGGCCAGCCGTGCTTCCGGAACACTCTCAGCAGCGGCGACAGAAGCACGCTGGCGCTGGCCTTCTTCCTGGCACGACTCGCAGTGGATGACGACACGGCCGGGAAGGTGGTGGTCTTTGACGACCCCATCACGAGTCTCGACCGCAGCCGCAGGTTTCAGACGCAGCGCGAGATTCGGGAGCTGTCGGGGAGGACTGCGCAGGTGGTGGTCTTGTCCCACGATCCGTACTTCCTGCGCGGGATTTGGGACAACACATGTGCCGCCGATAGGAAGGCGCTCAAGCTCGTGCCTTACGGGGACGCGAGCGAGATTGCAGAGTGCGATCTGATTGCCGAGACGCGTGAGCAGTACTTCAGGGACCACGGCACGCTGGCCGAGTTCAGGAGACGCCGTACGACTGACGATCCCCTGAATGTGGCGCGCTGCATCAGGCCGGTACTTGAAGGCTATCTCAGAGTGCGCTATCCGGAAGACTGCCGCCACGGGGAGTGGCTGGGGGACTACGAGCGAAAGATCCGGGGGGCTGAGCCGGGATGCGAGCTCCGCGGGTTTCAGCCGTATGTGGACGAGCTTGGCTGCGTCCGCGAGTACTGTCAGAGGTTCCTACACTCAGATGAGGGCCGTGGAGAAACTGGGCAACCTGACCTTCAAGAGCTGTGGACGTACGTGGACCGGGCCTTGAGACTGATCAGCGGGACGACGCAATCGTTGGCCCAAAGCGCTTGACACGGCCCCTGCGGGGGTGCGGCAGGACCGGAGCCGACTTGCGGGGAGGGTGGGCCGCCAGTGCGCATTCCAAACAGGAGCTACGGCTCTCCCGCCAGTCTCAGGACCGCCGCTCGGGTGGCCGGGTCAAGTCGGAAGCGCAGGGCGTCGAGCCTGTCGAGCACGGGCCTCACAGAAGGCAGACATCCGATGTTCTTGGCCTTCAGTAGTACGCCCAAGGTGCCGGTGACCCGCAGGTTCAAGTGCTTCGCGCAGCGCCTGGCCACGCCGTCGTCCAGTAGGAGCAAGGAGTCCGGCGACCTCAGCCCCAGGGCGATGACCTCTCGTTCCCCTGGGCCGAGATCCGCAACGATCCGCAGGAGCGTGCTCTCAGCGGGCCGTTCAATCGTGATCCAGGCGAGTTCGCTGGGGTCCGGCAGCGACACGCCCGCTTCACGTCCGGCCGCTAGTTCCTGGGCAACCGCTCCCGGAATGATGACCGCCCCGTATAGCGTCGGGAGCATCTCCAGGAGGTCCGCCTGATACAGGTACTGAATCGGCGAGGTGTTCGAGATGGTCTCAGGCACTCTGGAGGTCCTGCTTCAGGTCCTCTTCGGTCAAACGGAATGTCGGAACCCCATAGTCAGCGAGCTTGCTGAGAAACACCGGCCGCGGCAGGCCGGCCAGATCGGCGGCGACGCCGGAGGAGAGCTTGCCCAGCTCGTACAGCTTGACCGCGGCGGCCAGCCGCAGCTCGTCACCCAAAGCTGCTGGGGCCAGCTTCAGCGCGATCAGGGCCTCTTCGGGCACCGACAGAGTCACTTCACGCATTGGCGTCACCTCAGAATCGCCTGCCTGTATCGATTCTACCCGATCCGCCCCGCGGCTGGCCCTACGGTTTCTTCGCCCGCATCTTGCTGTGGAACCGGCTGTAAGTGAAGTAAATCACCTGGCCGATGATCAGCCAGACGATTAGGCGGAGCCAGTTGTCCGGGCCCAGCGAGTACATCATGGCCGCGCAAACCACGATGCCTAGAATTGGCACCAGCGGCACCAGGGGCGTCTTGAACGGCCGCGGTATGTCGGGCTGCGCGCGCCGCATCACCATGATCCCCGCACAGACGATCACGAAGGCCAGCAGGGTGCCGATCGAGGTCATGTGCCCCACCATCGAGATCGGCGCGAAGGCCGAGAACAGGCTCACGAACAGCATGAACAGCAGGTTCGAGCGCCAGGGCGTCTTCCACTTCGGGTGCACGTCGGAGAAGACCCTGGGCAGCAGGCTGTCGCGCGACATCGAGAAGAACACCCGCGACTGGCCGAGCAGCATCACCAGGATCACCGAGGTGAAACCGCAGATGACGGCCAGCTTGACCAGCGGCTTCAGCCAGTCGTAGGGAGTGCGGTCGATGGCCGTGGCCACCGGGGCGGCCCCGCCCAGCTCGGTGTAGTTGACCACGCCGGTCAGCACGATCGAGAACAGCACGTAAAGAACCGTGCAGATCGCGAGCGAGCCGATGATGCCGATCGGCATGTCCTTCTGGGGGCGGCGAGCTTCCTGCGCCGCGGTCGAGACCGCATCAAAACCGATGTAGGCGAAGAAGATCACCCCCGCTGCGCGCATGATGCCGCTCCAGCCGAAATGTCCGAACTCGCCCGTGTTGGGTGGGATGTACGGGGTGTAGTTGGCCCGGTTGATGAAGAAGAAGCCCAGGCAGATGAACAGGATCACCACCGCGAGCTTGATGACGACGATCACCGCGTTGGCGCGAGCGGACTCCTGAATGCCGGTCATCAGCAGCAGCGAGACGATCACGACGATGAAGACCGCGGGCAGGTTGATGATACCGTGAACCATCGTGCCGTCCGGCAGCCTCAAGGGCTGAAAGGGGGAGGCCACGAGCTTGGCCGGGAGGTCGATGCCGAAGTCGTGCAGGAAGGAGACCACGTAGGCCGACCAGCTTATCGACACCGTCGAGGCGCCCACCGCGTACTCCAGCACCAGGTCCCAGCCGATGATCCACGCCAGGTACTCGCCCATGGTGGCGTAAGCGTAGGTGTAGGCGCTGCCGGCGATGGGAATCATCGCCGAGAATTCGCTGTAGCACAGCCCGGCGAAGGTGCAGCCTACGGCGGCCACCACGAAGGAGAGCGCAATCGCCGGGCCGGCGTTCTCGGCGGCGGCGATGCCGGTGAGCGAGAACAGGCCCGCGCCGATGATCGCCCCGATGCCCAACGAAATCAGGTTCCACGGGCCCAGCGCCCGCCTCAAAGTGTGCGCTTCGGCCTCGGCGCGCAGTTGCTCCAGAGGCTTGATCGCGAAGAGTTGGCTAGCCATCCGGCCTCCCTTCCAGCCAGCAAAACGGCGAATATAACACAACGCGGCGAGCTGCCGTAGACGGTGCTATGCCCCGACCACACGCTGCCATTCTTCCATCCGGGTGCGGAGCGTCTCGAAAGTGCAGGGTTCGGGCGTGAGATCACCGATCACGGCCACGGCATCCGCGCCCGCGGCCAGAACCTCGAGCGCGTTCGAGCGCTGGAGCCCGCCGATGGCCACCAGCGGGCGGTCCGTCAGGGCGCGGACCTCTCGCAGGCCGTCCAGCCCCACTGCCGGGCCGGGCTTCTCCTTCGAGCCCGTCGCAAAGATCGGCCCGAAGGCCAGGTAGTCAACGGGCTCCTCGAGAGTGGCGGCGAACTGCTCACGCGTGTGCGTGGAGAGGCCGAGGACGCGCTCCGGCCCCAGCAGGCGCCGGGCGTCGGCCGCCGGCAGGTCATCCTGGCCGACGTGCAGCCCGGCCTCAAGCAGCAGGGCGATGTCGGCGCGGTCATTGACGATGAGAAGCGCGCCGGCCTCCCGGCACAGTGCGGCCACGCGCTCGGCCTGCTCGAAGGCGGCTCGGGTGAAATGCCCCTTGTGGCGGAACTGAAGGATCCGCGCGCCGCCCTCCAGCATAGCCTCCGCCGCCGTAACTACCGGGCAGCCCCGGCGCGCCAGCGCAGCCGTGTCCAGGATGGGATAGAGCCGCGGCAGGGTCATCAGAAGGGCCATCATAGCCCGGAAGCCCGCAACGCCGCAGATCCCTGGAACAAAACCCGTCCCCGCCCGTATGTCTGGGTATGAGGTGAGACATGAGAAGCCGTGTAGCTGCGTTGGTCGTGTTCGCCCTCCTGCCGTTTCTGGGGGGCTGCGAGTTCGAGGACTTTTTGGATTCGGGTCGCTACCGCGAGGACTTCAACTACACCTACGACCTGAAGCCGGGCGGGCGCCTGTCGCTGGAGAACTTTAACGGCTCGGTCGAGATCCTGAGCTGGGAGAAGGACTCCGTGCAGATCACCGGCACGAAGTACGCCTCCACGGAGAGCGATCTTAAAGACCTGAAGATTGAAGCGGCGGCTGATCCCGGCGCAGTGCGCATCCGGACGGTGCGCCCCGCCGGCCGGTACCGCAACATGGGAGCCAGGTATTTCGTCCGGCTGCCGCGCAAGGTGGAACTGGAGCGCGTGGCCAGCTCAAACGGTTCCATTCGAGTGGAGGACGTCGAAGGGAACGCGCGTCTGGAGACCTCCAACGGCAGCGTGCGCCTGCGGAAGCTCGCCGGACGCTTGGATGTGCGCACCTCGAACGGGAGCATTGAGGCCGAAGACCTTACCGGGGATGCCGCACTGCGCACCTCGAACGGAGCCATCCGGCTTTTCCAGGTGCGGGGCGCGGTGGAGGCGTTTACCTCGAACGGCAGCATCAACGCCCGCTTTGCGAAGATCAGCGCGCAGAAACCGCTGCGGTTTGAGAGCTCCAACGGCGGCCTGGACCTGAGCTTCGAGGCTTGGGAGGGCAACGAGGTTCGCGCCCACACCTCGAATTCCTCGATCACGCTGCGGCTTCCGTCCTCGGTCAAGGCCCAAATTCGTGCCGACACTTCGCATGGCTCGATCACCAGTGATTTCGACGTCATGGTGCGGGCCGGGGCCCTGGGCAAACAAAACCTGGAAGGCCAGATCGGCGGCGGCGGAGCGCTGCTCCAGCTTTCCACTTCCAACGGCTCGATCCGGGTGCTGCGGCTGTAGCCAGCGACTGCGCTCTGCCAGACTCCCTCGGGCGCGGGCTTTGTGCTATGCTGAAAGAGGTGCCCGATAGTCGGATTGTCGGGCAAACAGCCCATGCAGGCCATTACCAGCCGCGTCGGTAAGAGGGGAACCATCGTGGTCCCCTCGCGCCTGCGGCGCCGGTTTGGCATCGAGCAAGGCTCGCTGGTCATCGCAGAAGAACGCCAGGACGGCATCCTGATCCGGCCCGCCGTGGCCGTGCCGGTCGAGGTGTACACCCCGGAGCGCAAGGCCCAGTTCCTGTTGACCAACGCCGTAGACGCCAGGGACTATCGCGCCGCGCGGCGAACGGTGAGGAAGATGGGCTTGGATCCTGATTCCGTGCCCCATCGCAAGCCTGCTGGGGCCTAAGTTCGGAGCTGCCCGACGTGGACCGGGTCTTTCTGGACGCTAACGTGCTTTTCTCCGCGGCATACCGTCCGGGCTCCGGGCTGCGCCAGTTGTGGCGTCTCAAGGGCGTCGAACTGCTGACCTCCGCCTATGCCATCGAAGAGGCCCGGCGCAACCTGGACGAGGAATCCCAGCGCGCCCGGCTCGAAGCACTCCTCGGCGAGGTGCGGGTCGTGGGCGCGGCCGCCGTAGGGCTGCCGGGTCACATCGACCTACCGGCGAAGGACCGACCCATTCTCCTGAGCGCCATCCAAGCCGGGGCCTCGCACCTGCTCACCGGGGATCGGGAGCATTTTGGCCGCTATTTCGGGAGGCGGCTCGGGAGCGTGCTGGTCCTCCCTCCGAGTGACTACCTCGCAGGCCGAAGCTAAAACTTGTACAACGCGTTGCCAGCGGGCTCCCCGGCGCCGACCAGGTCGGCCTCTTCGCCTTCTTTGATCTCGCGCCAGTAGATGCCGGCGTCGCCCAGGAAGACCTCCAGCTCGCTGGGGCGCGGCAGCGAGCCCTGGATCAGCGCTTCCGACAGCGGGTCCTCGACGTATTTCTGCAACGCCCGCCGGAGCGGCCGGGCGCCGAAGCTGCGGTCGTTGCAGGTCTTTTCCAGAATGTAGCGGACCGCATCCGGCGCCAGCCGGATCTTGATCTGCTTCTCGGCCAGGTTCTGGTTGATGTGCCCCACCAGCAGGCCGATGATCTGGGTCAAGTCGTCGTCGGTCAGCGACTGGAACAGAATGACTTCGTCCAGGCGGTTCAGGAACTCGGGGTTGAAGGCCCGCTTCACCTCCGCCATCACCATGTCCTCGACCTTCTGCGGGATGCCCTCGCCAGCCGGCGCCGAGAAGCCCAGCGAGGACCGCTTCTCCAGGAAGCGCGCCCCCAGATTGGAAGTCATGATGATGATGGTGTTCTTGAAATCGACGGTGTTGCCCAGGCCGTCGGTCAACTGCCCGTCTTCAAACACCTGGAGCAGGATGTTGTACACGTCCGGATGGGCCTTCTCGATCTCGTCCAGCAGGATGACCGAGTAGGGCTGCCGGCGCACGCGCTCGGTCAACTGACCGCCCTCTTCGTAGCCCACGTAGCCGGGGGGCGAGCCGATCAGCTTGGAGACCGAGTGCTTCTCCATGAACTCCGACATGTCGAAGCGTACCAGCGATTTCTCGCTGCCGAACAGGAACTCGGCCAGGGCGCGCGCCACTTCGGTCTTGCCCACTCCCGTGGGACCCAGGAACAGGAACGAGCCGGCGGGGCGCTTGGGCGATTTCAGTCCGGCGCGGGAGCGGCGGATGGCGCGCGCCAGGGCGCCCAGGGCCCTGTTCTGGCTGATCACCCGCTTGTGCAGCTCCTCCTCGATGCGCAGCAGCTTGGTGACCTCCTCTTCCCGGATGGCGGTCATGGGCACGCCGGTCCAGCGCGCCACCACTTCCTCGATGTCATCCTTGGTGACCACCCCGGCGGCGGTGTCGTCGACGTTGTAGCGGTCGCGCAACTGGCGCAGTCGCTCCCGCTCCTTGCGCTCTTCGTCGGAATAGAAGCGCGCCTTCTCGAACTCGTGGCCGGCGATGGCGTTCTCCATCCGGTGCACGATGAACTTGATGTGCTTCTGGATCTCGGCCACCTCCGGGGGCACGGTGGTCTGGCGCAGTTTGACCCTGGCGCCGGCCTCGTCGATCAGGTCGATGGCCTTGTCCGGCAGGAAGCGGTCGGGGATGAAGCGGCTGGAGGTGAAGACCGCGGTCTCGATGGCCTCGGGCGTATAGACCACGGCGTGGAATTTCTCGTAGCGTTCCTTGAGGCCGAACAGGATCCGGATGGCGTCCTGCTCGCCGGGCGCCGCCACCTTGATGGCCTGGAAGCGCCGCTCCAGCGAGCGGTCCCGCTCAATCGACTTGCGGTACTCGCCCGGCGAGGTGGCGCCGATGCACTGAATGTCCCCGCGCGTCAGGGCGGGCTTGAGGATGTTGGCGGCGTCCAGGGATCCCTCGGCCGAGCCGGCCCCCACCAGCGTGTGCAGCTCGTCGATGAAGATGACGGCGTTTTGATTGTCCATCAGCTCCTTCATGATGGTCTTCAGCCGCTCCTCGAACTGGCCGCGGTACTTGGTGCCGGCCACGACGAGGGACAAGTCTAGCGCCAGGATGCGCTTGTCCGCCAGAAACGACGGCACGTCGCCCTCGGCGATGCGCTGGGCCAGGCCCTCCACTATGGCGGTCTTGCCCACGCCCGGCTCGCCGATCAGCACCGGGTTGTTCTTGGTTCTCCGGCAGAGAATCTGGACGACGCGCTCCAGTTCGTAGTCCCTGCCGATGAGCGGGTCCAGCAAGCCGTCCAGGGCGGCCTGGGTGAGGTCCCGGCTGAATTCGGTCACCAGCGAACTCTCCTTGGGGCGGCTGGAAGAGGTCCGCTCGGAGCTGGCGCGGGCCACTTCCTCGCGCGCGTGAGAGAGGCGCAAGCCGCGCTCGTGCAGAATCTCGGCGGCGAAGCACTTCTCTTCGCGCAGCAGCCCCAGCAGCAGGTGTTCGGTGCCGATGTGCCGGTGGTTAAGCCGCTCGGCCTCCTCGGCCGCGTAGGCCAGCACCCGCTTGCACTCGTGAGAGAGTGGAAGATCCACCGAGGTGGGCACCTTCTCGCGCAGCGTGGTGTGGGCCTCGATCTGCTTGCGAATGGTGTCCAGCGCCGCCGCCGATCGCAGGAAGCGGCCGGTCATGGTCTTGTCTTCGCGCAGCAGGCCGAGCAGCAGGTGCTCGGTCTCGATGTACGGGCTGCCGAACTGGCTGGCCTCGTACCGGGCGAAGAAGATAACCCGTCGGGCCTTTTCCGTGTAGCGTTCAAACATAGTCACCTTCCGCCGTCAAGGTTCCACCTTCGAGCTTCAGCACCCGGTCGCAGCGCCGGGCAAACGAGAGATTGTGAGTGACGCAGATCGAGGTGAGATGGTGCGAGCGGTGCAGATCGCCCAGCAGGGCGATGATCATCTCGCCGGTCCTGAAGTCCAGGTTGCCGGTCGGCTCATCGGCCAGCAAGACCTTGGGATCGCCCGCCAGGGCGCGGGCCAGAGCCACCCGCTGCTGCTCGCCGCCGGAGAGCTCGCCGATGCGATGCGAAGCCCGCGTAGCCAGTCCCACTTCCGCGAGCCGGGTCTCGGCCAGCCGCGCCGCCTCCGCCTGCGCCATCCCGCGAATCAGCAGCGGCATCATCACGTTCTCCAGCGCCGTGAACTCCGGCAGCAGGTAGTGACCTTGCCAGACGAACCCGAGCTGCCGGTTGCGGAAGCTCGCCAGCTCCGCATCGGAGAGCGCGGTCAACTCCCTGGAACCGAAGAATACCGTACCCTCGCT
Organism: uncultured Solibacteraceae bacterium; assembly: GCA_964353255.1. Classification (GTDB taxonomy): domain Bacteria; phylum Acidobacteriota; class Terriglobia; order Bryobacterales; family Bryobacteraceae; genus VFZS01. The sequence goes on along the minus strand of CAYGVJ010000013.1, from coordinate 13,558 downwards.
GGGCCGGTCCAGGCCGCCCAGCAGATGGAGCAGCGTGGACTTGCCGGCTCCGGACTCCCCCACCAGGGCCAATTGCTCGCCTTGCTCCACGTCCAGATCCAGCCCGGCGAACACCACCAGCTCGCTGTCCCCGGAACGGAACTTCTTGGTAAGTCCCACGGCGCGAATGGCGGGCTGGCACGGCATACGCCCCTTGCTTGAAACCCTACCTTTTACGCTAGCACGGACGGGGCGCGGCGTGTCGCGACCCGGGAAGTGGAGTTTCGGGAACCGGAAGCCTGGAAAAAATCACACAGGGGTGCCCACGCAGCCTGCTGGCCCCTGGCGAGCTGTGGGAACATCGGAGACAGAGTCATGCCGCAGCGACCGAGCCGGAGCGAAATCACGCGGCGCCTGCTGCGTGCGCCCGCCTCAGCGAATCGCGACGCCGCAATCCGCCGAGCGGTGCGGCAGATCCCCCGAGGCCGCGTGGCCACCTACTCGCAAGTGGCCGCCGCGGCCGGCTACCCGCTCTACCACCGGCAGGTGGTCCAGGTGTTGCGTAAGTCGGGGGACTGGCTCCCCTGGCAGCGTGTAGTGGGCGCCGGAGGCGTGATCCGCCTGAAAGGCGCGGCCGCCCACGAGCAGCGCCTGCGCCTGGTAATGGAAGGCGTCCGCTTCCGCGGCAAGCGCGTGGCGATGGAGGACCATCAGCACCGCTTCCGGCCGTGGGAGTCCGACGACTGATGCCCGCTTGGCAACCCCGGCAGGGGCTTGCGCTAAACCGCTTCCATGGTCGAGGGCGGCTTCGGGGTGATGTTGTAGGTCACGCTGACTACCCCGGGCACCTCGCCCGTGATCCTCCGGGCCAGCTTCTCCTGCACCCGCGGAGGGAGCCAGACCGGCTTCGCCACTCTGGCGTCCACGCTTTCCCAACAGCGGACCTCGATCTGCATGCCCAGCTCCCGCTTGCCCCCACGCACCCCGGTGAACCGGTCGTCGTGCAGAATCGCCATGTACTGGAACGCCTTCGTTCTCTTAAGCTCCGCCTCGACGATAGCTGTGGCCTTCCTGACCAGGTCGAGTTTCTCCGGAGTAACCTCGCCCACCACCCTGGCGGCCAGAGCGGGTCCCGGAAACGGCATCCGGTCATAGACCGACTTTGGCAAGCCCAGCGCCTTGGCCACCTTGCGCACGCCATCCTTGCGAAGCTCGACCAGAGGCTCGATGATCGCGTAGCCGAACGCCTCTTGAGGATCTATGCCCAACTGCTCGAAGACGTTGTGCTGCCGCTTGATCCCGGCGACCGTTTCCTCGATGTCCGTCAGAATAGTTCCCTGCAAAAGAAACCGCGCGCCGCTCTCCTCCAGCAGCCGGCGGAAGACCTTTGCGTAGAAGGTCTGGGTCACGGCTTCTCGTTTCTGTTCGGGATCAAGCAGCCCTCCGAGCGCGTCGAAGAACTCCTGCTGGGCAGGCACTACCTCCACCCGTACGCCCAGCTTGCGAAAGAGCCGGGCCACTGCCTGGGGCTCGTCCTGTCTCATCAGGCCGTTGTCTATGAAGTGGGCTTTCAGCTTCCGCCCCAACGCCCGGTGGCCGAGGATGGTGACTACGGAGGAATCGACCCCGCCGGACAGGGCGGTGATGGCCGTGCCGGCCCCGACGGTTTCCGATATCTGGCTGACCTTTGCTTCGATGAATTCCTTGGCGTTCAGCTTGGCGGCTCTTATCTCGGTGATCTGCATCGCTCTGATCTCCTCTGGTTACCGGGCTTGGGATTGCGGCGCCGGGAAGCTGCGAGAAAGTCGCCTGCGCAAGCTGAGGCTTGCGCCACTGGGGCGCGCAAGTGCTGGAGCCGCAACGTGGGACATGCTTCAGCTTGTCCGCCCCAAAGTTCTCAAGGCGACTTTCTCACAGCTTCTTGGCGATCCCGCGCGCCCATACAGGCTAGCACAGGTTTCAGGCGGAAGGAATCGGCTTCCTTACGTCAGCGGGAGGAATGATGGCTGGTCGGGGCGAGTGGATTCGAACCACCGACCTCCTGGTTTCGTTCAGCGGCCGGTCGGCGCCAACGGCTCCACCACGCGGATCAAGAGGGGAAGGTCCGACGTAACCATGCTCTACACGTCTTTAGGGTGTCCAGGAGAGATGCTTCATCGCGAGGCAAAGTAGGGCTCCGCGCTCTCCAGGATCGCCTTGCGCCGTATCCAGTTCGAACTTCGCTCCACCGCGCGCCGCGAAACGAGATTTACCTTTCGCTGAAGGGCGCCAGAGAGTTCCTCCTCCATCGCAACGTGATCCAGGAGGCTCCAGTCCGCGTCCGGGGCGAAGCTTACCAGCAGGTCCAAGTCGCTGTCCGAGCCGAAATCGTCGCGCAGGGCGGAGCCAAAAACGGAAAGCTCCTGAATCTTCCACCTCCGGCAGAAGTTCTCGAGCCAGTCTCTCGGAAAAAGGATCTCCCGTCGCATCAGTTCTGCGGCCTAACGCCAGAATACCACGCTGCCTCGGTCCGGAGCGCGGGCGCGCTCGGGCCACATCGAGAAGTCGGGCCTCAGGAAGCAGCGCCTCAAGGCACACGCCCAGGCCGGCGTTGGGCCCACCGCCCTAAGCCGCAGAAACGAAAGAATGATGGCTGGTCGGGGCGAGTGGATTCGAACCACCGACCTCCTGGACCCGAACCAGGCGCTCTAGCCAGGCTGAGCCACGCCCCGAATTCTTCTTCAGTATAACCCGGGCCGGCCACGTCCGCAACTCCGGCGGATCACCCTGCGACAACCGCGGAGTTGCCAGGGTGGCAGCGCTGTGTTCTACTGAAGGTCTCGATATCGAATTGCTATGATTCGACAGCTTCTTGTCTTCCTTGCTGCCACACTTCTGCTGTGGCTGCCCGGCGCAGCCCAGCAGGCCCCCGGCCGGCCGGCTACCCCGCAGGCCCCCGGCCCGCCGGCTACCCCGCAGGCCCCCGGCCCGCCGGCTACCCCGGCGGAACCGTCGGCAAGCTCCGGCGGCCTCGACCAACTGTTGAAGGCCATCGACGACGTGGCTTGGTACTTCAAAGTGGGCGACATCGCCGAAGTGGACAAGGTCGCCTACACCAGCCTGCCGCCTCGCCGGGAACCCAACCCCACCGCGCAGGGGGCGGGCAACCCGCTCATCATCCGGGCTTACACCTTCGTTCCGAAGAAGCTGGACCGCTCCAGGAAGCAGCCGCTGATCGTGCTGGTTCACGGCGGCGTACACTCGAACTTCTCCACCGGCGCGGCGCACATCGTTCGGGAGCTTATCGAACAGGGCTACAGCATCGTCGCCCCGGAATATCGCGGCAGCACCGGCTACGGGATGCCGTTTTACCGGCAGATCGATTACGGCGGACGGGAAAATGAAGACGTTTCCCAGGGGCGCGCCTGGATGCTCGAGAACTACGGTTTCCTGGACCCCAAGCGGGTCGGCATCGTGGGCTGGAGCCACGGCGGGATGATCACGCTGATGAACATCTTCGAGCACCCCGAGGCCTATGCCGCGGCCTACGCCGGTGTGCCGGTCAGCGACCTGGTAGCCCGCATGGGCTACAAGGGGGAAAACTACCGGGCCCAGTTCTCGGCTCCGTATCACCTGGGGAAGACGGCCGAAGACGACGTCAAGGAATACCTGAGGCGGTCGCCGCTCAGCCACGTGAAGAAGCTGGCCACGCCTTTGCTGATCCACACGAACACCACCGACGAAGACGTCAACGTGCTGGAAGTGGAGCGGCTGATCGCGGCCCTGAAAGCCGAGGGCAAGAAGTTCGAGTACAAGGTTTACGAGGCCGCGCCTGGCGGGCACGCTTTCAACCGCCTGGACACGGCACTGGCCCAGGAATCGCGGCGGGAGATCTACCGGTTCCTGGCCCCCTATCTGAAGCCGGAAAGGCCGCCGGGGCCCTGACATGCGCCGGCGGGAAGTGCTGCACGCCACGTCGCTGGCGGCCGGCCTGTTCGGTTTGCCTGTCGGCGCCGCGGCCGCCCCGCGCCGGCTGCCCGACCAACGGCTCTTCCAGCGCGACCCGGAAGCCTACTGGGAGCGCTTGCGGCGGGAGCAGTTTCTGCTGGCCGGATGGCGCGCCTACCTGAACACCGGCAGCCTGGGGATCGCACCGCGCCCGGTGGTGGAGGCGGTGGCGGAGTACCTGAACCGCTCGGCCGCGCTGAACCTGGAGGACTACCCGCGCTGGGGATACGAGACGCTGGATGAGATCCGGCAGGAGGTGGCGGACTTCGTCGGCTGCCGGAAAGAGGAGCTGGCGCTGACCCACAACGCCACCGAGGCTTTGAACATCGTGGTCAATGGGCTGGACTTGGCGCCCGGAGACGAGGTCCTGCTTACCGATCAGGAACATCCCAGCGGGCTGTGTCCCTGGCTTCAGAAGCAGGCGCGGTTCGGGATCCGCGTCCGGCAGGTGACCATCCCGCTGCCGCCGCCCGGCCCGGACCAGCTCGCCGACCTGCTGGTTTCCGCGATCGGCGCGCGCACCCGCGTGCTGAGCTTCAGCGGGATCACCACCCGCACCGGGCTATGGTTCCCGGTGCGGAGAATCTGCGACGCGGCGCGGGCGCGCGGCGTGATCACGCTGGTTGACGGGGCGCACATGAACGGCCAGGTGCCGCTCCGGCTCAGCGAGTTGGGCTGCGATTACTTCGCTGGCAGCCCCCACAAATGGCTGTTCGCGCCCGCCGGGTGCGGGCTGCTCTACGGCAGGGAGGAGATGCTGGACCGGCTGTGGGTCAACGTGGCCACCGGCGGCTGGGACGACAGGAAGCTGAAGGCCGCCCGCTTCATGATGGTGGGGACTAACAACCGCGCCATTCTGGAAGGGCTGCGGGCCGGGATCCGCTTCCTGAAGGCCCTGGACCCCGAGCGCGTCTACAGCCGCATCCATCAGCTTGCGCGGCGGGTTTTCCAGCAGGCCCGGGCGCTGCCGCGCCTGGAACTGCTCACTCCGGATGACGACCGGCAGTTCGGCGGCATCGTGACGTTCCGGCTCCCAGGCACCGACGTGGGCGCGGCGCTGAAGCTGTTCCGCCAGCGGCGCCTCTGGGTAATGGGCGGCGGCGATCGCTTCCGCGTCTCGACCCACATCCACGTCCGGCCGGCCGACATCGAGGCCTTTTTCGAGACGCTGCGCGAAGCCCAGTGAGAGCCGGGCGGGCTCCCCCGTCCCCTGCATCCATGAATGATATGATCCGGGCATGTCTTCCTCACGTCGCCACTTCTTAGGCGCCCTGACCGCCGCCTCGTCGGCGCGCGTGCTCGGCGCCAACGATCGCATCGGCATCGGATTCATCGGCTGCGGCCTGATCGGCTTGCGGCACATCGTCGATTTCAAGAAACAGCCAGACGCCGCGCTGGTCGCGGTCTCGGATGTCTACCAGCCGCGTCTGGAGCGGGGGCAGGCGGACTGCGGCCCGAATACGAAAGGGTACCGCGACTTTCGGAAGCTGCTCGACGACAAGGACGTGCACGCCGTAGTGGTCTCGACGCCCGACCACTGGCACGCTCTACAGACCATCCTGGCCTGCGCGGCGGGCAAGGACGTTTACGTGGAGAAGCCCATGACGCTGTTCGTGCGGGAAGGACGGTGGATGACGACCGCGGCGCGGCGCTACCAGCGCGTCGTGCAGGTGGGCACGCAAGGGCGCAGCGGCACCCATATCCAGGAGGTCCTGGCGCTGGTCCGGGCGGGGCATATCGGAAAGATCCACAGCGTTCGCATCGGCGCGTTCCGCAACATAATGCCGGGCTTCGGCCGGCCGGAGGGCAACGTCCCGCCCCAGGACCTCGACTACGACATGTGGCTGGGCCCGGCGCCCCAGCGGCCCTACAGCCTGCATCGCGCCCTGTACCACTTCCGGTGGTTCTGGGACTACTCGGGCGGGCAGATGACCAACCTGGGCGCCCACGACCTGGATTTTGTCTACCTGCTGATGGGGGTCAAGGGACCCACGGCGGTGTTCTCCAGCGGCGGCCGGTTCGCGCTGGAAGATGACGGCGAGACGCCGGACACCCAGGACGCGCTGTTCGAGTACCCCGGCCTCACGGTGCTGGTTTCCCTGCGCGAGGCCAGTGCCGGGAGGCGCCAGGGCGGGGGGACCGAGTTCTTTGGCACCAAGGGAAGCATGGTCGTCTCCCGCGGCGGCCTCGAGGTCTTTCCGGACATGCGAACCGCCCCGGAGCGCCAGATTCCGCCGTGGTCCAACCCGCCCGGACACCCGCAACCCGCCGACCTCAAGCCGCAGCCCTGGACGGAAGCCCGCAAAGGGAGGAGTCCTTCCGACGAGCCGATGGACCTTCACGTCCGCAATTTCCTGGATTGCGTGAAGTCGCGCCAGCGACCGACCGCGGACGTCGAGGAAGGCCACCGGGTGTCCGTCGCCTGCCATCTGGCCAACCTTTCACTGCGGCTGGGCCGCAGGATACGATGGGCCCCCGAGAAAGAAGAGATCCTCGGGGACCGCGAAGCCGCCGCCCAGCTTGTGCGGCCCTACCGCAAGCCGTGGGACGAGGTGTTGAAGAGCCTGAAGCTGTGACCGCCGGACCCCAGCCGGGGCGTGGCAGGGCGGATAGGCGTGCGAAGCCCCGAGCTGGGTCCCGGGGCTTCACTCAGAGGGGCTGGCGACGAGTTGGGCCTCGTCGCCGGGGATGCTATCTGTACATAGCAGTGCTTTTAGCATAGCACTAATTGCGGCTATTGTCCCCAGTGAATTTCATTAAACTTCTTTAATACTAGCCGCTTCCGAACGGCCAGCCGCCAGCCTACTACGGAAATAAGCCCGCCTAATCTTACCCCGCCACGGCCCGTCTGGGAACCCGCGCCGGCTCCCACAGGCCGCGCCCCCGGAATCTTCAATGATGGCTGTTATCCATTGATTTCAAAGGACATATGCTGCGTCGTCTGCCGCCCCCCACTCGCCCTCGAGGGCAGAGACAGCTTCTGTAATACGCCAGAGACGGATAACAGACGGCGCGGGCGCGAGCTTCTACCGGGGTCTCCGGGCCCGCATCTGCCGGGAAAAAGCCCCGCCTCCTCCGGCGTGAGAGCCCATATTTTTCGATTTTAAGGTCCTGAATTCTGAGTAATCCGATTGGCCTTCCGGCCCTTGCCGGGGCGCCGGCCGGCCTTGGCAAGCGCTCGTTCCAGCGTCTTGAGGCGCTCCATTTGTTTTAATCTATATGCTCTATGGGATACGCCTTCGCTCTGGCTATGCTCGTGGCGGGCGCCTGCGCCGGCCAGACCGCCATCCGCGCCGTGGTGGACTTCCGGCAGCAGCTCCGTGATTGGGACGGCTTCGGCGTCAACTACGTCGAGACGTCCCAGACCCGGGACTACCGGGCTGATCCGCAGGAATACGGCGGTTTCAGCCTGCTCAGCGAGGAGCAGCGGCAGCAGATCCTGGATATGAGCTTCGGACCGGAGGGACTCCAGCCCGGCCTGCTGAAGATGTTTCTGGACCCGCACCACCAGGGTGTGACCCAAACCGACACGTTCGACCACGCCACCACCACCCGCTGGCTCCGCTACTTCGCCAGGCAAGGCCTCGAAAAGACGCGGCGCCGCGGCGGCGAGCTGACCATCATCACGACGCTCTACGGCCCGCCGGGGTGGATGACCAGGCAGCGTTTCATCCGCGGACGGGACCTGGATCCGGCGCTTAAACGCGCCTGCGCCCGCTACATCATCGAGTGGGTGAAGTACCTCCGGATGGTGGAGGGGCTGCCGGTGAAGTACATCTCGCTGCACAACGAGGGCGAGGACTACGTACGCTGGCCGGAGGACGGCTCGACGGCGGGCGAGGCCCGGCACGACTACAACCTGTACTGGCCGCCCGAGCAGGTGGTCGATTTCCTGAAGTTCATGCGGGGCATGCTGGACCAGGAAGGTCTCGCAAATGTGGGCCTGACGCCGGGCGAGACCTCGAACTGGTACCGCTTCAGCGAGTGGGGCTACGCCAGCGCGATCGCGGCCGATGCCGGGGCGCTGAAGAATCTCGGGTTGATCACCTCGCACGGGTTCATCAACTTCTCCCCCGGCCGCTGGTTCGGCGACTGGCGGAGCGTGGGCAACGACATGCTGAGGGCCAAGCGGCCCGAGCTGCACAGTTGGGTGACCTCGCAGAGCTGGAGCCGGATGGACGCCAACTTCATCAATGAGATTCGCGGGCACATCTATGCCGCCAAGGTCAATGGCATCATTCCTTGGGCGGCGGTGCAGCGGCCGGCCAAGTGGGTTGGAGGCGACCCGAACCCCGGCACGGCGTTCCGGATCAGCGAAGACGGCACGTACACGGTGCAGCCGGGCTACTACTTCTATAAGCAGGTCTCGCGGGCGGGCCAGCCGGGCATGGCGGTGGCGGAGGTGGTCTCGACCGACACCGAAGTCGGCTTGATCGCCTTCGCCCGCGCGAAGACCAAGCACCCGGACGCCATCGTGGTGCTGAACATGGCCCAGACGGCCAAACCGCTGGCCATCCGGGTGCTGGGCAGCGCCTCGACCGCCTTCAGCGCCTGGCGCACCGGCCTCGAGGAGCGCTACGTCGCTCTGGGCGAGCAAGTCCTCAAGGATGGCGTGCTCTCCTACACCGCGCCGCCGGGCTCGGTGACTACGTTTTTCGGGCGGTGAAGGGCGGGGCGTTCGGGTACACTCAAAGGTGGTGCTAAGATGCCCCCACGACCATGGATGAAGTCGGTTAGGATTCAAGGTTACCGGCCGTTTCGGGACTTTGAGGCCCGGTTTGGGCGGTTGGAAGTGCTGGTTGGAGCGAACGGTTCAGGGAAGTCCAGCCTCTTCGAGTTTCTGAGATTCCTGCGCGACGGCTTGTACGGCGACATTCCGCCGGAGATCGTCTCAGGTTCGATCGGCCAACAAGTCTTCCACGTGCCAGGCCCGGAGAGATTTTGGTGGGGCGTCGAAGTGGATTTCTCGCAGCGTTTCCCGGTGCGCTACCAAGGTGAAGTTATGGGACCGGTGGGCCGTACGCACGTTTCGTTTGAACGTGTCATCACCGCGCCCCCTCGGGGAACGAAACCCTACCTGTTCATGAACGTCAGAGAGCGCCAGGGCCTCATCCAGGATGCGGAGTCGGGAAGACTCGCTCCGCAGAAGATCCTGCTGCAACGACCGAACCAGCTCGCGCTAGGCACCGCGACAAACCCTGCGTTGGTCACCCTGTACAACCTACGCGAGTACATACGCGACTGGCGATTCTACAGTTCCTTCAATATTGCGAACCACAAGATACGAAAATCGGTCCCGACTGAGCAGCAGCCCGTTCTCCACGAAGACGCTGGGAATCTCAGTGCGCTCTTGCACTACTTGTTCACCGAGCACCAAGGTCTGTTCGACGAGTTGCAGACCCACATCCGGTCGGCGGTGCCTGGCTTCAAAAACTTGCGAGTGAAGGCACGGGGTGGCCCCGGTGAGGTGATTGCGTTCTGGCAGGAGGACGGCATTGAAGGCGACCTCAGCCTTGCCGATCTGTCCGACGGCATACTCCGGTTGATTTGCTGGATGGTGCTCTGCCTGCAACCCGATCCGCCCCCTCTCATCTGCATCGACGAGCCGGACCAAGGGGTCCATCCCCGCACGTTGCCCGTTCTGGCAGGGCTGTTCGAGAAGGCCTCGGAGCGCACCCAGCTTCTGCTGGCCACTCACTCCTCATATTTCCTCACTCAGTTCGACATCTCCCGAATAGCGGTTTTCCGCAAGGAGAACGGGGAGGCGAAATTCCTCAAGCCGCAGGACTCGAAGATCCTCGTCCAGAACCTGGCGGACTTCGGCCCGGACGAGATCGAGGTCATGCACCGCAGTGACGAGCTGGAACGCCTGGCATGAGAGTCATCGCCTACGTCGAGGGGGCCTCTGACAAGTTGGGCATGGAAGCTCTGCTACGGCCCCTGATCGAGGAAAAGCGACAGGCGGGCGTCGATATCCAGTTCTTCGAGTCACCCAAGGGTGACAGGAAGACCTCGGTCCTGACAAAGGTCCCCATAAAGGCGGCGAACATCCTGCTCAACGACCCCTACGCCGTTGTTGTGGCCCTGCCGGACCTCTACCCGAGGAACAAACCTTTCCCGCACGAGACGGTGGACGAGTTGACCCGAGGTGTCGCGGAGAACTTCCGCAACGCCCTTCGGCAGAAGCGTGTCGGAAACCCAGCCGAGCTGGAGTCTCGCTTCCAGGTGTTCTGCTTCAAGTATGACGTGGAAGTGCTCCTGCTGGCCGCCGAAGAAGGCTTGCGTCGGCGTCTTGGAATCAGTTCGATCACGCCCCAGTGGCGCACGCCGGTCGAGGATCAAGACCACGACCGGCCGCCCCGGAAGATCATCGAGAGACTTTTCGAGGAGCATGGCACACGTTACGTTGGGACAAGCGACCTGCCACTGATTCTGGGTTCGAGCAACTACCGGGAGCTCGCCGAGCGTTGCCCCCAGTGCTTCGGGCCGTTCGTGAGTTTCTTGATGGGATTGCAGGGGTCGTGAAACAATGCCCCCACAGGCCCCCATGGAAGAGACGCGCAAGCCCAACTTCGACAACCTCCGGCGCACGCTGCTGCGAGAGGGTCTGCCGGACTACGTCCCGATCGTCGAGTTCAGCGTGGACGGCGACGTCAAGGCCGCCTTCCTCGGGCGCCCCATCCGGACCCTCCAGGACGAAGTCGAGTTCTGGGCAACCGCGGGCTACGACTTTGTCCCGCTCCAGGCCGGGATCCGCAGCATCATCCGCCCGGGCCTGTCGGTGTCGGAGAAAGGAGTCAGCACCGCCCGTCAGCGCCAGGGCCGCGCCGCTTACAGCCTCTACTCGACCGAGGAGCGGACCATCGCCTGGGCCGAGGAAGGCAAGGGGGTCGTCACCAGCCTGGAGGAGTTCGAGCGCTTCCCGTGGCCCGATCCGGAGCGCATGGACCTCTCCGCCTTCGAGGAAGTGAAGGCGTACCTGCCGACGGGGATGAAGGTGGTCGCCTATATGGGCTGGACCTACACCGCCGTCTGGACGCTGATGGGGATGGAGACCTTCTGCTTCGCGCTCGCCGAGCAACCCGAGTTGATCCGCCGCATGTACGACCGCATCTGGGACATCCAGAGCCGCGTGCTGCTGCGCCTGCTCGAGTTCGACGTGGTGGGCGCCGTCGCGCATCCCGATGACCTGGCTTACTCCACAGCGTTGATGGTTGCGCCGCAGCACTTCCGCGAATTCGTCTTCCCCTGGTACCGCTGGGCCTGCACCCTGGCGCGGGAGCGCGGTCTGCCGAACGTCTTCCATTCCGACGGCCGGCTCGACCCCGTGCTGGAGGACATCCTGGCCTGCGGGTTCAACGCGTTGCACCCCATCGAGCCGAAGGCCATGGACATAGTGGAGGTGAAGAAGAAGATCGGGGACCGCGTCTGCCTGATCGGCAATATCGATCTCGGCTACACGCTCACGCGGGGGACGCCGGCGGAAGTCGAGGCCGAGGTGAAGGAGCGCATCCGAACGGTGGGGAGGGAAGGCGGCTACTGCCTGGGGTCCAGCAACTCGGTGACCTACTACGTGCCGCTGGACAACTTCAACGCCATGCGCCGGGCCGCGTTCAGGTACGGCAGGTACCCGCTCACGGTTTGAGCCCCCACGCTAGGGGCGTCTCGCAAAGATGTTCCACGCCTCACGAGCTTGCGCGCGACGGCTCGCCGCCCCGGCGGGGGCACTGGTGTTGGCAACGGCGCTGAGCCTGCCGGCTTCAGCCCAGAAAGCCGCGATCCTCTGGCTGGACCGGCCGGCCGTCGCCGAGGCGAACAACCAGCAGAGCTACCGCGCGGTTCTGGAGTCCTTCGGCTACGAGATCCGCCGCCTCAAGCTGGCGGCTTTCTCCAACCCGCCGGCTGAGCCGGGGACCGTGTTGGTGCTTCCACGCGGAGCCGGCCTCCGCCTCAGCGAAAAACAACAGCAGGCCATCCTCCTTCATCTCGCGGCGGGCGGCTCGGTGGTGGCCGACGGCCGCCAGGAATGGCTCACTACGCTGGGCTTCCGCTGGTTGGGCCAGGTCGTCTCGGTCTCCGCCGTCACGGATCTGCTCTTCCCTGGGATGCCGCTGCGTTGGCAGGGGCGCGATCCAGTGGAGCGCTTCAGGGCGCCGGAAGGCGCGCGGGCGTTCATGGTGGACAAGGATAGCGGGCAGGCGCTGGCCGTGACGGGCCGGCACGGGGCGGGACGCTACCTCTACTTGGCCGCGCCGCTTGATCCGCACACCCCGGACGCCAGCAGCCACTACCCTTACTTCCCCAACTACCTGAGCGAGACCTTCGGTGGGCGCGCCCCGGCAGGCGGCCCGCAGATCGAGGCTTACTTTGACCCGAGTTTCCGGGCGGGCGACGACCCCGACCGCCTGGCCGCGGCCTGGCGCCAGTGGGGAATCCGCGTCATCTACGCGGCCGCCTGGCTGGAGCCCTTCCCCTATGGGGCGCTTGTCGAGGCCTGTCACCGCCACGGCCTGAAGGTCTACGCTTGGTTTGCCTTTCCCGCGGCGACGCGCCAGATGTGGGACCGTCACCCGGAATGGCGTGAGCGCACGGCCACCGGGACCGACGGCCGCGTGGGCTGGCGCTACTCGCTGAACTTCCAGAACCCCGCATGCTTTCGGGCAGCGATGGATTGGATGAGCAGCTTGCTTCAGGCGCACGCCTGGGACGGGGTGAACATCACCGAGCTAAACTACGACACCGATTTCACCGACTACCTCCGCGCCGACCGTTTCGTACCGATGAACGAGGAGGTGCGGCGCCAGTTCGCGCGGCGCGCCGGTTTCGACCCGGCCCTGCTATTCGACGCCGCCTCCGCCTACTACCACCGGCGTAATCCCGAGGCGCTCCGGAAGTTTTTGGACTACCGCGAGGAGATTGTAACGGACTGGCACCGCCGGGTGCTCGAGGAACTCGAACCGCTCGACCGCGCCCGCCGCTGGGAGGTCATCGTGACCGTGCTGGACAGCCTGCACAAGGACTGGGTGCGGCCGGCGCTGGGCGTCGATTCACGGCGAATCGCAAAGCTGATGAAGAGGTTCGACTTCACGCTCCAGGTGGAGGACCCGGCCCATTTCTGGGCGGACCCGCCGGACCGTTACCGCCGTTTCGCCCGAACCTATCTGAAGCTGGTCCCGAACCGGCGGCGGCTGATGTTTGACGTGAACGTGATGGCGGACCGGGACATCTCGCGCACGGCTCTGCCCTCGGCCACCGCCACCGGCGCCGAGTTGGCGCGCACCATTGCGGCCGCGGCTTCAGCCTCCGGGCGGGTCGCCATCTACTCCGAGCACACGGTCCCGGCGCAGGACTGGGGCCTGTTGAAGGCCGTGGCGGTACGCTGAGCAGCTCGCGGTGAGGGTCCAACACAGGCACGAATGCCTGTGCCTGGAGTTTCTACATTTTTCTGCTCAAGGGTGCTCACTCCTGCGTGGGACAGGCGGTTTCGCCTGTCGCCCGAGTTTCTGCATTTCTCTGCTCAAGGGTGCTCACTCCTGCGTGATCCTATGAAAGCGCTGCGATGGGCATCATGCCCCGTCGTGAGACGGTGCAC